>CAYXWB010000005.1:0-45156 GCA_964468515.1 uncultured Bradymonadales bacterium | reverse complement strand
GTTCACCTTGTACCGCTTGGTGCACTACATCGACGTCGTGGTCAAAGGCTACAGCCTGGCCGCGAGCTGGGGGCTGTTCAAGGGCATGATCCCATGGTGGCCAGGGATCATCGTCTCTGGGCTCGGCGCGTACATCTTGCGCGAGGCGCGCGAGGGCGCGGAGCACAAGCTGGAGCTTGAGCAGTCCACGCTCGGATGACGCGCCAGCGCGCACACGCACCCGCGCGCCGGTTCATCCCGTAGCCTGCAAGTGAGGGCGTGACTTGGACGATCCCCGCTTAGAATAAAGCGCTGCGAGGCACCGCTCGGGAGGTTGTGTGTGAGCGATGCGCTCAGCGGGTGCGCCGCATCGCTTAAAAGTGCGAGAGGCACAAGCGACCATCTCTCCTGACTGGGGCGAATCGAAGCGCCAAAGCGAACGGGAGCTCGCCTCTACCGGGGCGTGTGAGCGAGCGCGCTGTAAGAGCGCGCAGCATCGCTTGAAAAGTGGGGGAGCCCAAGTGTGCGACCCTGCCTGCTGAGCGGCGCGGCTGAAGCAGCGCCGCTTCAGCCGCGCCGCACCCGCTCAATGTGCTCATACAGCTCGGAGCTGGACAGCTCGACCTGGCTGATGAGGGCGTCGCGCACGTCACGCGTGCGCAGCTGCTGCGCCAGCAGCTCGCGGATGCGCGTATCAAGCGCCTCTCCGCTCAACCACTGGCGCTCGCGCAGCTCGGCGGGGGCCAAGATCAGCACCAGCTCACCGCGCACCCGATCGCGCGCCTGAAGCGTCGCCAAGACCTCGCTCGCCGCGCCGCGCACATACTCCTCATGGAGCTTGGTCAGCTCGCGCCCGATGCAGACGGCGTGCTCGGCGCCGAACACGGTGACGACATCCTCCAAGGTGGCGATGAGGCGATGGGGCGACTCATAGAGCACGGCGGTGAGGCCCAGCGCGTGCAGCGCCTCAAGGCGCTGCACGCGCGCCGATTGGCGCGCGGACAAGAACCCCTCAAAGATGAACCGGTCGGTGGGCAGCCCGGCCGCGCTCAGCGCGACGATGGCGGCCACGGGGCCAGGCAGCGCGCTGACGGTGAGCCCGGCGAGGGTGGCCTCGCGCACGAGGCGAAAGCCAGGGTCCGAGATGGTGGGGGTGCCCGCGTCGGAGACGAGCACGACGCGCTGGCCCTGCTGCATCGCCTCGATGAGCTGGCCGACGCGATCGCGCGCGTTGTGGTCATGGTAGCTCAACAGCGCGGGCTTACCCTCTTGGCGCGCGATCCCGAGCAGCTCCAGCAGCTTGCCTGTGGCGCGGGTGTCCTCGCAGGCGATGACGTCGGCGCGGCGCAGCGCGTCGAGCTGGCGTGGGGTGACGTCGTCGAGGTTGCCGATGGGGGTGGGGCAGATGATGAGCATGAGCGCGCTCGCGAGGCGAAGGGTTGACACAAGCGCGCCCCGGTCACGCGTGACCGGGGCGCGTCGGCGGCGACCTAGACGACGCGCGCGCGAAGCGCGCGCGTCGTCCAAGCCAGTGAGCTCAGCCGCCGATGGCGAGGCCGAGCTGACGGCGCAGCTCGAAGTACTCCTCGCTGATGGAGAACAGCACCATCTCCTTGATGCGGTCCTTGACGGAGAGCTTGCTGACGGCCTGCGGGTCGTTCTTGATGCAGGAGGCGGCCTTCTTGAGATCGCCGCACATCAAGAGGCCCAGGCGCGTGGTGGTGTGATCCACGCCGATGAGCCACTGCGACAGGTTCGGGTTCCTGCCGCTCTTGAGGAACGTGGCGGTGTACTTCTGCACCTGGATCATGAGGCCCACATGCACGCGCTCGGCTGCCTGGAAGGAGGCGACCAGCTCGGGCATCTGCGCGACGGTGCGGTCAAGGCCCAGCGACGGATCGGTGATGTGCATCGCGGTGAGGAAGTAGGCCTTGAGGTACTCGGTGGGCAGGCCGAGGTTGGCCATGTAGTGCTGAGGCAGCATCATGCCCAAGCGCTTGGCCATGATGTAAGCGAGCTCGCGCTCGTCCTTGCCTTGCAGCATGTCGGCGCCCACGATGAGCGCGGGCGGCGCGGTGCGGGCGTTGACGACACCCACGGCCTGATCGCGGCGCAGGTACAGCTCAGGCACGGGGATCAGCCCCACGGGCTGGAGGCGACTGGCGACATAGCTGAAGATCTTGCTAAACAGCAGCTTGTCGTTGGGGTCGAGCTGATCCTTCTTCTTGTTGATGCCCTGCTCGCGCAGGTCCTTCTCATAGGTCGGCGCGAAGGCGCGCGTGATCTGGACCATGATGTTGGTGGTGATGGGATCCTGATCGGGGTGGACGAGCATGCCGAACAGCTCGGCGTTGAGCGTCACGCGCGCGGGCTTGAGGTTGGCGCCCAGATACTCGCGGTAGAACTTCTCCTCGGTGTCATTGGCGCTCTGCAAGAAGGACAGCGCGCTGGCCATGCACCAGGCCTTATCAAAGGCCTTGGTGGCAAGATACGCCTTGAACAGCGCGCGGTAGCTCTCAATGCGGAAGGGGTTGTGCTCGATGAGCTTGCGGTGCTGGACGATGAGCCCCTCGACGTTCTGGCTCGTCTCATAGAGCTGAGCCAGGATCAGGTGGAGCTTCTCATCGGCGGGGCTCAGCTCGCTGGCCATCTGGAAGGCCTGGATGGAGGCGTCGAGCTTGCCCAAGCGGGTGCGATAGATCTCACCGAGGTTCTGCCACAGCAGCAGGTAGAGGGCCTTCATCTGGTCGCTCTCCTCGCTCGCCACGCGGTGCAGCATGCGACGATAAGCGCGCTCCAGGCTCTTCCAGTCCTTCAAGTCGGTGAGGATGCGGTCGATGCCCTCGAAGGCCTTGAGCATGCTGGCCAGGTCCAGGTCCAGCGCCTGCTCGAAGAACTGCACGGCGGCGCCCGGATCGCGCAGCTCATCGCGGTACACCACGCCGATGGTGTAGGCGAACTTGGCCTGACGGCGCACGTCCGTCTCGACCTCGATGAGCTGCTTGAGGATGTCGATGGCCTCGACCCACTGGCGCGAGCGCGTGTACAGATCGAGCAGCTTGCGCAGCACGATCAGGCTCTTGGGGTCAAGGTCCAGCGCCTCCAGGTAGACCACGATGGCGGAGGCGTCCTGCTTGAGCTCGTTGACGTAGACGTCACCGATGCGTGACAGGTGCGCGTAGCGCACGGTGGCGTCGGGCTCAGACTGGAGCTGATAGCGGCGCAGCTCAATGTAGCGCTCCCACTGGCCGGTGGCCTCGTAGTTCTCAAGCAAGGCCGCGCCCGACTCCTTGTGAGCGGGGTCGTACTCAAGCGCCTTCTCGAAGAACTCCAGCGCGCGGCGTCGATCGCCGGTGCGCTGCTTGATCATGCCGCACTGATAGAACATGGCGCAGGCGTCGGCTGACGACATGCGCTCCATGTGTTGCAGCTGCAAGCTCTGATAGATCTTGAGCGCCTGCTCCAGATCCTCATGGCGGTAGAGCTGGCGCGCGAAGCCGAGCAAGCCCTCCATGCTGGTGGGGTCGATCTCATAGGCGTGGTAGTACTGATCAAGCGCCTCATCGAACAGGCCGAGCTGCTCGCAGGTCTGCGCCATCTGGAGGTGGCGCATGTGACGCGCCTCAGCCGAGGGGCGCGCGCCGGGCTCTTGGAAGGTGGCCAGCACCTTGCGCAGCAGCGGCAGCGCGCGCTCAAAGCGCTGCTCGCGGATGTACACGTCGATCAGCGGCTCAGCGGCCTCAAGCACGCGCGGGTCAAGCTCCAAGGCCTGCTCATAGTAGCGCTGGGCGCTGACCTGATCATCAAGCCTGCGGTCATAGACGCTGCCCATCGCAGACAGGAAGCGGGCCTGCTGGTTGAGGTCGCGCGAGCTGCCCTCCGCCTGACGCAGCACGCGGATGATCGACTGCCAGTCCTCACGGCGCGCGTAGAGCGCCTCAAGCGCCTCCAAGGCGGGGGCGTGGACAGGATCGAGCTTGAGGGCCTCCAGGTAAGCGCCCTCAGCGCCATCATCGGACAGCAGGCGGTTCTCGTACAGCTCACCGATGTGGGTGAACAGGGCGATGCGCGCGGGAGACTCGTGGGTGAGATCGACGCGGCGCAGGTACGCCTCCACCGCGCTGTCCCAGGCCTCGGTCTGCTCATACAGCTCGCCAAGCTCTTGCCACACCTCAGGCTGCGCGGGCGCCAAGTCCAGCGCGCGCACGAACGCCTCAATGGCGGCGTGCGGGTCACGGATGTGATCGCGCTGCACGCGGCCAAGCTCATTGAGCAGCGCCGCCTGCTGGTCGCGCTCGGTGGTGACCTGCACGTGCGTCTCGACGACGTCCACGAGGTCAAACCAGCGCTCAAGCTGGAAGTACAGCCGCTCCAGGTTCTGGATGGCCGTCTCATTGCCGGGCTGAATGGCGAGCACCTTATGATAGGCGTCGATGGCGTGGTCGTAGTCCTGGAACTGCTCCTCATGGATGAGCGCGATCTTGCCCTGGATGAGGACCTGATCGTTGAGCTCAGGGGCGGCCACGAGCTGCTGCTCAGCGACATCAAGCACGTCATGCCAGCGGTCCGCGTCGGCGTAGAGGCGCTCCAGCGCGGCGAGGGCGTCGAGGTGGGCCTGATCCACGGCCAGGACCTCATTGTAGGCCGCGATCGCGCGCTCAGGCTCGCCCAAACGATCCTCATACACGGCGGCCACGCGCAGGCGGATGGCGACGACATCCTCGGGGTCGAACACCACGTTGGCCTTGACCGACAGGAGGTCGACGAGCTCTTGCCAGCGCTCGAACGTCTCGAACAGCCGCTCCAGCGCCTCAATGGCCAGCAGGTCAGCCTGATCAATGGCGAGGATGTGCTCATACGCCATGATGGCGTTGTCAGCCTCCGCCAGCTGCGTCTCATAGACCTCACCCGCTTGGCGCCACAGCTCAGCACGATCCACCGGATCAGAGGTCTGCTCAATGCGCGCGCGCAGCGTCTGCGCGAGCTCCGGCCATGCGAACAGATCGCGGTAGAGCTGGATCAGCAGATCCATCACGTCCACGTCATCGGGCACGAAGTGCAGCGCGCGCTGCAAGTGATAGACGGCGTCGTCGGGACGATCGACCTCGTGGGCCAGGATGCGGCCTGCGGCGGCGTGGAGGGTGAAGGCGTCTTGTGGGTCTTGCACATAAGGCAGGACCTCATCAAAGCGCGCCAGCAGGTCGTTCCACGCGCCCGTGACCTGCGCCAAGCGCATCAGCTCAGCGAGCAGCTCCTCTTGGGCGATCGTCTCGGGCAACAGCGCGGAGCTTAAGACCACCAAGGCGCTGGGGGGGCTGTCAAGCTGCTGCTCGAAGATGCCCGCCGCGCGACGCAGGATGGTCACGCGCTCGACGGGCTCGTCAGCCAGCTGGCTCGCGCGATCGATGTAGAGGTTCACCAACAGCGACAGCGACTCCTCATCGCCCAGCTGGGTGTAGATCTCCTCCAGGGCAGCGTAGGCGTCCTCATCGTAGCCGGTCAGCTCCAGGATCTGCTCGTAGTAGGCGGCGGCGCGGCCGCGATCCATGAGCTTCGCCTCGCAGATGCTGGCGATCTGGCGCAGCGTCTCCAAGCGCGCGGCCTCATCATCGAGGCGATCGATCTTCAGCTCCAAGACGGCGATGGACTCCTCCCAGTGCCCTTCTTGGAGGTAGAGGTGCTCCAGGTTGTCGAGCGCGGTCTCATCGCCAGGGGCGATGGCCAGGACGCTGCGCCACGCGAGGATCGCCTCCTCGGGCTGCATGAGCATGTTACCCTGGATGTCGGCCTGCTCGACCCACAAGCTGCGCAGACGATCCTCATCCACGCCAGGGTTCTCAAGCATGCGCGCGAGCACCGCCGACAGCTCCATGTAGTCGCCGCGACGCGCGTACAGATCGCGCAGCGCCTCAAGCGCGGGCAGGTAGTCCGGCTCAATGGCGCTGGCCTGCAGCCACGCCTCAAGCGACAGCTCCTCATTGTCCAGACGCTCGCCATAGATCACGCCGAGGTTCTCATACAGCGCCAAGCGCTCCTCATCCTCTTGGGCGAGGGTGATGTCGCGCTCGATGACCTGGACGAGCTCCTGCCAGCGCTCCTCAGCGATGTAGAGCCTGCGCAAGAGGTCGAGCACGTCGCGGTTATCGGGCTGCAGATCGAGCACGCGCCCGAGCAGGTGCAGCGCATCGTCGCGACGGCCGAGCAGATCCTCGCTGAGGTTGGCCATCTGCATCAGCAGATGGGCCTGCTCATCGCCATCCATCACCAGCTCGCTCATGGCGCTGAGCGTGCTGTAGAGGTCCTCCCAGCGCTGCTCAGCCATGTAGAGCTGCGACAGCGCGGACAGCGACACCATATGCGCGGGGTCCACGCGAAGCACCGCGTTATAGCGCTCGATCGCGGCCTCGTTCTCACCGAGCGTCTCTTGATAGAGCGCGGCGAGTCGAGCGTTGAGGGCGATGAGCTCCTCGTCATCAGAGGTCGCCGCGATACGACGCTCCAGGATGTTGGCGAGCTCCTCCCTGCGCTCCTGCGAGGAGAAGATCCTGTCGAGCGCGGCCAGGGCGGTGACATCGCCCGCGTCGAGCGTGAGCGCGTTGGCGTAGGCGACCTCGGCGCTGTCGGGGCTCTGCATCTGCTCGTCGATGATGACGGCGAGCTCCAGCCACAAGCGCAGCTGATCCACTGGGTCGAGACCTTGCACCTCCAGGGCCTGCATGATGGAGCCAACGAGCGGCTCCCAGGCGCCCTGACGTGCGGCGATCTCCTTCATCTGGGCGAGGGTGTCCTCATCGGCGGGCTGCTCGACGAGGGCGGCGCCCAGCGCCTGAAGGGCGCTGGTGTCATCCTGAAGTTCTTGCAAGAACAAGCGCGCGATCTGGTGAAGCAGGGCGAAGCGCTCGCTGGGGTCCTCCAGATGCTCCAAGCGCTGCATATACAGCTCGACGACCTTCTGGTGCTCACCGCGCCCCAAGAAGAACGGCTCCAAGATGGCGGAGGTCTGCTCCACGGCCTGTCCGGCCATGAACATGCCCTCTAGGGCCTCAATGGCGGCCATGCTGTCGGGCTCCTCATCGAGCACGGCGCGGTAGGCGTCGAGGGCGGCGTCGACGCGATCGAGCAGCAGGTTGACCTGACCCAAGCGCAGGCGAAGGGCGAGTCGCTCGGAGGGCTCGACGGCCTGATCCACGCGCGCGCTCAGGATCTCAGCGAGCGCCTCCCAGCTGCCTTGCTGTTGATAGAGGCGATCGAGCGCGGCGAGGGCGACCTCATCGAGCGGATCGGCCTCAATGACGCGCACGTAGCGATCGATGGCGGCGCTCGCGTCGCCGAGCTGCTCGTCATAAGCGCGCGCGATCATGAGCTGGAGCTGGTTGATGGCGACCGGATCATCGCACTGGCCCATGACAAGATCGAGGTGATCAATGAGCGGATCCCAGGCGTCCAGATCGCCGGCCAAACGCCACAGCGTGTCTTGCACGTCTTGGTTGCTGGGGGCGAACACCAGGGCCTCGGCATAGGCGGCGAACGCGGCGCCGCGATCTTCCAGGCAGCCCTCGTAGGTGCTGGCGATCTCGCGGATGAGCTGCAAGCGCTCATCCTCGTCCTGCGTCGTCGCCAGGCGCAGACGATACACGTGGATGAGCTTCTCCCACTGCTCCAGCTGATCATAGATCGGCTGGAGCACTTGCGCCGCCTCCAGCGCGTGCTCGCCGCCCTGGATGATGGTCTCAAGCGCGACAGTGGTGGCCTCTTGATAAGGGTCTTCGAGCAGGACCTGACGGTAGACGTTGATCGCGCGGGGCGTCTCCATCAGCTCACGCTCCAGGAGCTGACCGACGCGGTACATGAGCTGATGACGCTCGTCGCTCTGCTGCGCCAGCTCCACGCGCCGCTCCAGCACGCGCAGCTGATCCTCCCACTGCGCGGTGAGGCCGTACAGCTCGTCCAGACGCTCAAGCGCGCCCTCAGCGGCCGAGTCGATGTCGAGCACGCGACGGTAGGTGTCGATCGCGTCTTGAAGCTGCTCAAGCTGCTGCGCGTAGAGGGCGCCGATGAGGTACAGCAGTTCTTGGCGCGTGGCGTCATCATGCGCCAGATCGAGCTTGATCTGCAGCACCTCGACGAGCTCCGCCCAGCGCTCACGACCCAAGTACAGCTGCTCCAAGCGCTCGACCGCGTGGGCGTCGATGGGGTCAAGGGCCAAGACGGCTTGATAGGTCTCAATGGCGGCGTCGGGGTTGTCGAGGATCTCCTCCTCGATCTGACCGGCGCGGCGCAGCAGCTCCTTCTGCGCGTCGAGATCAGCCAAGATGGTGGCCTTATGACGCAGCAATCTAGCGAGCGGCTCGTAGTCTTGGAGGTTGGTGTACAGGCCCTCCAGGTCATCAATGGACTCGCGATCCTCGGGGGCAAAGGCGAGGATTTCTTGCAGGCGATCGGCGGCAGGGGCCACATCCCCGAGGCGCTCCAAGTAGACGCCAGCGGCGCGACGCAGCAGGCCACGGCGCACATCAAGGCCTTCTTGATGCGGCGCGCTCTGCTCGAACGCCTCGACCAGCAGATCCCACGAGGAGGACTGCTCGGCCAAGCGGTAGAGCTGGGCGAGGGTGCGCTCATCCTCGGGGGCGTGACGCAGGGCGCGCGCGTAAGCGTGGAAGGCACGCGCGGGGTCATCGACGCGCTGCTCAGCCAGCTCCCCTGCGCGATGCAGCAGGGCCAAGGCGTGGGCGTCATCGTCGGCGGCGTTGACCTGCACATGCAGCGCGTCGACCAGCTCGCTCCAGGCCTCTTGGGCCTCATAGATGGGGGCGAGGATGAGGCTGGCGCGGGCGGCTGGCGCGGCGGGCGCCTCGCGCATCAGGCGATCGAGCGCGTCGAGCGCGCCGTCGTGACCTGAGGACTGCGCCAGCACCTCGTTGGCGAGGTCAATGGCGAGGTCATGCTCATCCAAGCGCCAAGCGTGCACCTCGCTCAAGCGCAGCTGCACGGCGTGGCGCGTGGCGTCATCTTGGGCCAAGCTCAGCTCATGACGCAGCGCGTCCGTGAGGCCTCGCCACTGTGCTTGAGCGATGAGCAAGCTCTGCAGCGCGTCGAGCGCGTCGCGGTTATCGGCGCGCTCCTCCAGGATCGTCTGATAGGTGGCGATCGCCTCGTCAGGCGACTGGAGCAGCTCTTGCTGCACGGCGGCGATGCGAAAGCGCAGCGACTCGGCCTGCGCGGGGTCTTGCGCCAGCGCGCGCTGGCGCTCATAGACGCTGATGAGCGCGCGCCAGTCCTCCGCTTGGGTGTGCACCTCCTCCAGCTCCGCGAGGGCTTGGTGGGAGGCAGGATCGGTGGCGAGGATGCGCTCATAATAGGCGACCGCGCGCGCCAGATCACCCAGGCGCGTGGCGACCATGCGCGCCAGCGTGAACAGATAATCTTGATGCAGCGCGCCCGTGGGGGCGCCGGTCGAGGGGAGCACGGCCTCATAGAGCTGGATCAGCTCGGGCCACGCGTCGAGCGCCTCGGCGAGCTGCGCGAGGCGATCGCGCACCTCCTTGTCATCGGGCGCCAGGCGAAGCGCGCGGCCATCGTGCTCGAAGCCGGGCTCAAAGTGACCCAACGACTCGACGTAGATCTGGCTGATGCGCTTGTAGAGGCTGACGCGATGGGGCACGTCCTTGCTGTCTTCGGCCTGGATCGTGAGCGCGCCGATGAGATCCTCCCAGCGCTCTTGATGGGCGTAGGAGGCCTCAATGAGACATGCGGCGAGGGTGCGCAGGTCGGGGTCTTGATCCTCGGGGAGGAAGGCCTCAAGCTCGGCGATCGCCTCGTCATGCAGGGGCTCAAGGGTGAGCACCAAGCCGAGCGACTCCACGGCCTCGCGTGAGGCGCTGCCTTGGGCGATCTGGCGCAGCGCGAGCTCCATGTGGAGGGCGACCAAGCGCGCCTCATCTTGGGCGTCACGCTCACCGCGCGCGGCGACGCGGGCGTCAACCAGCGCGATCTCCTTACGGATCATGTCCATCAGCGGCTCATGGCGCGCTTGCTGCGCGTAGAGCCTGTGCAGGGCTTGGAGGGTGGGCTCATGGGCCTCATCCAGCGCGTAGGCCTCCAAGAGCTTGGTGATCGCTAGGCCAGGGTTCTGGCTCTGCTCCTCAGCGAGCATGGCCATGCCGTGCAGGATGTGGACCTGCTTGGCGGGGCTGTCCACGAGCGCGAGGCGGCGCTGGAACACGCCCATCAGATCATCCCAGCGCTGCTGGTGCGTGAAGATCTGCTCCATGGCGGCCAGGGCGCCGTCGTGATCGGGCTGAGCGCTGAGCACAGCCTCAAGCTGACTCTGCGCGAGCTGGTCTTGGCCTTGCTCCTCGTAGAGCACGCGCGCCAAGCGCATGCGCAGCGCGAGCGTCAGCTCGGGCGTCTGCCCCTCGGACAGCGCGAGCTCATAGAGGCTGGTGACGCGAGCCCAGTCGCCGCTCTGGCGCGCGACCTGCTCCATCTCCTCAGCGTCATCAAGGCGCGCGGGGTCTTCGCAGAAGATCTGACCATACCAGGACAGGGCGGTGTCAGGATCGTTGAGCTGCTGCGCGTGAACGCGCGCGAGCTTGAGCTGCTCCTCGCGCCGCGCCTGCGGGTCTTGCTTGTGGCTGAGCAGGATCTCATAGATGGGGGGGAGCTTGACGTACTGCTCGGTCTGGAGCAGCAGGGCGGCCAAGCGCTCAGCGGCGACGGGGTGGCGCGGGTCAACGCGCTGGAGCACGCGCTCCAGCGCGTGCTCGGCGCGGCCAAGGTCGCCGAGCTTGTCCTGACACACGCGCGCCTCACGCAGCAGGAGCTGCGCGCGCGTGGCCTCATCGAGGTCGTTGCTGTTGGCCAAGCTGTCGAGCATGCGCACGAGCTCAGCCCAGGCCTCCTTAGCGCCGAACAGCGCCTCCAGCTCATCCCAGCGCTGCTGATCGACGTAGAGGCGCTCTAGGGCCTTGCGTGCCTTGAGGTCATTGGCGTCGAGCTTGAGGGCGCCAGCCCACGCCTTGATGGCGCGCTCGGGGTCATCGAGGCGATCGGAGGCGAGCATGCCGAGCTTCTGGAGCAGCTTCATGCGCTCGGCGTCGTCCTCGACGCGGCGCGCCTTGCGCTCAAGCACATCGGCCAGCGGCGCATACTCGCGGGTCTTCTCGTAGAGGGCCTCCAGCGCGGTCAGCGCGTCGAGGTCGCGCGGATCAACCTCAAGCGCCTCTTGCCACAGCGTGACGGCGATCTCGGGCTTGCGAAGCTTCTCGGCGGCGATCACGGCGATGGACTTCAGCCCCTCCAAGCGGGTCGCGCGATCGGCCTCACGGCGCAGCTCGGCGTGATGCAGGGCGATGAGCTTGTCGTACTCGCGGCGCTTGTCGTAGCTCTCCTTGAGGAAGCCGACGGCCTCCTCATGATCGGGGGCGCTCTCAAGCACGGCCTCGTAGGCCTTGATGGCCTCGGCTTGGTTGCGGAACTTCTCAAGGTACAGGCGCGCGATCTCGGACAACAGCGCGACGCGAGCCTTGCGACCGGCGGTCAGCTCAGCCTTGCGCTGCAGCAGCGCGATCTGCTCGCTGGTGCGGTTGTTCTTCTCATAGAGCGCGATGAGGGCGTCGAGCGCGGGGCGATTGTCGGGGTCGGCCTCCAGCAGCTCTTTGTAGAGGCCGATGGCCTGCATGTCGTTGCGCATCAGCTCGACATAGACCCTGATGGCCTCATGCCACAGGTCGACGCGATCCTCGATCGCGTCAGCGGGTAAGGCTGCGGCCTCTTGCTTGATGAGGTCCACATAGGCGGGCCACTTCTCTGTGTCACGGTAGATGACCTGGAGCATGCCCTTGATCGCGGGCTCATCGGAGAGGCGATCGAGCCTGCGCAGCGCGTCGAACAGCTTGTCGGCGTCACCGAGCGCGAGCGCCATCTTGGCCAAGCGAGAGAACGTCTCGACGGTGCGCTGATCGCGGTCAAGCTCAGCAGGCAGGGCCTGCTCGACGTCGCGTTGATAGACGCGCCAGTTGTCGCGAGCGGCGTCCATGGCGCCGATGAGCGTGAGCTGAGCTTCAAGCCCATTGGCATCCGACACGCCGCGCGCGACGTCAAGATCGTGCGCGTGATACAGCGCGATATCCGCCACGAGCGCGGGCTCGACCTCAGCCTGCTGCGCGAGCTGCATGATCTGACGCCACAGCGACTCGCCCTCATAGCGGAAGTGATGCCCCTCATACAGCGCGCGGCCCTGCCCTGTCGCGAAGGCGGCGCGCCACAGCGCGAGCAGGTCGTCTTCGCGAGCCTCATCGTGATGCGCCCAGAGCTTGCGGGCCATGCGCGCGACAAGCGCCGCGCGCGCGTCATCCGCTTCAGCGCCCTCAAGCTCACCGCGCAGCAGCTGCAAGCGCTCGCGCCAAGTGAGCACGGGCGCCTCGGGGACGTCAGCCTCCTCGGGCAGCGACTCGACCAGCAGCGGCGGCAGCTCATCCTCGGGGTCAGCGTCGATCAGCGGCTCTTCTTGGAGATGCGCGGCTTGCGCGGCCTCGACGACCTCGGGGTTAAACGCCTCCGAGGTCTCAGCGAGCACCTCCAAGGCCTCCGAGGTGCCATCCTCCAGCGCGAGCTCCTGTGCGACGCCATCGGGCAGCTCGGGCGCCACCGCGATCGCTTGATCGGGCAACATCTCAAGCGCCAGCGCCTCATCCACGGCGAGGGGCTCGTCGTCGTCCTCCTCCTCCATCGCCTCGCGCTCAATGAGCTGGGCCTCGCTCTCCACTGCCTCGGTGGCGACCTCGATCACCTCCAAGCTGAACGCATCATCCTCGTCCTCGCCCTCATCCTCGTCGTAGCCCTCGTCATCACCCTCAAGGGCGATCTCCTCCACGACCTCCTCTATGACCTCCTCCACGAGCTCGACCTCAGGCTCAAGCGCGCTGGGGTCGATGCCGAGCGCGGTGAGCCCGCGCGAGGCGCCCTCATGGGTAGGATCAAAGGCGACGACGTTCTCATAGCAGGCGCGCGCGGCGTCATCATCACCGAGCTGCTCGCGATAGAGATCGCCCAGCTCGACCATGAGGTCAGCCTTGACCTCCACGCGCTGCGCTGCCTCAATGGCTTGGATGAGCAGCTCAGCGGCCTCCCCGGGGCGCTCGGAGGCGATGGCGAGGGCGATGGCGCTCAGCAGCGCGCCGAGGTTGGCGGGATCGAGCGTCACAGCGTAGCGGCACATCTCCGAGGCCTGATCAGCGTCTCCGAGCATGTCGCGCAGCACCTCACCCAGGCGCGTATAGAGGCGGCTCTGGCCAGCGGCGCTGGCGACCTGCTCGACGGCCTGCGCGAAGAACTGGTTGAGGTTCTCCCAGTCTTGCGCGATGGCGAGCGAGAACAGGCGCACCTCGTAGGCGATCTCGTCTTGCGCGGCGTGCTCAGCGGCCATGCGCAACAGCTGCGCGCCAAGCTCAGCGTCTTGCAGGTGATGGGCCGCGATGCGTCCGGCCTCCAGCAGCAAGCGCGCGCGCGCGCCCACCACGCTGGCCTGCTCCGCCTGAGCGTAGAGCAGCTCGACGAGCGGCTCCCACTGACCCTTGGCGCCGTAGTGACGCTCCAAGAGCGCGACGGCGCCGAGGTCGTGAGGGTTTTGCTCCAGGGACGCGAGGGTGATCTGAGCTTGGCTGTCGCGGTTCATAGAGGGATCCCATCTATCACTTGGCGCCGAGGCGGTGTCGTTCCAACAGCGACCAGACGCGCGCTCCCCCTCGCCGGCTCATGCCGCTCACCCAACCTACCGAGCGCAGGATGAGCGGCTGTGTTGGCGAGGTGATGCAGGGAGATCCTGGCAGGGGGCGAGGCGTCAGGCGCGGGGAGGGCGATGCATACACATCGCGAGTCTATAGCACACAGGGCGCGCCTGCGACAACGTCGCAGGCGCGTCCGAGGCGGCTGAGATCACTTCTGAAGCTGCGCTTGCAAGGACTGCTTCATGCCCAGCGCCGCCCCCATGCGCCCCCCCTCCGTGGCAGGATCGGCCCGGTCCAGATAGCGCTCCACGCTTGAGAGCGCGTCTTGCACTTGGCCCGCGTCACGCTGCGCGATGGACAGGTTGAAGTAGGCGGTCATGTTGGCGGGCTCACGCTCGATCGTCTGCTTGAAGCTGTTGACCGCGTCAGCGGCGCGCTTGAGCTTGAGCTGGGCGACGCCCTTGCCGTGGTGCATGCGCGCCACCTCGGGGTTATGACGCGCGCCATCCTCATAGACCTTGAGCGCCTTGTCATAGAAGCCAAAGCGCAGGTACAGATCGCCCAGCGCGTGATAGGCCGCGCCGCCGGGATCATCGGGGCCGATCTGCATGGTCGGATCGGCCTTGATCGCGCGGGTGAAGCTCTCCACCGACTCAGGATAAGCCTTCGCCCCGAGCTGACTGAGCCCCATGCGAAACCACGCCTTGGCGAACTGTTCATGGGTCTTGGTGGCGCGCTCAAAGTGAGAGACGGCCTCGCTGTGCTTGCCCTGCTCGGCCAGCACGCTGCCCAAGCGATAGTGCATCTGCGCGTTGTCGGGCGCGCGCTCTACCGCGACCTGGTAGTAGCGCACCGCCTCATCGAGCTGGTTAAACTTCTGATGGTAGAGCTGAGCCAAGTAGTAAGGCGGATCAGCGTAGGTCTTGTCTTGCTCGGTGGCCTCTTTGAGCAGCTTCACGGCCTCGCTGCTCAAGCCCGCTTGATTCTCCGCCAACCCGCTGTTCATCTGACGCACCGCGAGGGCGCGATCTTGGTTGCAGGCGGTGAGGGTCACACACGCCAACATCACACACGCACACAGGCCCCTTCGCATCATTCGTGTCTCCATCGCGCGCGACTCCAGAGAGCGGGAGCCAACATCAACCCTCGTGACGTCACAGCGACGGCGGCCCAAACTCGCCGCGCGTGGCTCCCATGCGGTCCATCCACGGGTCGTCATCATACGCGCGCCCTACTAAGGGCGCAACCTCTCTCACAGACCGCCTCCGGCCCCGCACAGCAGGCTCACGCGCGCCATGCGCGCTGCGATGATGCAACGCCTCAGACCTCGCGCGGCGCCCTCCCCGGCCGCGCGCTTGCAGCCCCACCCCACCCGCTCGCTTGGACGATCCGCGCCTCGCCTCAGGCGCTGCGACGCACCACCGGTTGCGTGCGCGCGATACCTCTGAGAGGGCGCGCCGCATCGCTTAAAAGTGGGGGAGCACAAGTCAGCCGCTAGCTCCCTATCATCAGGGTCCAGGGACGGTAGTCCCTGGTGGGTGCAGGGCGAAGCCCGCAAAAGCGCGCCATCGCCACCGGACCAGTCAACTGACCATGCCTGCAAGTGAGGGCGTGACTTGGACGATCCCCGCTTAAAATCGAGCCCTGCGACGCACCGCTCGGGAGGTTGTGTGTGAGCGATGCTTCTTGTGAGGCGCGCTGCATCGCTTAAAAAGTGCGCGTGGCACAAGCGACCATCTCTCCTGACTGGTGCATCTCGAAGCTGCCAGCCCAACCTCGCCATCAGCATCCGCTGGGATGCGCACAAGACCTGATGCCGAGCAACACCTCACGAGCTGAATCTGAACGGATAGGTCACCATGACGATGCCGCCGTTCTTGGGCGGCGGGAATTGCCATGTGAGGATGTTGTGGATGACGCACGCCTCCACCTCAGCATGATTGAGCGTGCTGGCGACGACCATCGATTCGGTCACGCTGCCGGTGCCGGAGATGGTGAACTTGACAGTGACCTCCCCAGCGAGCTTGGGGTTCTTCTGAAGCTCCACCTCATAGCAGTAGCGGAGCTCGTTACCGTATTGTCGTATGATGAGGCGGATGATCTCCTTGTCGAGCCAGCCGTGCAGCTTAGGTGCGTTTGAATCGCTCTTCAGGCGACCAGCTTGAGCAGCAGATGACGAAGCGCTCAGCGCGAGGTTAAAAGGGTAGTGCGTCACCATCGCCCCGCCCTGTAGTTCGTCAAAGCGCCATGTGAGGATCGTGCGGACCATGCAATCTTCCACGCCAGCATCTTTGAGCGAGCTGACGCTGACGCTCGCCGCGTCCACCTCACCAGTCTGCGCGAGCGACAGCTTAACGACCACATCCCCTTCCAGCTTGGTATTCTGCTGAAGCGCCCGCTCATAGCAGTAGCGGATCTTGTGGTGATGTTGGCTCACCACGCGCTCGACCATCACAAGGTTCGAATCGCTGGCGGCTGGCTCGCTCACTGGCAAGTCCGATGCATCAGCCGACTCACCGCTCACGCCCTGGCGCTCAGCTTCGCTGCTCGCTGATTGCTCCTGCGCAGCGTCAGGCGCTGCCGATGCAGCGGGCTGAGCGGGCGATGCAGCATCGTCTGGCTGAACCTGCGCATCAGCGCTCACACGGCCGTGCCCACACGCGCTGAGCATCAGGCAGAGCGATACAGCGCCTACATATAAACCCCTTCGCATCAGCGCTATCGGCGTTGAGATGCACATTCATACCCTCATGGACTGAAGTGGAACGGATAGGTGACCACTACGACACCAGTGTCCCGTAACGGAGGGAACTGAAAGGTGAGGACCACGCCCAGCACACAGCGCTCCACCGCTTCATGATTGAGCGTGCTGTCGCTAATCTCAGCCTCGCTCACGGTACCTGCGCTGGCGATCGTCAACCTCACGGAGACCTGCCCTGCGAGGGTTGGACTCTTCTGAGGCTCCGCATCATAGCATGCGCGGACCTCGCCCCGACGCTGACGGATCACGACGCTGATCTCATCAGGATCTAGCTGAGGCACGCCCCCAGCCGAGGGAGGCCTGATGATGGGGCGAATCACATGGAAGGGCGCCTTATTTGCATCTTTGAGCGCTATGCCCTGGGGCTCAAAGTTGAACGGATAAGCCACGCGCACGACGCCGCCGTCTGTAGGCTTAGGGAAGTGCCAAGCTAGGATCAAGCGGCGCACACAATCCTCCAAGCTCGCATGGTTAAGCGAGCTTTGGCTGATCCTGACCTCGCTCACGCTGCCGGTGCTGGAGATGGTGAACTTGACATTGAGCTTCCCAGCAAGTGTTGGCGTCTCCCTAAGCGGCGCCACATAACAGCCGCGCAGGTCACCGCGAAGCGCGTGGACGATGCGGTTGATCTCATCCGCGCTCAGCGCGCCGACGATGTGAGGCGAATCCGAGCCCGTGCCCAAATCTGCGCTCGCACTCCGCGTTGTTGTGCTGGTCGCTGGCGCTGGCCCAGGATCGTGCGGCGTCACAGGCGATTGTGCAGGTTGCGCATCCGCATCTGCGCTCACACGCCCGTGCCCGCACGCAGCGAGCCCCAAAACGAGCGACAGCGCGCACGCGACTACACCCCTTCGTCTCATCATCGTCTCCCTCGCAGCCCACCGCGCCGAGGCGCTTGTCCTCTCGCGGTGAGGCATGACATCGCGGCTGAGCGACGCTTAGCCCTGGTTTACCCTCATGGATACAAAAACATTGAGGCTCGCCGCGCTGCATGCAGCGCGGCGAGCCTCGTCTTATCGGCGCAGGTTCAGCGCGAGCCTCAGCGCATCACGAGCTGAAGTTGAACGGATAGGTGACCACCACGATGCCGCCGCCCTTAGGCTCGGGGAAGGCCCAGCGACGGATCTTGTCGGTGACACAGCGCTCCGTGGTCGCATTCTTGAGCGAGCTGGAGCTGACGAGCGCGGAGATGACGCTGCCGGTGCCGGAGATGGTGAACTTCACGCTGACCTGACCGGCCAGCTTGGGGTTCTTCTGCAGCTCGGTCTCATAGCAGTAGCGGATCTCGTTGCGGTGCTGACGCACGACGCGGCGGATGATCTCCTTGTCGAGCGAGCCGACCACCTGCGGAGGCCCTGGGACGAGGGTGGGCGTGCGACCGCTCTTCTCGCCGAGGTCAGACGCGCCGCGACCGTAGTTGGAGCCACCGCCACCGCCGCCGCCGCGGCCCGAGGTGCCGACGTTGGCCATGCCCACGCCGCGCTCGGAGATGCCACCGCCGCCACGACCACCATCAGCCAATCCCAAGCCGCCGAAGCCGCCCGAGGTGCCCTGGCTCTCGCCCTGCAAGCCGCCGAGCGCGTGGATCGCGTCAGAGCCGATGGACTCGTTGGCGCTGCCAAACGGCGAGGAGACCTGGTTCAAGACGGCGAGGGCGCCGGAGCTCATGGCGACGTTGGTGTCTGCGGCTTTCTTGAGCTGGAGCTCATCGTTTGAGGAGGGGCCCTTGATGGCCATCGCCTTGTCCACCTCCTCGCTCTTCTCGTCGCCAGCCTTGCCCTCATCACCCTTGTGCTTGGCGGCCTCGGCCTTCTCTTCGCCAGTGTCACCCATCCAATCCGGCTCCTCGATCTCCTCCTGCTCGGGGGTGATCATGAGCTGCACGAAGCGATCGGTGGCGGCGAAGCCGTCCATCTCCATGCCGTTGGGGTTGTCGGGGTAAGTGAGCGCGAGGATCAAGAAGGCGAAGTGTGCGACGCCGCTCATGAAAACGTAAGGGATCGGCGCGAAGTCGATGCCAAACGTGCCGCCGATGAAGACGGGCTGATCGGTGAAGTGGGCGAGGAAGGTGGTGTCACCGATGTCCACGCGCGCCGAGGTGCGTGAGCCGAGCGGGATGGCGTAAGCGCCAGGCACCTCAGCCGACTGACGCGCGACGCCTTGGGCGATCGCCTCAGCGATGGTGTACTGCTGGTCACCGTTGCGCACCACGCCGCTCATCTGAGGCGTGACGGTCATGCTGTAGCTCTGACCATCGAACGCGATCAGCGGGTAGGGGTCTTGGGGGATGGCAGGATCTTCGAAGGAGAAGTCGGACTTCTTGCCGCTGCCGATGACCACCGAGCGCGCTTTGGTGTAGGAGTTCACCGCGATCACCTGGTCATGCCAGATCATCGCCACCTCAAGGGTGTCGCCGCCCTTATCCTTGAAGAAGGACTCAGTGTAGTAGTCGCGGTTGCTGGGGCCAGGGGGAGGCCCTTGCTTCACGGCAGCGGGCGTCTCGACCCAGTCACCTTGCGGGTTGTAGTAGCCGAACGACACCTGCCAGCCGCCCTGCTCATCATAGAAGCCATAGCCCAGGTGAAGCTGGCCATGCTCGTCATAATAAGCGGGGATGTAGTTGCCGTAGTCATCGTAGTAGCCCTGCAAGGTGAAGGGCTCGACCTGCGATCCATCGGCGGTGGTCACGGTCGCCGGGTAGCTCGCCTGAGCGGCGTAGCTGGCGTCGACCTGAGGCGCGGCGCTGGCGCCACCATACCAGTCTTGCTGGGGAGCTGCCTGGAGCTGCTCAACCGGCGCAGCAGGTGCGGCATCCCAGACAGGATCAGCGGGCGGCTGGAGCGACGCAGACAGCGGCGTGGACTCACCTTGGAAGTCATCTTGAGGCGGCGCCGACAGGCTCGCCACAGGTGCGCTCAGCACAGGCTGCGGCGCTGCAGGGGCGGCGACTGGCGTCGGCGCGGCCACAGGGGTCACGTCCACCAGCTCAAAGCGCACCACGATCGAGCCAAACTGCAGCTCGTCACCGCTCTGCACGGCCGACTTGGTGATCTTCTGGCCGTTGACGAAGGTGCCCGCCGCGCTGCCCAGATCGATGAGGTATAACCCACCATCTAGTCCCGACTCGAGGGTGGCGTGAATACGAGAGACCGAGGGGTCTTCGAAGCGCAGATGGGAGCTTGACAGGCGGCCGACCTTGATCGGCACTGCGTCGCTGTCCAGCTCTTCCACGCGCGCGACTTGGCCCTGCTCCATGATAGACAGGCGGATCTTCATCTTGCTCATCGCTGCATCACCGTCTGGCGAGAAGGTCTCTCGTTCGTGGCACAGCGCGAGGCTGCACCTGCATGACTCTCATCCTCACGCTCATCGCGCGGGCCCACACCCGCCCCTCAAGCGCGCGAGGGGCTCAGAGCTCCTCAACGGACTTGAGCATCTCGGGGATAAAATCCCCACGGATCTTGATCAGGCTGGAGGTCTTGCCGTGCTGCTCGGCGCCGATGCGCGCCTCATCGGGCTTGACCAGCGCGCCCTCCACGTCGTCCGCCTCAAAGTCGTAGTTCGTCTCTTTCTTGTACTGTACCTCGCCCATGGACGCGCCGCCGGTCGCCTCTCCTGCGGTCGGCAGCGGCGCGTCATCTTGAGCGAAGGCCATCGTCGGGGTGACCACCAGCGCGGTAGCGAATGCGAGCGGCTTAATCCAGCGCATGATCTTGACCTCTTGAGCGTTGTGACCTCTCGACGCGGCTCACACCGCATCCTCATCGTCTTGACTGCACATCAGCTTGGACATCCCCCGCGGGGCGATGTTCCTCATGACGTGCATCTTTTTGAAGATCCCTGTCTCGCCACACCCGAGCGAGGTGGCATGAGCTTGATCGTTCAGAACTCCTCTCTATCCTAGCACATGGTTCATGCGCGGGGGAAGTCAAGACCTTGGCACAAAAGCGCGCGGGAGGCGCCTGAGCACCTCCCGCGTCAACACCCCTCGCTAAAGCACGCGAGCTTCAGGGCTTCGGCGCGTCAGGCTGGGCGGCTGCCTCACGGGCGGCCTCCTCAGCGGCCTCCTTTTCTTGCTGAGCGGCCAGCGCCATGTCGGCCGCCAGCTCCTCCTTCTGCTGCTTCATCAGCTCGACCTGGGTGCGGGTCGTGTCAATGAGCTCTTGCACCTGCTGGATGCGATCCTCAGCCTCCTTCACATACTCACGACGCTCGCCCTTGTAGTACTTCGCGAACTGCACGTAGTAGTCACGCGCCTTCTCGTAGTTCTTCACCGCGCTGGTCATATTCTTGATGTTCCACTCCATCTGCTGGACTGGATCTTCGGGGGGCGGATCGCCGTTGAGCCCGAGCATGGTCGACTGCGCCATGTGCTCATGCTCCAGCACACCTAAGTTGAACAGCGCCAACGGGTTGTTGCTGTTCTTCTCGAGCAGCGCCATGTAGATCTTCTCGGCCTGTGCCAGATCCCCTGCGCCGCGCTTGGCGACGGCGATCGAGATGAGGGCCTCATCATCATCGGGCTTGATCTTGAGGACGCGCTCAAACAGGCCGATGGCGCGCTCATAATCACGCACGCTCAGCACCACCGCGCCTAAGTTCATCATCGCCTCGACGTGATCAGCCTTCAGCGCCAGCGCCTTGGTGAAGTGCGCGATGGCTGAGGTCACGTCGTTGTTCTTGAGCTCAATGAGCCCGTAGGTGTTCCACAGATCGGGGTTATTCTCGCTGATCTTGAGCGCGTTGAGGATCACCAGCTTGGCCACATCATTGAGGCCCATCTGATAATAGATGAGCGCCAAGTTGGTGTACGCGCCGGTGTTCTGGGCGTCACCCGCGAGCGAGCGGCGCGCGTGGCTGATGGCCTCCTTGAACTTGGCCTCATCCTGGGCGCGGTTGGCTTGGCGGCGCAAGATCACGCTGATGTTGTTGTGCGCTTGGCTGTTGAAGCTGTCCTTCTCGACCGCCTTTTGGAACTGCCCCCACGCGTCCTCCTCGCGGCCCTCCTCCCAAGCCATCTTGCCCAGGTTGACGTGCGGCGCGGCGAGCGTGGCGCTCGTCTTGGCGGCCATCTCGTAAGCCTCGCGCGCCTTGTCGCGCTCACCGCGCTGCGCGTAGAGCACCCCCAGGTTGAACCAAGCGCGGGCGAACTTGGGGTCAATCTTGACCGCATCGCGCAGCCGATCCTCAACCCCATCCAGGTTCTTGCCACCGGAGCTCTCATAGAGCTTGGCGGCCTCCTCAAAGCGCCTGATCGCCTCTTGCGGCGGCACATGCGACTGGCCAGCGGCGGCGATGTTATCATCGTCTTTTTTAGTGGGGCCCGAGCAAGCGCTCAGACTCAGCGACAGCGCTGCGACGATTAGCGCAGCGCCGACACGACTCATGACGCGGGGCGGGATCATCATGCTCTTGCTCTCACATCGGGTAAAGCGGGCCGCGCGGCATCACACCGCGCGGCGCGTCAATCGGTCACCAGCTCACTGTGCGCCACTGTCGGACTCAGCCGCGTCGCTGCCCCGCTCCATATCGGTGAGGCGATCCTCATCCTTCATCTGGAGCAAGAACTCCACCGTGGACAGCCCTGCCTGCACATGATCGGGCTCAGCGCGCAGCTCGCTGGGCTTGCGATACTCACGCGGCCTCAGCTTCGCCAGCGCCGTCTCGGCCTGCTTCGTGTACTGGTTAAACCAGCTCGCCTGGCGCGCCGTCTCCAGTGACTTCACATAGAAGGTCACCGAGTCATTCTCAATGCCCGTGGCCGTGTCCTCCAAGAGCCCCTTGTAGATCTCGCACTGATCGTAGGTCAGGCGCGGCGCGCAGGGCGACTTGCGGATGCTGTTGGCGAAGCTCTCCATGTTGGAGCCGAGGCGATAGAGCGAGGCGATCGCCCAGTCGGGGCGCTTGAACAAGATCACCTTCTCATAGATCGCCTTGGCCTCCTTCGCGCGCTCAAGCTTCTTGGCCAAGCGCTTCTGCAGCTCCTTCTCGTCCTTGGAGTTGATGTCCATGGCGGCCATCGACTCGAAGACATCCTCACCGATCATGAACATCGCTTGAGCGGCGGCGTCGCGACCGCGCGTCATGGCCGCCTTGTCCGCGTCGCTCATGCGCTCGTACTCTTTGAGCGTGCGCTGAAACTCATCCAACGCCCGCTTGCGGTTGGTGCGCCCCTCGCGCGCCCAGTAGTACAAGCCCAGCTTCACATGCGCCATCAAGCGGTTGTCATTGGTCCCGTTCTTCGCATGCTTGGCCAAGTACGCCGTGTACTGATCAAACGCCGACTTCGCCTTGCCTTGCTGCTCGTAGATCTTGGCGATCTGGAAGAACACCTCAGCGGCCTTATCAGGCTTGGCCTTCGAGAACAGCTCCAGGTAGCGGTTATACGCCGCGATCGCGCGGTCATACTCGCCCAAGCCCTGACGAAACGTCGAGGCGTTCGCCAGCGCGTCCTCGGCCTTCTCGTGGTCAGGGAAGTTGCTGACGAACAGCTCATAGAAGCGCGCCGCCTGGGTGTAGATCGCCAACGCGTGGAAGTTACCGCCGATGTTGTAGAGCGTGATGGGCGCCCACTTGGACTCGGGCTGCGAGGTCAACAGCTCCGTGCGCACTTGGATCGCCTTGCCCAGCTCGCGCATGCGCTCGTAGTCAAGCGCGGCGTTGTAGAGCGCGTCATCGGCGTGCTCCGACTCAGGGAAGCGGCGGTAGTACTCGACAAAGCAGGTCGCCGCCTCCTTCCACTTCTCGTTGTCATCAAGCACCGTGCACTTCTTGAACCCGATGGCCGCGTAGAGCGCCTCCACCTCAGTCAAGAACTCCTCATCTTGGATCGGCTTCTTCTCAAGATAGTCGCGAACCTCCACCTCCATGGTGTCATAGTCTTGGAGGCTGTTGAGGCTGTCGAGGTGCTGGTTTGCAGCGAGCACAGCGAGGCGGCTCTTGCTGTGCGCGTAGGCGATGTCTTTGAAGTAGGTGACCGCGTCTTTGAGGTGGAAGTAATCATAGTACATGCGCGCCATGGTGTACTTCACATCGACGATGCGATCGCCATCGGGCGCGAGTTCCACATAGCGCTTGCACGCCTTGATGAGCTTCATGTTCAGCTCAGGGATCTCCTGCGGCTTAGGGATCTCCTTCTTGACGCCCTCTTCGTCACTGGTGAGCGCCGCAGCCCCTTCAGACAGCTGCGCCTTCTCCTCGGACACGCTCACCAGCTTGAAGTAAGCGAGCACTTGACCGTGGACGATCTCCTGCGTGAACTTGCCCTTCTCATCCACCTGCGTCGCCTTCTCATAGGCGGCCGCAGCCTCCTCCCACTTCTGGAGCTTATAGAGCAGCTCACCATAGAAGAAGGTCATCTGATAGAGCTGTGGCGAGTCTTGGAAGGCGTCTAAATAGAACTTATAGAGGTAGTAAGCCTTAGCATAGAGATCAGGGTTCTTGGTCTGCTGCGCCTCGCGGTGATAGATGGTCGACCAGTTGCGCGTGACCTCCTCAACCTGGGGGCGAGTCTTCTGCTTGTACTGCTCGTCGACATCCTTGAACTTGCCTTGATCTGCCAGCTGCACCAAGCGCAGCAGCAGCACCAGCTCCTCAAGCGTCTCCTTGCTGTAGGCGTCACGCGAGGTCTGGTTGGCCACGATCTGGAGCTGGTAGTCGACGACGCGGACGCTGTCTTTGTTGAGCTTGATCAGCTCACGATACATCGACATGGAGTCTTCGAACTTGCCCTTGTCCGAGTAATACACGGCCAAGCGCTCGCCCATGCCGAGCCACTCCTCACGATCATCATTGGTGATCTTCTTGAAGAAGGGGATCGCCTTAGACGCAGCGCCGATGAACGCGTAGGTCATCACGACGTCTTTACGCGCCTGCTTCATCAGCGCGGTGCTGTTGGGCAGATCGGGGCGCTTCTTGGCGTGGTTGATCGTCGCTAAGAACAGCTCCAGCGACTTCTCTTTATTGTCCATGTTGAACATGCACCACGCCTTCTTGTACGTGGCGTAGCCATAGACACCGGACTCAGCGTAGCTCTGGGTGACCTTATCGTAGGCCTTGTAGGCCTGATCCATCTCATCCGCGTCAAAGTAGTAATCACCGAACGCGACGAGCACGTTGGCGACGTACTTGCTCTGCGGGTACTCGCGGATGAGCGAGCGGAAGACATCAAGCGCTTGGTTACGCTTGTTGACCTCCATGAGGTTGGTGCCCAGGTAGTAGTAGACCTCATCTAGGTATTTGAAGTCTTTGTAGCCTTGGATGAGATCGACATAGATCTGGACGGTCTGCTCACGCAGGCGCTTGGCCTCAGCGAGCATGTCGTCCATGGTGCGCTTGCAGTTGGCGACCCCCTTCTCATCCTTCTTGTCCTCCAAGGCGAAGCACTCGTCCTGCTTTTGATAAGCCTGGACCTCGTACATCTTGGACTTCTCCCAGTTCAGCTCAGCGAGGTTGAACATGAACTCGGGGACATCGGGGTGGCCCTTAGGGGCCTTGTCGATGAGGTTCTTCAAGCGAGCGATGTTCTCATCGACCTTCTTGATGCTGTCGAACTTGCGCTGACGCGCGAACTCTTCAGCGCGGACCTTGCTGGGATCGGACTCATCATTCTTGAGCGTCGCGCGCTCAACCTTGGCGTCATCAGCGTTGACCGCGCCGAGCTTCGTCTCCGCCTTGTCATCGGAGGGGTCGGCCTGAGCCCAGACGGGCGAGGGCGCGGCGCCTGTGGAGAGTAAGGCTATCAGCAGCAGCGCGCCGAGCTTGCGCCGACTATCACGACTCATCGTCCACCTCGTCTGGCTCATCATCTCTCGCTCCTGAGGCGCGCTTTGAGGGCGCGCCTGCGCGCTGATTTAGCGCTTGCACTCGGTGTTGATGTTGAAGATGTAGGCGCCAAGCTCGTCGCGCCAGTACTCCCCATCAAAGGTCCAGTAGAGCTGCTCATCGGAGACCTCGAGCTTGGCCTCATCGGTCACGTTACGCTGAACGAGCATCTCAGCGCGGAAGTCCGCCTGCAGCTCGCCCTGCTCTGCGCGGGTCACCTCAAAGAGGATGCGCTCGCGCTTGAGATCGAAGTCCTCGATCTCGGCCTTGACGCGCTCCAAGCGCGTCTTGACCAGCTCACCCGCGTCATTGATGGCCAGCTCCTTGGCCACGGTGGTGTCTTGCAGCTGCGCGCTCCCCAGGGGGCTAGAGCGCCACCCTGAGGGCATCTGCTTGATCTTCTCCTCCTCCTGCTCGATCGCGTCGACGAGGCTCAGGCGGCGCAAGACCTCCTTGTCATCGAGCGATGCGGCGAGCAGGCGGCGCAGCTTCTCATCCTCTTGCGCGGCCTCACCGGAGCGCAGCGCGCGAAGCCAGGTGTACATGGCGCTGCCGTCCTCGTGCTTCTCAATGATCGCGGCCAGCTCGTCCTTCAACGGCAGGTAGGCGTACTCGAACTCCTCCAGCTCGTAGCGCACGCGCGAGTACTTGCAGTTGTAGAAGAACAGCACCGAGCTCAAGATGGGCGCTTCAGGGAAGTAAGCGTTGGCGAAGAAGGGGGAGTTGATGGAGTGGAGGTTACCCAGCGCCTTGTTATAGAGGTCCATCTGGAAGTAGGCCCAGCTGGACTCGAACAAGGCGCGCGGCCACAGCGGCGAGCGGCGCCGGATCTGGGTGTAATACTTGATGGAGCGGTTGTAATCGCCGGTCGAGTAGAACACGCGCGCCATGCCCAGCTGGGTCAGCTCAAGCAGCTGGCGCTCCTCGTCCTTGAGGTTGCCCGCGTCGCGGCGCTCGGAGAGCTCACGCAGGACGTCTTTAAAGGCGCCGACGGCGCCCTTAGCATTGTAGCTCGCGACGTAGGTGACGCCAGCGATGTAGCGCGCTTGAGCGAAGTACTTGCTGCCAGGGCGCACGGTGTTGAGCAGCGTCAGGGCGCGCTCATAGTCGCCTTGGGCGTAGAGGTAGCGACCGACCAAGTAGGCGAACGGGTCGCGATACTTCTCGGGGACCTCTTTAGGGAACAGGGCGACATAGGGCTCTAGGCGAGCGAGCAGGGTCTGGTCCTCAGGGATGGCGTCCATGAGCAGCGCCAAGCCGACCAGGGTCTGCCTGTAGAAGGGGTGAGCCTCCCCAGCGTCCACGACGCGGCCATAATAGGTGAGCGCGCCTTGGAACAGGCCCATGCGGAACATGGTCTTGCCCAGCTCATACTCAGCTTGGGGGTGGAAGGACTCCGCGGCGACATCATTCGCGGCGAGGACCTTGTGGAACAGCAAGCTGGCCTCGCCAAACTTGCCCTCTTTGTAGAGGTTCTGGCCTTCGGTTAAGAAGTCGGCGACGGGGCTGTCTGTGGCGACCTCCGTGGCCTCATCAGCGCCGAAGGTCATGTCGTCATCGTCTTGCGCCCATGACGCGCTGATCCCTCCAAGCTGAAACGCCACGGCTACGAGCACCAGACGCGCTGCGCGCTTTAAGATCATCCTACCCTCTCCCAACATGCCTGTTTGACGACGAGCCCTGATCATGCTCACGCCTCCGGTTCCTTCGACAGCTCACTGTACTGCATTTCCAAGCGGCTGAAAACGTCCTTTCCGGCCCACGAAGCGCGATCCTAGGGTCATGGCAGGCGCGCAGAGCGCGCGAGGGCCGCCCGGAGCTAGCTCCGGGCGGCCCTCGCGGCCGTCAATGCGCTGACACCATCAGCGATTAGCGACCTCGCTCTGAACGCAGTAGCGCTGATTGGTCTGCAACACAAACTCGCGACAGACGCCACCGTTGCACTCGGCGTCGCTGTTGCACGGCTGAGTGCAGAAGGCGTCACTGCCGCGATAGCGACCGCACACGCGGGTCTGACATTGCAGATAAGGCTCTACGGCGCAGCTGATCGTCTCATCGTTGGGGTTCCCGCAAGTGCGCGAGAAGTCATCGGAGCTGCCGATCTCGCAAGCGACATAGAGATCATCCACGCAGCCTGTCATAAGCGACAGCGCGAGCCCAACCCCTAACCCAATCCAACCAAATCTCTGCATATCCGCGCCTCCGAAGCTGACTCGCCTGACTGATCTCTCGCCGCACACTGAGGCGACGGATATGACTCACAAGACCGCATGAGCACACGACTGAGGTCAGGGCCCACACCCTAGACAAGTCAGCGCGCTCACGACAGCGCTGCGAGCCCTGGCGCCCCGCACGAGGCGAGGCGCCAAGCGCGCTGATCACATGCCGTCAGCAGGAGCGTCGTCGATGGGGGCCTCCTCGACGGGGGCGCTATCGACGGGGGTCTCCATGGGGGTCTCCTCAATGGGAGCCTCGTTCATGGTCTCCTCGGCGGGCGCCGGGGTCTCCTCAACGGGCATCTCGTCGGGCTGGGGATCGTTGCCGCCACAGGCCACGAGCATCGTCATCGAGAGCATCAACATGAGCGCAACGATCTTCTGGATCTTCATGACTTCTCCTCTTGAGTCACACGTTGAGCCGCGCCTCCTCTGAGGCCCGACCCCCGGGTTTTGCACAGCGCCTAGGACATCTTCACATCCCTAGGCGAGCGCTGTTCTTCGCGGTTATGCCTTAATTCTGACGCATCGTCCAGCGCGTTTCATGTGCGCGCGCCACCCCCTTCGCAGCGCGCGCTTTTTATGGCACGCTCTTTGGCGCGCTTGCGCTCGCCCCCCTCCCTCCCCCCTCTGGAGCCCCCATGCGATCCCTCGCCTGCCTCGCCATGTTGTGCGCCCTGTGCGTGGCGTCTCAAGCGCTCGCGCAGGCGCCGCCTGTCGGCGACAAGCCCCCCCCCGACCAGCTGCTCATCCACGCCGACGCGATCGCCACGCAGGTGGCCAACATCCGCGGCCTCGCCTTGCTGCGGCCGCTTGAGCGCGGCGTGCGCGATCGCGCGCAGCTGCGCGCCCTGCTGCTAGAGCGCCTGGCTGAGGATTACAGCGACGCTGACTTCAGCGCCGAGGAGGCCGTCTTCAAGCGCCTGGCCATGCTCCCCCCTGAGAGCGATTATAAGAGCCTGCTCATTGAGCTGCTCACGGAGCAGATCGCGGGCTTCTATGATCCTCAAGCGCACGCCCTGTTCATCATGCAGGGCTTGCCGCTGGAGCTGCAGCGCCCCACGCTGGCGCATGAGCTGTTTCACGCCATCCAAGATCAACACTTCAACATCCTCGCCATGCGCGAGCCCTTCAGCGCGCTGGAGCACGCAGACTTTCACATCGCGCGCACCGCGCTGCTTGAGGGCGACGCGACCGTCCTGATGATCGACTTCTCGCTCTATGAGTCGGGCAGCTTGCCCTCCAAGAACGCGCGCAGCGTGGTCGACAGCCCGATGATGGCGCAGGCGTTGAGCCGCCTCGCCGCCAGCGATCTCAACGCGATGGAGTCGCTGCTCGGCGCGAGCCCCAGCGCCAACCCCACTGACAGCGCCATGAGCCGCGCGCCTCAGGTCATCCGCGAGCTGCTGATGTTCCCCTACTTGGGCGGGCTGCGCTTTGTCATGCTCGCGCGTCAGGGGCGCTCGTGGGGCGAGTTTGACGCGATGCTCTATAAGCAGCCGCCCGTCTCCACAGAGCAGATCATGCACCCGGAGCGCTACTTCGCGGGTGATGAGCCGCTGGTGCTCAGCTTTAATGCGGGCCAAGGCGACGCGCCGCTGCTGTATGACAACGTGATGGGCGAGCTTCAGCTGCTGCTGATGTTACGCGCTCAACATGAGGTCGGCGGCGGCGAGGCGATCGACGCGGCGCGCGCGGCGACAGGGTGGGATGGGGATCGTGTCATCGCGTGGCGCGATCCCCATGGCGAGCTGCAGCTGGTCATGGTCAGCGCCTGGGACTCACCGCGCGATGCGCGCGAGTTCTTCGACGCGCTGAGCGCCCTGACGCAGCGCCGCTACAAGCGCCAGCAGCCGCTGCTCAGCGCCTCAAGCGCGGCGGCGGGCCATGGCCAAGCGCTCGCGCTCACCTTACCACAGCCCGATGGCCAAGTGCGGCGCGTGTATGTCGAGCGCTGGGGCGATCTGGTGCTCTACATCGACGGCCCTCGCCACGGGGCGCTCCCCCCTGAGCGTGAGCGCGAGTCGCCGCTGTACGCGATGCGCGACACCATCTGGTCCTCCCTCAAGCGCGCGCCGCTGCGCGAGGTGATGAGGCAGCGCGCGGCGGCCAAGGCTGCGCCTGCTAAACCTTAGAGGCGCCCCAGCGCGTCGAAGGCGGCGGGGTAATGGCGCAGCGTGATCGCGTCATCGCGGGCGATCTCAATGGCGATCACGTCGAGGCGGATCGCGCAGTCAGACCAGTCCCAAGCGCGCACATAGTCTGCGGCCAGGCGCGCGATGCGGGCGCGCTTGCGCCAAGTGAGCGCGTCCTCAGGCCTGCACAGGCTGGGGCCGCGCCGGGTCTTGACCTCGACCACGACGACCTGTCGCACTGGCGCGCCGTAGCGCGTCTCCCAGCGCCACGCCACGATGTCCAGCTCCCCATGGCGCGTGCGGGCGCGCGTCTGGGCGATCTCAAAGCCCTGCGCGATCAGATGCGCCGTCGCGATCGCCTCGCCTCTTGCCCCGAGCGCGACGCGCTCGGCAGCTAGCTCACTCGTCATCTCGTGCCTCCTCAAGGTGCGTCCCCCCTCTCATGTTCGGACACAACCGCTCGGAGCGTGCGTCGAGACGACGCCTCAGCGCGCAGACCTTAGGGGGCAGCGCGCAGCCGCGCGACGTGCTCACGCACGCCGCCGAAGGTGAGGCGATGCAGGGGGCATGGGCCATGGGCGGCGATGGCGTCGCGGTGCGCTCGCGTGCCGTAGCCCTTGTGCTTGGCGAAGCCATACTCAGGCCAGCGCTTGTGCGCCTCGACCAGCGCTCGATCGCGCGCGACCTTGGCCAAGATGCTCGCCGCGGCGATGTGCGCGCTGCGCCCATCGCCTTGGATCACGCAGCTCTGCGCGAGCGTGATGTCGAGGAACTGCTTGCCATCAATGTAGACCCGATCGATGGGCTCGGGGCTGGCGGCGGCGACGGCCAAGACCGCCTGGGCCATCGCCTCGCGGGTGGCCTCCAGGATGTTGATACGATCGATCACGTCGCTGTCACGCGAGGCGATGGCCCAGGCGATCGCGCCCTGCTTGATCGGATCAAAGAGGGCCTCACGAGCAGCCTCCGTGAGCTTCTTGGAGTCATTCAAGGCGGCGATCCAGGGCTGCTCCAAACGCGCCATATCGAGCAACACAGCGGCAGCATAGACGGGGCCTGCGAGGGGACCACGGCCCGCCTCATCGACGCCGATGATGAACCGATCGCCGCGCGCGATGGCGGCGCGCTCCACATCACCCATGCGCGCCACGGCGCGCGCGAACAGCTCGCGTTGCATAGAGACAAGACCTTCATGGAGAGTGAGCGACCAAGCTCAGGGGGCGCTGAGGATGATCTGAGAGCGCTGAGCGGCGCTGCGGAAGACCTCACCAAAGCGCTGCGCGTGCTCGCGCACGAACAGCTCCTCGGGATCGCCTACCACGATGGTGTCGAGGCTGGAGGCGCGCTCGGGGCAGTTGACCTGGAGGGCGACGGCGAGCGCGGCTGCGACGAGGCGGCCCTCGCTGGCGCGGGTGGAGAGCCAGATCTCGACCTGCTCTGCGGTCAACCCCTTGATCACGAGGCGTCCTTGGGACAAGCCTAGCTCATCAAAGCGAGCGCCGAGCACATGAGCGCAGATCTTCGCCCACATCTTCTGCGTGCGGGGGTTCAAGACGCCGGCTGAGAGCTGCTCGGTCTGACGCGCGGCCTCAGCTAAGCGCATCAGCGCGGTCGCGTTGTAAGGCGCAGGATCTTGCAGATCGCCCTCGGGGATCTCCTGGCGAGCGTCTTTAGGATCGATGCCCAAGCGCTTGAGATCATCCTCCAGTTGATAGGCGGAGACGGCGTTGACGGTCATCACGCGCTGGCGCTGACGCGCCTCTTCGAGCTTCACGTCGAGTTCTTGCAGCGCCTTGACGGCTTGACGGTACTCGGGGCGAGCGGCGAGCTTATCGCGCTGGCTCTCCATCTTCTCAATGATCTCACGCAGCCGCGCGGACTTCTCCACGCGCTCGACCAGCTCACCCTCATCGCGCACGCCCGCGTGGATGAGGATGTGCTTGATGCGATCTTGGAACGTGACCTGCTCCTCACGCACTTGATTGAGGCGACGCTTGATGGAGTCGAGGCGGATGAGGTGGACGCTAGCGCGCTCCATATCATTGAAGTAGCGAAGCAGGATCCAAGCGCAGATGCTCAGGCCGATCACATCAAGCAAGACGATCATGCGCAGGGCATCGTGCATGGCGACGCTCAACCCGATGGCGACGAGCGCGATGGCGACGCCGGCCCAGAACAGGGGCAGACGCCAGGGGCGCTCGGGCAAGGTGGCGTCGACTTGAGCGCGCGCCTGCTCCTCCTCCATGGTGATGCGGCTGACCAGCTCATCAAGTTCTTGCAAGCGGCGCTCGCGTTCTTGGAGCAGCGCGAGGTCTTCAGGGGGCAGCTCGCGGATCTCCAGCGCGGCGAGCTTCTCATGAGCCTGCTTGAGCTTGTCTTCGAGCTTAGCGCCATCACCGAGGCCGCGCCGCGTGGTGTTCACGCGCTCCTCAAGGCCCTTGATCTCATCATCCAGCGTCTCATAGGCGAGGGCGCTACGGTAGCGGTGGATGATATCGCGCGCCTGCTCGCTGAGAGCGCTCCAGTTGAGCGCGGCGGGCTCGGCGGGCAGGGGCTGATCAAAGCGCCACAGGTTGAGCGTGTGATAGACGGGATAAGTGGGCAGGCGCAGCTTCTCAATGAGCAGAGGCTCGATCTTGGCGCCCGCGGCGAGCTCACGCCAGGACTCCCCCTCGCGCACTTGCAAGCGCAAGGTGTCGAGCGACTCGCGACGAAGGAGCCTGTAGCGGCGCTCCTTGTGCTCAAACACGATGGCGACCTTGACCCCATCACCACGCTCAAACTGGGAGGTGATGGCGCTAGGCAGCCAGCGCGGATAGAGCAGCGAGGTGATGAGGTCTTGCAGCTGTGCCAGCCGCAGCCCCTGTGGCAAGGCGGGGGCGCCCATGCCCGGGTCAAAGGTCAAGCGCTCGGGTGTAGGACAGCCGAAGATCCCCTGAAACACCAGCTCGTGAATGATCATGGAGGAGGCCTCATGGGGGCGTATCGCGAGGTGCAGCGCTCATTCTGAGGCAGGGCGTTAGGACCAGGCAACTGACAATTCACGCGAGCGCAGACGCGGCGAGGCCCAAACCCCCAGGCGGGGGTTTGGGCCTCGCCGCGTCTAGCGCTGCGGAGGGTGGTGTGCTAGATCACACGCCCTTGCGGTTGCGCTTGGAGCGGATACGAGCGCTCTTGCCCTTCAGATCACGCAGGTAGTAGAGCTTGGCGCGACGCACGCGACCAATCTTGTCCAGCTCGACCTTATCAATGCGGGGGCTGTGCACGGGGAAGATACGCTCGACGCCGATCCCGTCCGAGATCTTGCGCACGGTGAACGTCTCACCCAGGCCGCTGCCCTGCTTGCCGATGACCACGCCCGTGAAGACCTGGACACGCTCCTTCTCACCCTCGCGGATCTTGAAGTGCACATGGACCGTGTCGCCCGCGCGGAAATGCGGGTGATCGGTGCGGAGCTGCTCCTTCGTGATCTTGTTCAACAACGCCTGCATGAGACACCTCTCTCGCTATCCGGCGCGACGCCCCTTGGCGCGGCGCCTCCCTCGCGGGCGGCGTAGCCCGTCGAGGTGATCGTGATAAACGCTTCAAAGATCCTGGCGTGCGTCTGGGCTGAGGGACGCTCCCTCAATCTGCCACGCTCGCGCAGGGGCGATACGACTAACACCAGCGCACGACAAAATCAAGCACCTTGCGGATCATCCTCATCGCGGCACAGCAGATCGGGGCGACGCTCGCGCGTGCGCTGCTCCGACTGCTCACGCCGCCACTTCATAATCCGAGCGTGGTGGCCGCTCAACAGCACCTCGGGCACCGGACGCCCCTGAAACTCGCGCGGGCGCGTGTAGTGAGGATACTCCAGGCGCGGGGTCCAGAAGCTCTCCTCCTCAAGCGAGGCCTCATTGCCGAGCACGCCAGGCAGCAGGCGCGTCACCGCGTCGATGATGATCAGCGCGGCGGGCTCACCGCCAGTGAGCACGAAGTCCCCCACCGACAGCTCGCGATCGATCCAGCCATCGCGCACGCGCTCATCGATCCCCTCATAGCGCCCACACAGCAAGATCAGCCCCCCGGCTTGAGCGGCCAGCTCGCGCGCGATGTTCTGATTAAAGCGCTCGCCTTGAGGGGTGAGATAGATGCGCTGGGCTTGAGGCGCGCGCGCGCGCGCGTGCTCCAGCGCGCCGACCAGCGGCTCGCACATCATGACCATGCCCGCGCCGCCGCCGTAAGGCACATCATCGACGGTGCGGTGCTTGTTCGTGGAGAACTCGCGGATGTCGAGCGTGCTGACCTGACACAGCCCCCGCTCGATCGCCCGGCCTTGGATGCTGGAGGCCAGCGGCGAGGCGAAGAACTCGGGGAACAGGGTCAAGAGCTGGATATCGTAGGGCGTGGTCATCGTGGCTCCAAGCGCGTCAAGGGATCTCGGTCCCCTGGGGCGCCCACTGTGATGGCGAGGCCAGCAGCACGCCTTGTTCGAGATCCACGTCCAGCAAGAAGGGCTCGACGAAGGGGGCGAGCACGGTGGACTGGTCGTGCAGGGTGATGCGCATGACGTCGTGGGCGGCCGTCTCGAAGAAGTCTGCGACGACGCCGATGGTGCGCTCCGTGTCAGGATCGTCATCATTGGCGACGCGCACGGGCAGCCCGATCAGATCGACGAGGTAGTATTCATCCTCATCAATGGGCGGGAAGTCCTCACGGCGCGCGAGCAGCTCGGCGTTGATGAGCGGATCGATCTGAGCGCGCTCGGTGAGCTGCGCGAAGGCGATGATCCAGAAGCGATCGGCTGCGCGCGCGGAGCGCAAGGTGACGGGCACGAGCGCTTGGCTGTGCTCAGCGCGCAGCCACAGCGTGAGGCCTGGGCGCAGCACCTCGGTCTGCGGGTTGTAGACCCACAGGCGCGCCTCACCGCGCAGGCCGTGGACCTTGCCCAGCTTACCGATGACGATGAGCTCGTCGTCTTGTGGCGTCGGGTTCAATCGGGGATCTCCACGTCAACATCGCGCGCGCCAGGCAGCGCGGAGGCGTTGAGGACTTGGCGCATCGCGCGCACGACGCTGCCCTGCTTGCCGATGAGGCGGCCCTTGTAGGCCTCAGGCGCGTCGATCACGAGGGTGATGGTGTTGCGACGGGTGCTGGCCTCAACCGAGAAGGGCGCGCCCTCAGGCAAGAGGGCGGCGACCATGTGCTGAGCCAAGGCGATGAAGGGTTGTGCAGGATCGGAGGGAGGTTCAGCGGACATAGCGTGCTCCAGCGGCGAGGGGACCACAAACGACGCGCGGCGATCCCAGGTGGAGATCGCCGCGTCGGATCAGCGCCTGCGCCTCATCACGAGATGAAGCGCAGGCGCGCTTTGCGCGAGGGCGTCAGCTCACTCAGCCTGCTCAGCGGCGGGCTCAGCAGCCTCAGCAGCCTCAGCGGCCTTGGCGGCTGCGGCGGCCTTGGCAGCCTCAGCTGCCTTGGCCAGGGCGGCGGCGCCATCCTCAGCGGCCTTCTTACGGCGCGCCTCGATGCGCTCCTTGCGAGCGTCCTTGCGCTGGACGAGCGCGGTCTTGTCGCTGGCGTCCTTGCTCAGATCGATGGCGTCACCGGCCTCAAGCTTCTTGATGAGGTTGGCGACGGTGTCGGAGGGCTGCGCGCCGACGCCGACCCAGTAGTTCACGCGCTCGCCATTGAGGCGGATGATCTTCTGGAGCGGATCATAGGTGCCCAGCAGCTCGATGAAGCGACCATCACGCGGGGCGCGCTGGTCAGCGGCCACGACACGGTAGAACGGGCGCTTCTTGGCGCCATGACGCTGCATGCGGAGACGAACGGACATAGGTTTTGCTCGTGATGATGTGACAAGCTCAAGTGAGCTAACAGGATCTTGTGACCAAGACGCGCGCGACGCCTTGTGCGTGAGCGCGCAGACGAGACAGAGGACGTGCAGCGGCGCGGCTGCTGTGAGGACATCGCGTGCAGGCGGATTGAGGCGCCTGGATCTGAGCCGCGAGGTGAACACACAGGAGCGGAGCGCCTAGCTGCGGGGGCCTCCGAAGGCGTCGCAGGCTAGAACGAGGCGCGTGGAGTGTCAAGGGCTTTGCGAGCCCTAACACCCACCTGCGCTCAGCCCTGCCCCATCGCCTCTTGCAGCACGGCCTCAAGCTCCCCGCTCTCGTGCATCTGCATCAAGATGTCGGAGCCGCCCAAGAACTCACCGCTGACGTAGACCTGCGGGATGGTGGGCCAATCCGAGAAGGTCTTGATGGCTTGGCGCTTCTCTTGGTCGTCGAGGATGTTGACCGCATAGAGGGGCACGCCGTAGGCGTGCAAGATGGCGACAGCGCGCTGCGAGAAGCCACACATGGGGGCGTCAGGGGTGCCCTTCATATAGAGGACGACCTTGTGCTGCTGCACCTCGCTGGCGATCTCGCTCATGATGTCGCCGCCTTGGGCGCGCGTCTTTGGCGAGGGGGCGACCTGGGTGTCGGCGCCCGTGATGGGCAAGGAGATCTTCTTCTCAGTCATGACACGCTGCTCTCTTGAGGGTGTGGCGCTTGCGCGCTGGCTAGATGGGGAGCGTCGGGCGGCTGGCAGCGCGCCTTTAGCGCACCTGCGAGGGCGCGAGCGCCTCAATGGTCAGGGCGTGGATCGGCCCCTTCATCTCCTCGCGCAGCGCGTCGTAGATCAGCCGATGACGCTTGATCGTCAGCTTGCCTTCGAACGCCTCGGACACGATGCGCAGGCGATAGTGATCGCGCGTGCCGGTCAGATCATCGAGCATGATCTGGGCGTCGGGCAGCGCGGCGAGGAGCTTGGCCTCGATCTCTGCGGGCTCGATCATCGTCCTCTCTCTTGCTAGCGGGGCTAAAACGATCCGCAGCGCGCGCCTGATGCGCGCGCTGTCATCCTCTATGTATCAGAGTTTTAGGCGAAGACAAGGGGCGCTTGCGGGGTTGCCTGAGCGCCCGTCGTGCTTAGTCTCCTCGCGCTGCATGAGCGCTCATTCACTCGTCGGTTGACCGCCCCGTGGGGCTGCGGCTATGAGAGATGCGGTCAAGCGACCTCAGCCCGTTTCTGAAGCCTTCCATTCATCCACGAAGAGAGGAGAGACTCGATGGCGACCACTCGAATCCGCAAGGCTGCCGTGATCGGCGGCGGCGTCATGGGCCGTGGCATCGCGGCGCACCTTGCCAACGCTCGCATCCCCTGCGTGCTGCTGGACATCGTCCCGCCCAACCCCGGCCCAAAAGACGACGTCAACGCTCCGGCCTTCCGCAACCGCTTCGCGGCGGGCGCCATCGAGGCGATGAAGAAAGAGAAGCCCTCGCCCATCTTCAGCAAGCGCGATCTGTCGCTGCTGACGCCGGGCAACGTCGAGGATCACCTGGAGCTGTTGGCCGACTGCGACCTCATCATTGAGGCGGTGCCTGAGACGCTCAAGATCAAGCAGTCCACCTTCGACAAGATCGAGCAGCACGCCCACCCCGACGCGATCATCGCGTCGAACACCTCGGGCCTGTCGATCAAGAACATGCTGGAGGGTCGCAGCGACAGCTTCAAGCAGCGCTTCGTCGTGATGCACTTCTTCAACCCTGTGCGCTACATGAAGCTGCTGGAGATCATCCCCGGCGAGCAGACCGATCCGCAGGTCACGAAGACCGCGACGCGCTTTGGGCAGGATGTGCTGGGCAAGGGGATCGTGTTCGCCAAGGACACGACCAACTTCGTGGCCAACCGCATCGGCGTCCACGGCATGATGACCATCATGCACACCATGAAGAAGCATGACCTGGGCGTGGCTGACGTCGACGTCATCTTCGGCAAGCCTATGGGTCGCCCGAAGTCTGCCGTGTTCGGCACCGCAGACCTCGTCGGCTTGGACACCTTCATCCACGTCGCGCAGAACTGCTACGACACGCTGAGCGAGGATGAGGAGCGCGACATCTTCCAGATCCCTGACTACATCAAGGAGATGGCTGACAAGAAATGGCTGGGTCGCAAATCCGGCCAGGGCTTCTTCAAGAAGGTCGGCAAAGAGATCCAGGTGCTCAACCTTGAGACCATGGCCTATGAGTCGCGCGAGAAGAAGCGCTTTGACTCGATCGGCAAGGCCAAGGGTTCGCCTGCGAAGCGCATCCACGCGGTCGTGGTCGAGGGCGAGGACAACGCGGCGGCGTTCGCCCGCGAGGTGACGCTGCGCTCGCTCGCTTACAGCGCGCGTCGCTTGGGCGAGATCGCGGACGACATCGTCAACATCGATCGTGGCATGCGCTGGGGCTTCAACTGGGACCTTGGCCCGTTCGAGACCTGGGACGCCATCGGCGTGCGCTGGGGCGTGGAGCAGATGAAGGCCGCAGGCCTCACCGTCGCGCCTTGGGTTGAGGAGATGGTCGCCTCGGGCGCGGAGACGTTCTACAAGCAGGACGGCGCCACGCAGCTGGCCTACGATCCTGCCTCCAAGGGCTACAAGCCCGTGGCGCGCGATGAGAAGGAGCAGAAGGTCGCCGACTTCAAGCCCGGCCAGAAGCCGGTCTATACGAACGACGGCGCGACGCTGCACGACAGCGGCGACGGGGTGCTGGTGCTGGAGTTCCACACCAAGATGAACACGGTGGACCTCGACGTGATCGGCGCGATGGAGCAAGCGGTCGAGATCATGGAGGGCGGCGAGCAGTGGAAGGGGCTTGTCATCGCCAATGACGCGGACAACTTCTCGGTGGGCGCGAACGTGGCGCTCGTGGTAGGCGCGGCCAACCAGGGCGCGTTCGATCAGATCGAGAGCTTGGTCAAGCGCTTCCAGGACGCTAACCAGGCGATGCGCTACAGCAGCAAGCCTGTGGTCGCCGCGCCTGCGGGCATGACGTTTGGCGGCGGCGCTGAGGTGACCATGGGCGCCAACGCGATCGTGGCCGCTGGCGAGCTGTACATCGGCCTCGTGGAGTTCGGCGTGGGCCTGATCCCAGGCGGCGGCGGCAACCTGCAGCTGATGCGCAACGTGTTCGGCATCCACGCCGATGACGTGAACTTCAACCCGCTGCACTTCATCCAGAAGATCTTCATGACGGTGGGCATGGCGCAGGTCGCCACGAGCGCCGAGGAGGCCGTCGATCACGGCTTCTTGCGTCAGAGCGATCAGGTCGTGCTCAACCGCGAGCACCAGCTGCACTACGCCCGCCAGCGGGCGCTGGGGATGTCGGCGGCGGGCTTCCGCGCGCCGCGTCAGACGACCTTTAAGCTGCCTGGCCGCGATGGCATCGCCACCGTGGACATGCTGCTGTACTCGATGGTCACCAACGCGCAGATCTCGGAGCACGATCGCCTCATCGGTCGTAAGCTGGCGACGGTGCTGTGCGGGGGCAACACCTCACCCAACATTGAGGTGGATGAGCAGACCCTGCTCGATCTGGAGCGCGAGGCGTTCCTGTCACTGTGCGGTGAGGAGAAGACCAAGGATCGCATGATCCACATGGTCATGAACAACAAGCCGCTGCGTAACTGAGCCCGAGGCGAGATCACGCGTCGCCGTGGCGCGAGGTCGCTCGACCTCACGCCACGGCGCGAGCCTAAGCGAGACGCGCGGCGCCCTGACAGGGCGCCTCACACCACAGGATAAAGATCATGCAGACCCGCGAAGTCGTCATCGTGTCCTACGCGCGCACGGCGTTCACCCGCGCCAAGCGCGGCCAGTTCAAAGACACTCGCCCCGACACCTTGGCCGCCGAGGTGATCAAGGCCGCGCTTGAGCGCGCGCCTGGGCTCAAGGCTGAGGAGATTGAGGACATCCTCATGGGCTGCGCCATGCCTGAGGCGGAGCAAGGGATGAACGTGGCGCGCGTGGCGGGCATGCTGGCGGGGATCCCCGACACCGTGCCAGCAGCCACCGTCAACCGCTTCTGCTCCTCGGGCGTGCAGACCATCAGCCAAGCCGCTGAGCGCATCATGGTCGGCGCCATCGACGTCGCCATCGCAGGCGGCACCGAGTCGATGACCATGGTGCCCATGGGCGGCAACAAGGTCAGCGCCAACCCGCAAGTGATGGCGCAGATGCCGGAGGTGTACATCTCCATGGGCACCACGGCGGAGAACGTCGCGCATCGCTATGAGGTCACGCGCGAGCAGCAAGACGCCTTCGCCTTCAGCAGCCATCAGAAGGCCTCTGCGGCGTGGGAGTCAGGGTTCTTGGCTGGCGAGGTGATCGATGTCGAGACGGACATCATCACGGAGCTTGGCAAGGTCGAGCCGCTGAAGGTCAACCGTGATGACGGGCCGCGCGCTGACTCCACCATCGAGGCGCTCGCCAAGCTGCGCCCTGCCTTCAACACCAAGGGCACCGTCAGCGCGGGCAACGCCTCGCCGCTGACTGACGGCGCGGCTGCGCTGGTGGTGATGAGCAAGGAGAAGGCTGATGAGCTTGGGCTCAAGCCGATGGGCTACTACCGTGGCTTCCAGGTCGCGGGTGTGCCCCCTGAGATCATGGGCATCGGCCCCGTGCCCGCCATCCGCAAGCTGCTCGCGAAGCACAACCTGACGATCGAGGACATCGACCTGTTCGAGATTAACGAGGCGTTCGCAGCGCAGGCGGTCTACTGCCAGCGCGAGCTGGGCATCCCAGATGAGAAGCTGAACATCCACGGCGGCGCGATCGCGCTGGGGCACCCGCTGGGCGTCTCAGGGGCGCGCTTGGCGGGGACGCTCTTGCGCTCGCTGGAGAAGACCGGCGGCCGCTACGGCGTCGTGTCGATGTGCATCGGCGGCGGCATGGGCGCGGCCGCGCTGTTCGAGCGCGTCTGAGCTGACAACCTGCATCAGCGTCACAGGTTCATCGTCAGGCGAACCTGTGACGCTGATGCACAAAGGCGTTGTCGCGACGAACGACTGTGTTATAATGAGCGGGTGTCCTGCGCTGGGGCGTCGCACCCCCTCCCCCCACCGCGACGTTCATGTGCGCGGGGCACACCTGATTAAAAGCACAGACAGGCCAGCGCGCGAGCGCTGGCCTGTTTGCGTTGATGAGTCTGCGTTGATGAGTCTGCGCTGGCGTGCCCTCGCTTGCATCGCCCCCAAGAGCTGCCGCATAATGCAGCGCGCTGCTGGCGCGCTCACGGCGCGCAGCTCCCTCACCTCCCCTTACGCATGTGGGCTAATTGATGCGCCTCCCTCATCTCTCGCGCCTGCGCGCGCTGCTGTCGCTCTCCGTGTGTGTGACCTTGCTCGCCGCCGCCTGTGGCGAGGATGCGCCGCCACCGCCTCCCCCTGACGAGGATGGTGATGGCGTCGCCGATGCCTCAGATAACTGCCCTCAAGGGGCTAACCCCGATCAGGCCGACAGCGATGGTGATGGCGTCGGAGACGCCTGTGACAACTGTCCGATGAGCGCTAATCCTGATCAGGCTGACGCTGACGCCGATGGGGTGGGTGACGCCTGTGACAATTGCGCCCAAGCGGCCAACGCGGATCAGGCTGACGCCGATGGCGATGGGCTCGGTGATGTGTGCGACAACTGCCCCCAGCTGTCAAACCTCGATCAAGCCGATCTGGATGAGGATGGCATAGGCGATGTGTGTGACAACTGCGCCCAGCTCGCCAACCCCGATCAGTCTGATATTGATGGGGATGGGACAGGTGATGTGTGTGACTCCTGTATCCCTGGAGGCCCTGGCAAGCGCGTGGTGAACTACGGTGACGCGCTGTTCTCAGCCACCCTGAGCAATGCGAGCCCTGAGGTCGACTACACCGCGCTTGAGGTGGGCGACTTCGACGGTGACGGGCTTGATGATGTGGCGACGCTGAACAACGGCGACTTTCGCTTGACGATCTATCTGTCTACGCCTGACAGCGGCGCGGGCGGTCAGCGCTTTGTGACAGGGCCGACGGCGCTGCCGGGGCTTGGCGCGCGAAGGATGGCGCTGCTCGACGCGAACAAAGACGGTTTTATGGATGTCGTCACAGCCAACACCAGCGATCTCGTGCTGTTGCTCAATGAGGCTGACGGCGAACGGCGCGCGTTCATCGACAGCCGCAAGCTGCCGCTGCGTACCGCGAGCGTTGGGCTGCCGATCGACGTCGTCTCAGGCGACTTTGACAATGATGGCAACACAGACATCGCCGTGCTGACGCGCGCACCCACGGAGCTGGTGGTGTTCTTTGGTGATGGTGAGGGCAAGTTCCTAGGCGATGATCAGGGCATGATCACGGGCGCGCCGCTGGACATCAGCCAGCTCGGAGATGACGCGGAGTTCTGGCTGCAGAGCTGGGCGGCCGCTGATGAGGCGCTGCGGGGCGTGAGCCTGGCGGTGGGGCAGCTTGACATGGCCGGTGGCGCCGATCTGGTGCTGCTCGATCGTGAGAACCGCGCCCTCGTGATCACGGGCATCTCGCCCGTGGTGAGTGGCCCCGTGCTCACAGGTGCGCAGAATGCTCAGCGCTTGGTGAGCCTGCCTATCAACAGCTCCGAGCAGCGCTATCGGCATGTGGCCACCGGCTCCATTCAGCAGAACAGCATGGATGATGTGAGCTTCGCCGCCGCGCGCGCCTTCACCCCCAACACCACCTTGGCGCCTGAGCTGCTCGTGATGAAGAATGACGGCCAAGGCGCGCTGACGACCTACTACCAGGCGGTGCTGGGCCAGGAGGTCTCCCTGTTGGCGCTGGAGGATCTGTCGTTCACGGGGTTCGCTGACGTGCTCATCGGTCAGAACTTCTGGCGCCACAGCTTCGCGGACTCGCCGCCAAGCCCTTATAGCGAGGGGCGCACCATGTTAGAGCATAGGACGCTGCGGCCCACCCTCATGGCGCGTGGCAACGTCAACCGTGACCTCGCCCCTGAGCTGATCCTCGCGGGTGAGAAGCGGCTCGTGGTGATCTCGCCAGACTGCCCATGAGCATGAAGGCCGCCTGTGTGCTGTGTGTGGCGTTCGCCTTGAGCGGCTGCGCCACGCGCATCGGCGATCCGCGCGATGATCTCATCGGCGCGCGTGAGGGCGCTGGCCCCGATGGGCGCGCGCACAAGCTGGCAGGCGCGGCGAGCTGGTATGGCGAGCGCCATCACGGGCGTAAGACCGCTTGTGGGGAGCCGTTCGACATGAACGCGTTCACAGCGGCGCATCGCACCCTGCCCTTTCACACCGTGGTGCGCGTGCGCGATCCGCACACAGGCAAGTCTGTGGTGGTGCGCGTCAATGACCGTGGCCCTTACGGTAAGGGGCGCGTCATCGATCTGTCGCGCGCTGCAGCGCGTGACCTTGACATGCTCGCGCGTGGGGTGATGCCTGTGGAGCTTGACGTGTTGCAGTGGGGCGATGGCACGCGCTGTTGAGGGGGTGACGCCTGCGAGCAGGCGCCACGCGCGCTCAGCGCAACATGTCCCAAAGCGTCCCAGCGCTTGAGCAAGTCTGGGGTGACCTGAGCGAGGAGCGCCATGGCGAGGATCCGCTCAACGCGTAGCGCTCCCCAACCAGCGCGCGAGCTTGGCGGGCACAGGCTGCGATGCGGATAGGATAGTAGGATTCTAGGTTGCCTCAGGTACGATTCTTATCTGATAATAGATCAAACAGCTATATCAGTCTGATATAGGTTCCCACCTCTCAGCTATCATGGCGATAGAACCTTATGACGCATGATGAGAGCGCTCGCGCGCGACAGATCATCAGGCAGCTGACCGCGCAAGACTTCAGCGCGTTGGAGCAGCTTGACACTTCGCAAGACTCCCTCTTAGGCGATCTCGCGAGGTTAGGCCAGGTCTGGCGTGTGCAGAGCGCGCAGGCGAAGATGCGCGAGAACGGTGTCCATGAGATCTTGGACATGATGATGCAGATCGCGGGGGGCGACTTTGACATCCATCACAACTTCGCAGGCCAAGATGATCTGCTCGACGCGCTGATGATCGGGCTGAACATGATGGCTGAGGAGCTGGCAGCGGTGACGCTGGAGCTGCAAGCGACGCGCGACAGCGCGCTGGAGGCGAGCGCGACGAAGAGCCGCTTCTTGGCGAGCATGTCGCATGAGCTGCGCACGCCGCTCAACGCGATCATCGGCTACACGGAGCTGATCCGTGAGGAGGCCGAGGCTGAGGAGGGAGCGCAGATCGTCGAAGACAGCGACAAGATCCTGACCGCGTCACGCCACCTGCTCAACCTGATCTCGGACATCCTCGATCTGTCGAAGATCGAGTCGGGCAAGATCGAGCTGATCACGGAGCGCTTCGCGCTAGAAGACATGTGCCAAGAGCTGGCCGACACGCTGCGGCCGCTGGCCAGCGAGCGCGGCAACACGTTCGTGATGGAGCTTGAGGACGGCTTGGGCAGCGCGATCACCGATCGCACGAGGCTGCATCAGGTGCTGCTGAACTTGCTGTCAAACGCGAACAAGTTCACCAAAGGTGGCCTGGTCAAGTTCTCCGTGCGCCGCGCCCAGGCTGAGAACAAGCTGTCGTTCGCCATTGAGGATAACGGCATCGGCATCGCGCCCGATCGCTTGGCAGCGATCTTTGAGCCGTTCGTGCAAGAGGACGGCTCGACCACGCGCAAATATGGCGGCACAGGCCTGGGCCTTGCGATCTCGCGCAACCTGGCGCAGATGTTAGGGGGAGACATCTGCGTGACGAGCACCCAAGGCGAGGGCTCACGCTTTGAGATGGAGGTGTGCGCCACGCTAGAGGCGCGCACGCAGCGCACCGCCACCCCCAGCATGATGCGTCGCATCGCGCGGCCTAGGCCTGCCGAGGATGGGCGCTTGCGGGTGATGGTGATCGATGACGATCCGCACGTGCATGAGCTGATGCGTCGCACCTTCCCTCAAGATCAGATCGCCCTTGAGCCGATCATGGACGGGACGCGCGCGCTCGCCGCGCTAGCGGGACCGGCGCCCGATCTCATCTTCCTCGACATCGACCTGCCCGAGGTCGACGGGTGGACGATCTTGACGCGGCTACGCCAAGACTCGCGCTTGGCGCAGGTGCCCGTGGTGATCATCTCGATCGTGGACAACCGCACGTTTGGTTTCGCGCTTGGGGCCAATGAGTACCTGCTCAAGCCGCTCAACTATGCCCAGCTGCTGCCCTTGCTGATGAAGCTCACCCAAGGCGAGGGGCAGGGCCGCGTGATGGTGGTCGATGATGAGCCACACGCGCGCGAGCTGGCGCGCCGCGCGCTTGAGCTGGCGGGCTATGAGATCTCTGAGGCCTCTAACGGCGCCGAGGCGCTGGAGCTGCTGGAGCATAACCAACCCGACGTGATCTTGCTGGATCTGATGATGCCCGAGATCGACGGCTTTGAGCTGCTGGATCGTCTGGAGCGCCACCCCACCTGGCGAGACATCCCGGTGGTGGTGCTCTCCGCGATGGATCTGTCACGACGCGACATGGAGCGGCTCAACACGCGCAAGATCTTGTCCAAGCATCGCGACGGCTATGGCGGGCTGTACGAGGTGATCTCACGGGTCTTAGAGCTGGATGAGCCAGCGCAGGAGCCGCCTGAAGCGCCGCCCTGAGCGGCGCAGGGGCCAAGACGAGGCAGGGGGCGCGCCGCTTAAGC
>CAYXWB010000004.1:0-54704 GCA_964468515.1 uncultured Bradymonadales bacterium | reverse complement strand
GGAGGCGGCCTCGCGCGTCACACAGGCTCAAGGCGCGGCGCGCTCAGCGCTTAGGCTGTGATTGTGGGTTCATCACGACCTCGGTGCGCACGTAGTAGCCTGCGGCGTCGACATCAAAGCTCATGCGCATCGCGCCGATGCTCTCATAGACCATCTTGAGGCTGCGCATCAGCTCCTCGCTCTCTGACGAGCCGCTGGTGTTGAGCGCGTCCAGCAGCTTGACGAAGCGGCTCATGTCCAACCCATACGAGGCCATCGGCGTAGCGCCGGGGTTCGCCTTGAGCATGGCGCTGGCTTGATCCGTGATGATCGCCCCGAGCGACAGCGCCAGGCCATCCTGCGTCATGATGAGGTAAGGGGTGGGCAGGTTGGGCAGCGCCGCCTGGAGCTCATCAGCGGGCAGCGCCACGGGCTGCCCATCGGGCTTGATGTTGATGCCCTGGAGCTGGGGCGGCAAGAACGAGGAGATGGCCGCGTACAAGCCCTGCGGATCAGCGGTCTTGATGAGGAGCGCCGCCTCCACCTTGTTGAGCTGGCTGGTGGTAAAGTCCATGTCCAGCGCTTTGATGATGAGGCTGACGCCCTTGATCCCGCGCAAAAATGGGGGGATCTGCTGAGCCGCATATGTGGAGCTCTGGGCCATCTGGTTGAGCTCTTGCAGATCGGGGCAGCGATAAGGCGCTTGGGTGAGGCGATTGGACTCATCTTGGAGCGCGCCCAAGAGCTTGTCGAGGCTTAAGCCCAAGCCGATCGACATCATCGCGTCATCCATCGCCGAATCGCCGTAGCCGGGGATCGGCTCGCGGGTGCCCGCGAGGGTGCGCGCGAAGGTGTGCGTGGCCTCTAAGCCCATGACGGCGCGCACGCCTTGGCGCGTGACATCATAGTAGCCAAAGAACAGGCGCGGCAGCTGCGAGGCCAGCGCCAGATACTCGCTCTGACACTCAGGCCCCACCCGCAGCGGGAAGCCCTGCTGCCCTTGCAGCGAGCGGGCGGTCAGGCTCTGCGGCTCCTGGCCCAACGCCACGCGCGTGAGGTGCGCGATGTCCACATAGCCCGAGACATAGGGCTTGAGCTGGTGCTTGGCTTGGAGCGCTTGGAGGCGGTTCTCATCGTAGAGGCTGCGCTCGGGCGCGTCCTTCTTGAGCGCGTTGGCGATATATTGATCATAGAAGCTGGTGGAGGTGATGCCCATCACCAGCTCATTGTCATGGATGATGAGCGGCAACTTGAGGGTGTCATCGCCCACCTGACGAAAGGTCACGCCATGGACGGTGGCGGTCGGCATGGGCTGACCGGCTCGCCCCTCAACGCGCTTGATCATCGCCTCGAACTTGGCCGTATCCGCCAGCTCGACGCGCAGCACAGGCCACACGCCCACGCCATAGAGCGCCATGTGCCCTTGGGTGGAGAGGCCAAGCTCGCGCATCCCGGCGACGCTCATCTTGCCGTCAAGCTCATCAAGCACGGCCAACACGGCGCGCTCGCCAGGGTCGGTGTACTCGGCGGGCTGATCGGCCAGCTGCTGCGCCATCTGCGCGCGCGCTGTGGCGACGAGCGGGCCATAGCTCTCCAGCAGGTTCCAGCCCAGCTGCTCGTAGGGGATGGGCACGAGGTCTGCGATGACGTAGGGCGAGTCGGCGGGGATGTAGCGGAAGTGCTGTGGGACTTGGACTTGACCTGAGATCAAGCCATCCTTCTTATCATTCTTGGAGCAGGACGTCAGCGCGCCTAAAGGCAGCGCCAACAACACGCACACGAGCATCAGCCAGGATCGTCTCATCATATCTCTCGCAGCCTCTCACGGTCTCGTCACGCGCCGCTTGCGCCCGACACACCCATCCCAGCACGCCCCACATGGACGCCATGGCGCAGAACTCGCGCTGCCAAGCATGCCCGTAACTAATGAAAGCATCGCATGAAAGCAAGTCAAAATCCGCCCCCACCCTTCGCCGCATCACCTCACACGGGGCCTTGGCTGCTGCCCGAGCCGCGCGTGCTGGTTCAGCCGTATGTGTGGCGTGAGCGCGCGGGATACATCGTGCGCGACGATCTGTTGCACCCCTGGATCTCAGGCAACAAGCTGCGCAAGCTCGACGCGCTGTGGCCCTCCCTCATCACCCCGCGCACGCGCGAGGTCCTCACCCTCGGCGGCTTGCAGTCAGCCCACTGCGCGGCGGTCGCGTGCCTGGCCTGTGAGCGTGGCCTCAAGGCCACCGCCCTGCTTCGCGGTGAGCCGCCCAAGGTCTGGACCGGCAACGCCCTCATCACCCACATGTTCGCCACGACCCGCTTTGTCAGCCGCGATGACTACGCCGATCGCGACGCGCTGCTTGAGCGCGAGCGCTTGCGCGCTGATCCTCAGCAGCTCGCCATCATCCCCGAGGGCGCTCGCCAGCATGAGGCGATCCCAGGCCTGATCCGCCTCGTCGAGGCCTTGGCCGAGCAGCTCCCCGATCCCCACGCGCCGCACACCCTCATCATTGACGCGGGCACCGGCACCAGCGCCGTCGGCCTCGCGATCGGTGTCGCCCGCTGCGCGCTGCCGTGGCAGGTCCACGCCGTCATGCTCATGCCCGACCAGCTGGCCACCTACCAGCGCGACGCCGCCCTGCTCAGCGCCCCCTACCTGGCGTCCACCAGCGCCTCGCTTGACGCGCTGCGCTGGTTCCCTCGCCAGCCCCCGCGCCGCTTCGGACAAGCGCGCGACGGCGAGCTGGCGCTGTGCCGGGAGATCGCGCGCCAGAGCGGCGTGCTCACCGACCCGATCTACACGCTGGCCGCGTGGCAGCGCTGGGCCTCGCTTGATGACCACGGCGCCACCCCCGTGCTCATCCACACCGGCGGCGCGCTCAACCTCATGGGCGTCGCCCAGCGCTGGCCCCAGCAGCTCAGCTCACCATGAGCGTGGTAAGCCTAGGAGGTGTCAAGGATCCGACTCTTGCTGTTATCTTCACGCGGGCTCTGCTAGCTTGATGATAGGAATGAGGCTGGCGCGTGACGGGAGAATCCCCCGATCGATGCAGGGAGCAGCCCGATGAGAGACACGATCTCAGCGCACACCGAGGGCTACCATGACCAAGCGACTCGCCGCGATGCTGCTGACGCTCACCTTGAGCGTCGCCTGCGAAGATAACGCCGCCCCTGGCAACAACACCCCACACTCAGACATGGGCGCTGGCGCTGGCGCTGGCGAGGACTGCCAGCAAGACAGCGGCTGCGCCGCTGGCTTGCGCTGCGTCAACGACCGCTGCGCGGTCGCTGACCCCAATGACCCCAACAACCCCAACCCCGCTGATCCTTGCGCCGCTGACCCGCTGTGCAGCGTTGATGGCAGCGGCCCAGGCACGGACACCCCCTTTGATCTGGGCGACGGCGACACAAGCCAAGGCGTCGTGCTCGGCCCCGATGGCGAGCTCACGCTGGATGTCGAGCCTGTGCCACCCAACGCCAAGTTCATCTGGATCGCCAACACCGGCCAAGGCACAGTCTCCAAGGTCGACACCGTGACCTATCAGGAGCTGGGGCGCTACAGCACGGGCCCTCAAGAGGGGGGTAACGATCCTTCGCGCACCTCTGTCAACGGCTTCGGCGATGTCTTCGTCGGCAATCGCGGCGCGGGCACCGTCACCAAGATCCGTAAGGACGGCGCGGGCTGCCCTGATGTCAACATGGACGCTCAGGTCAACACCTCCACGGGCGCCGCCGACGTCAAGCCCTGGGGCCAAGACGAGTGCGTGGCGTGGAACACCGCGCTGTGCAGCGGCTGCCTCATCCGCGCCGTCGCCGCCCAAGACCTCGCGCCCAATGGCGAGGTCCGGCCTGTGGTCTGGGTCGGCGGCTTTAACAACCGCAAGATCTGGAAGCTTGATGGTGAGACGGGACAGGTCCTGCTTGAGACGGACTCCCCCGTGCGGCCCTACGGCTTCGCGCTCGATAAGGCCGGCAGCCTCTGGATCTCCGGCCCAAACTGGGGCTTTGAGGGTGAGCCGCGCTTCTTCGGGCGCGTGGACACCAACCGCTGCGTCGATGACGCCTCGTGCAACGTCGAGGTCTGCGACGAGGCCACCCCAGGCTGCGTCAAGCAGCGCTTCCCGGTGGACTTCCAGCCCTACGGCATCACCGTTGATAACAAGCAGCGTGTCTGGCTCGCGGGCGATCGCATCATGCGCTTTGATCCTGCCACGGGCGCCCGTGATCAGGTCACAGGCTATGAGTTCTCTCACGGCATCGCCGCCGACGCGCTCGGCTTCGTCTACGCCGCCGCTTATGGCACGGGCGTGGTCCAGGTCAACGCCGAGGATCTCTCACAGCACCGCGTGATCCCCGCCACCGCAGGCTCCAGTAAGGGCTTGGGCGTCGACGCGGACGGCAAGATCTGGTCCATCAACCAAAACTCCAGCGACGCCACCGTCGTGCAGCCCGGCGCCACGATCAACGACAGCATGACCGTGGCCACGGTCAGCGGCTTCGTCGCCCCCTACACCTACTCCGACATGACAGGCCAGCAGCTCCAGTTCGCCACCGATCGCGCGGGCTTCTATCGCCAGCGCTTCCAGGCCTGCAACCCCGCCGAGCGGTACGATGGCACCACCTGGAAGCAGCTGCGCTGGCAGGCGCAGACCTCTGATCGCGGCTCCATTCGCCTGCGCCTGCGCGCCGCGCAGACCCAAGAAGGCCTCGCCAGCACCGCGTGGGAGGAGCTCGGCGAGCTCCCGCCTATGACCTCCCCGCTCGACGTCGCCCCGCTGCTGGAGAGCAAGGGCTGGCAGGGCATGATGTGGATCGAGGTCGAGGCGCAGCTCACCGCGCGCCGTGATCCTGATCAGCCCGTCAACCCGCCCAGCCTGCGCGCGCTGGAGATGACCCGCAGCTGCATGCGCATCTTCCAATGATCCTCGCTTGAGCACACACGGCCCCGGGACGCGGCCCAAAGCCTTCAGGCTTTGGGCCGCGTTCGCTCTGCGCGCGCGCTGTCTCACAGGTCGCAGCTTGCGCCGCTGCAACTGCCCCGCTCGCTTGGACGATCCCCGCATACAATCTGGCCAAACGACGCACCGCTTGTGAGGTTGTGTGTAAAACAAGCGCTCGCGCGGGCGCGCCGCATCGCTTAAAAGTGGGGGACGCCCAAGTGGGATTTATCCTGAGCGATGCATCGCGCCGTGCGCGATGCATCGCTCAAGCTCACAGCCCACGCAAGCCGCCCTCATAGACCTGCCGCATGGCATCAAGCGACGCGCTCATCACCTGCGGCCAGCTCAGCTCGGGCGACTGCGTGACGGAGCCCAGCGGCACGCACGGCGCGCCGTGGCGCGCGGCGATCGCCTCAAGCTGCGTCACCTGCTCGGGCATCACGCTCACGATCACGCGCGAGGGCGACTCGCTGAACAGCCACAGATCGGGGCGACGCGGCGCGCTCACATGCAGCGTCATCCCCAGCGGCTCAGCCGCCGCCAAGCAGCACTCCGCCAGCGCCACGCCCAGGCCACCCTCCGAGCAGTCATGCGCGCTCAGCACCAGCCCGGCAGCGATGGCCTCGCGCGTGGCGCGCTGCACGGCGATCTCGCGCGCCATGTCGAGGTGCGGGGGCCTGTCACCGAGCTGATCGTGGAGCTGATGCAAGAACGCGGAGCCGCCCAGATCCCCTGAGTCCGTCTTGCCCAGCAAGAACACGCGCGCGCCAGGGCGCGTGAAGCCCATGCCGACTGTGCCGCGCAGCGTGCCCGAGGCGGCGTCGATCCCGTCGGGGAACACGCCCACCAGCGCGACCGTGGGCGTGGGATAGATGTCTTGGCCATGCGAGGCGTTATACAGGCTCACATTGCCGCTCACCACCGGCACATCCAGCGCGCGGCAGGCATCAGCGAGGCCGTCGATGGCGCGTGAGAGCTGCCACATGACCTCGGGGTGGGTCGGATCGCCGAAGTTCAGGCAGTTGGTCGTCGCGCGCGGCCACGCGCCCACGCACACGAGGTTGCGCGCGCACTCGGCCACCGCCAAGCGCGCCCCCTCGAACGGCTCCAGGTAGACAAACCGGCTGTTGCAGTCCACGGCGATGGCCAGCGCGCGATCGGTGCCAGGGACGCGCAGCACCGCCGCGTCGCCTTGGCCGGGGCCGACCACCGTGCCCAAGCCCACCTGATGATCGTACTGAGAGAAGATCGCGCGCCGTGAGCAGATGTTGGGGCTGCCCAAGAGGCGCATCAGCGCGGTGCGACAGCCGACCTCACGCGCGGGGCGCGCGGCGCGCAAGGCGTCTAAGTAAGCGGGGCGCTGCTGCGGGCGATCGTAGCGCGGCGCGTCGCTGGTGAGCAGCGCCACAGGAAGATCGACCACCTTCGCGCCGCCTTGATAGACCTCAAAGCGGTCGCCCTCGATCACCTCACCGATCTGCGCGTACGCCAGCTCCCAGCGCTCAAACACCTGCGCGACCTCGGCCTCGCGCCCGCGCTCAAGCACCATCAGCATCCGCTCCTGGCTCTCACTGAGCAAGAACTCATAGGCGCTCATGCCAGGCTCGCGCGCGGGCACAAGGTCAACGTCCAGCCGCACGCCATTGTGACCGCGCTCGGCCATCTCCACGGCGCTGCTGGTGAGGCCCGCAGCCCCCATGTCTTGGATGCCGATGATCGCGCCCGTGCGCATCAGCTCAAGGCAGGCCTCAATGAGCAGGCGCTCGCGAAACGGATCGCCGATCTGCACCGTGGGCCTGCGCGACGCCGAGCCCTCATCAAACTGCGCGCTCGCCATCGTCGCGCCGTGGATCCCATCGCGCCCCGTGCTCGCCCCGACATAGAAGATCGGGTTGCCCACGCCTGTGGCCACGCCGCGAAAGATCGCGTCATGGCGCGCCACGCCCAGCGCGAACACGTTGACCAAGATGTTGCCGTTATAACAGTCGTCGAAGTAGACCTCGCCGCCCACGTTCGGCACGCCGACGCAGTTACCATAGCCCGCGATCCCAGCCACGACGCCGTGGAACAGGTGCGCGGTGCGCGCGTGATCGATGGCGCCAAAGCGCAGGCTGTTGAGCAGCGCGATGGGGCGCGCGCCCATGGTGAACACGTCGCGCAGGATGCCGCCCACGCCCGTGGCCGCCCCCTGATAAGGCTCGATGAAGCTCGGGTGGTTGTGGCTCTCCATCTTGAACGCCGCGACCCAGCCCTCGCCAAGATCGATGATCCCGGCGTTCTCCCCTGGCCCCTGCACGACCTGCGCCCCGGTGGTGTGCAGCCTGGCCAGGTGCACGCGCGAGCTCTTATAAGCGCAGTGCTCGCTCCACATGGCGCTCAAGACGCCCACCTCAGGCACGCTCAGCGCGCGCCCGAGCGCGCCCTCGGCGCGCGCCAGCTCCTCATCGCTCAGGCCATGCGCCTTGGCCAAGGCCCTGACATCGATCGTCGACTCATCCATCACGCGCCCCCACCAGCGAAGGCCGACGCGAGCAGCGCGCGACCATCCACACCACCTAACAGCGCCTCACACGCGCGCTCAGGGTGCGGCATCATCCCCATCACGTTGCCCGCCGCGTTGCAGATGCCCGCGATGTGCGCCGCGCTGCCGTTGGGATTATACGCATCCTCAAGCTGCCCCCCAGGGCCGCAGTAGCGCAGCATGATCTGCTCGCCATCTTCGAGCGACCTCATCGTGACGTCATCGGCCACATAGCAGCCCTGCGCGTGCGCGATCGGCAGGCGCAGGCGCTGGCCGCTGGCGAGCGCGCGCGTCGCATAGCTTCGTGTCGAGTCAACACGAAGCCACGCGGGCGCGCACACAAAGCGCAGCCCCACGTTGTGGCGCAGCGCCCCCGGCAACAGGCCAAGCTCCGTCAAGAGCTGAAACCCATTGCAGATCCCCAACACCGCCCCGCCTCGCCCCGCGAACCTCGCCACCTCGCCCATCACCGGGCTGAGCTTGGCGATGGCGCCCGCGCGCAAGTAGTCGCCATAGGAGAAGCCGCCTGGCACGATCACCCCGTCGAGCCCATCAAGCGTCGGCACGTCGCGATGCCACAGCATCAGCGCCTCGGCGCCGAGCGCGTGGGTGATGGCGTGCGCGCAGTCGCGATCGCAGTGCGAGCCTGGGAACATCACCACGCCCACACGCATCAGCCCTGCCCTCCCGAGGTCATCACCTCGAACGTGTAGTCCTCGACGATGGGGTTCACGAGCAGCCCCTCACACATCGCGCGCACGACCTCGTCCAAGGCTTCGCCAGCCACGGTGTGATCGTCGAGCTGAAGCTCGACGACCTTGCCAACGGTGGCCTGGGCGACGGTGGAGAAGCCGAGGCGACGCAGCCCCGCGCGCACCACCTCACCTTGGGGATCGAGCACGCCCGCGCGCGGGCGGATCACAACGCGCACAAGAGTCGTCATCACACAGCTCCTTAGCTCAAGGTCACGCCCAGGCGATCGGCCACCTGGCGATACACGGTCATCAGCTCGCCAAGATCGCGACGAAACACGTCTTTGTCCATGCGCGCGCCCGTCTCACTGTCCCACAGGCGGCAGGTGTCGGGGCTGATCTCATCGCCGAGCAGGAGCTGGCCTTGGTCATCGTGACCGAACTCCAGCTTGAGGTCGATGAGGCGCAGGTTGGCGCTGGCGAAGCGCGTGGTGAGCAGCGCGTTGATCTGGATGGCGCGCTCGCGCAAGGTGCGCAGCGTGTTGGGCGTGGCGAGGTTCAAGAGCGCGATGTGCTCCGAGGTCACCAGCGGATCGCCGAGCGCTTCGTTCTTGTAATAAAACTCCACGATGGGGCGCACCAGCGGCGTGCCCTCCTCCCAGCCCAAGCGCGCGCTCAGGCTGCCTGCGGCGACCTGACGCACGACCACCTCCAGCGGGATGATCGCGAGCTTGCGCACGCGCATGTGGGCAGGCTTGGGCGCATCGATGAGGTGCGTGGCCACGCCCGCGCGCTCCAAGAACTCAAACAGCGCCACGCTCAGCGCGCAGTTGAGCGCGCCTTTGCCCTTGAACTGGGCGAGCTTCTTGCCGTTGAAGGCGGTGGCAGCGTCTTTAAAGCGCTGGATCACGACCTGAGGATCGTCGCTCCCAAGCAAGGACTTAGCCTTGCCTTCGTACAAGATCACCTCGCTCATGCGCACCTCCTCGCGGTGGATCTCTCACAGGCGCTCGCTCAGGCGGCGTCGTCATCACCGAAGACGCGCGCGAAGATGTCGGGCACGCGCGCTAAAGCCTGCGCCGTGGAGAAGCATCGATCGAGCGTGGGCACATCCAGCAGCGCGCTGATGGCCTCGTCATCGCGCGTCAGCGCCTCGAAGTCGAGGCCCTGCTCCCAGGCGCGCATGGCCACGCGCTGCACATGGGCGTAGGCGTCTTGGCGCGACAGCCCCGCCACGATGAGCGCCAGCAAGACGCCCTGGCTAAACGGCAAGCCGCGCGTCAGCGCGGCGTTGCGCTTCATCACCTCAGGATACACTACCAGCTCATCGATCACGCGCGTCATGCGATGAAGCGCGAAGTCGAGCAGCGCGGTGGCGTCTGGAGCCATGACGCGCTCTACGGAGGAGTGGCTGATGTCGCGCTCGTGCCACAGCGCCACGTCCTCCATGGCGGGCACCACGAAGGCGCGCACCAAGCGCGCCAAGCCCGTGATGTTCTCGCTCAAGACGGGGTTGCGCTTGTGCGGCATGGCGCTGCTGCCCTTCTGGCCTTGATGAAACCGCTCCTCGGCCTCACCAACCTCCGTGCGCTGCCAGTGACGCACCTGCACGGCGAACTTCTCCAGCGACGAGGCGATGAGCCCCAAGGTCGCAAAATAGTGCGCGTGACGATCGCGCTGGATGATCTGGCTCGACGCAGGCGCGGGGCTAAGGCCCAAGCGCTCGCACACGTGCGCCTCGACCTCCATGGGCAGGTTCGAGAAGGTCCCCACCGCCCCGGACACCTTGCCCACCGCGATCTGCTCGCGGGCCTCTCGCAAGCGCGCCTTGTGCCGACGCACCTCGTCGTACCAGATCGCCAGCGCGTGGCCCAAGGTCGTCAGCTCGGCGTGGATGCCGTGGCTGCGCCCGATCATCACCGTGTCACGATGCTCCAGCGCGCGGCGCTTGATGGCGGCCATCAGCGCGTCTAGCCCCTCTAATAAGAGCTCGGCGGCGTCGCGAAGCAGGACCGCCAGCGTGGTGTCGAGCACATCGGAGCTGGTCATGCCGAAGTGAATCCAGCGCCCATACTCGGGGCCGACGCTCTCCTCCAGGCTCTGCACAAACGCCGCCACATCGTGGCGCGTGATGGCCTCGATCTCGGCCACGCGCGCGGCGTCGAGCTTGGCGTGGGCGCGGATATGCGCGGCGGCCTCAGGGGGGACCACGCCAGCTTGAGCCCAGCCCTCGATCGCCGCCAGCTCCACCTCCAACCACACCTCCAGCTTGCGCTGCTCGCTCCACAGTGTGGTCAGCTCGCGGCGAGTGTAACGCGGGATCATGCGCGCTCCTTGGGGTGTGAGACGACGACGGCGCGCTGTCTCTCGTAGGAGACAGCGCGCCGTCGGTCGTAGCACATCGGGCTGAGGATGCAAGGTCAGGGCGACGCTGTCACGAGGACGTCACAGGGCGCAAGCCAGCATCACTCTGGGTCAGCGCAGCACCTAAAGCCGATATAACCTGCTGCGCTGCTTGGCGATTTCGGAGAGCTGTAGCGACACGACGCGACGTCCTCGCCGGAGTCAAAGCCACCACCCGCGACGCGCTTCTCCTCAACCCACTCGTGCGCGTTGCCGACCATGTCGTAGGCGCCCGACTTGCTGCGGCAGCCCTTAAAGGAGCCCACGGCGTTGAGGCTGCGCTCGATGTCATCCTCATCGGTGGTGTTGCACTTGTCGGCGTCCCAAGAGGCGCCATAAGGGTACTTGCGTCCGCCGCCGCAGGCGCTCTGCCACTCGTTGATAGAGCACAGGCGCTTCTGCTTGGACTCGCACGACTTCTTCGCGTCGAACCAGGACACGCTCACCTTGGGCTTGCCGCTGCCTGGATACTCATAGACGTCAACGCACACGTTGGCGCTGCCCGCCTTCACCAGCGTCATGCCGCCTGGGCACTTGGTGCCCGCGGGGGCGGCGCCAGGGGTAGGCTCAGGCTTGGCGACCGCAGCGGCTGGCTTCACCGGGGCTGGGCGCTCCTGAGTCGCGGCCACGACCTGGGCGGTGGTGGGCTTGACGGGCGCTGCGACCGGCTTGACGGGTGGGAGCACCGCTGGTGCGGGCTCCACGACGGCCGGGGCGGGCTCGACGACGGCCAAGGCGGGCTCAGGCAGCGAGGCGCTGGAGGGCGACGGGAGCTGGGCGGGGGCGTCCTCCAGCGCGCGCGCCGGGGCACGCTGCGCCTCGGTGAGCGCGGCCACCACGGCGGGCGTGGGGGGCTCGGGGGAGGCCACAGGATCGCTCACGCTCGGCGCGCTCGCCACAGGCTCATCGCCGAGGTTGACGACCTCTTTGGGGGGGCGGCCCTTGATGACCATGACCACCAGCGCGATCACCAAGGCGGCGATCACGGCGTAAGCCCACTTGGGCGTGGCCCCTGCGGGCGCGGACACCTGGCGATCAGCGCTGGCGACAGCGGTCGCCTCGCGCGGGCGCTTAGCCTCAAGCTTGGGCTGACGCGGCGCGGGCACCTTGCCGCGCGCCAGATCGTGCGTGGGGAGCAGATCCCCGAGCTGAGGCGCGCGGGCATACTCGACGGTGGACAGCTCCTCATCGGGTGCGTCAGGCACGTCAAAGGCGGCGCGCGCCTCGGGCTCCTCGGGCGCGGCGGCCTCAAGGGCTAAGGGCGCAACGACCACAGGGGTGATCGCAGCAGGCGCGGCGGTGGGCGTGCTGGGGGGCTTGTTGGGCAGCGCGGGCTTGGCACCAACCTCGCCAAAGGCGGGCGTCGCGCCCGCACGCTGTGCGGGTGGGTCAGGCAGCGCGGGCGCCGATGCAGGCGGCGCAGCGGGCGGCGTCGCGGGCGACGCGGCAGGCGGCGCGACCGATGGCGCGGGCGCGAAGGTCGCGGCGAGTGATTGGGCGAGGGCCATGACATGGGGCGGTCGATCGGCGGGACGCTTGGCCATGGCCTCGCGACACAGCGCGGCGAAGCCGCGCAGCGCCTCAGGGCAGCGCGCGGTGGGGGGCGCCTCGGGATGACCAAAGGCCATCTCCGCCATGATCGCGCCCAGGCTGTACACATCGCAACGCGCGTGCAGCTCCCCGCGCCCGGTCTTCAGCTCGGGGGCGAGGTAGGGGTCGTCGGCCAGGGCCTTCATCCAGGCGCCTGGGGGCAGCGCGGCCATGACGTAGTGGTCCGTGATCTTGATGAGATCAGGCAAGAACAAGATGTTCTCGGGGCGCAGATCGCCGTGGGGGCGATCCAGGCCGATGGCGTCGAGGCCTTGGGCGACCTGCTCGACCAAGCGGGCGATCTCCTCAGGGGCGAAGCTCTCCTCCTTGGAGGTGCGCAGTCGCACGACCTTGCGCAGCGTGAGGCCCTCTAAGAGCTGGCCGCAGACCCAAGGCTGCCCCTCATAGAGGCCGCCCTCATGGACGCGCGCCACATGGGCGGCGGTGCGCTGGCGCGCGTCGCGCAGCGTGCTCTTGAAGCGATCGAGGTCGTCTTGCTCGGGGAACAGCGAGGCCTTAAAGAGCTTGATCGCGACGGGCTGATCGAGCTCGGCGTCGATCGCCTGATAGACCTGCCCGAAGGGGCCTCGCCCGAGCAGCGCGCCGATGACGTAGCGATCCTCTAGGCGATAGCCCTCCTCAAAGATCCGCCGATCCTCGGAGGTCACCGCGCGCAGCTGCTGGGTGAACTTTTGAAGGTTATCAGCGCCAGGGCCTGTGAGCGTCGTCTTGCGCTTCTTGGCGCGCGAGAGATCGGCGCCACAGTTAGGACACGCGGTGTCTTGGCGGCCAACGGAGCTTCCACACTGGAAACAGAGCAACTTCACGTCCTCCTAAAAGCGGCACGTGCTGACACGCGCTCTCGTGAGCGCGCGCCAGCGCAGCTGGCGCATGACGAGCGGGGATGCGGACCTCAAAACCTCCTTGGATTAGCAGAATCAGGCCAAAGACGCAACCACCCTGACAGCTGCGCGCATCCAGGCTACATCGTCCTACATCAAGCGCACATGAACCTACATAAAGAATTGTCATTCAAGCGAAATCTAGGGGTTGTCGAGGCGTCAAAGCGCGCTCTATGCTCAAGCTGTCCTATGACCCAGACCGATGATGGAGGCGCCGTGAACACTGCCGCGACGATGACCACGCTAGGCCGCTCAATGATCACCCTCATGACGCTGATCGCCATGACCCTTGGGGCGTTGCCCCAAGCGCTAGCCAAGTCGCCGGAGGCCACCTTCAAGGGCCAGATCATCGTCAGCGCGAAGCGCTTCCCGAGCAAGTTTAAGTCTGATGCTGAGTTCGTCGCGCACATGAAGAAGGTGAAGACGCAAGAGATCTTCGCCAAGGCTGAGGGGGAGTGGAGCTTCGACTACATGGTCTTCTCCCCTCAGCCCGTGGGCTCGCTGCAGGCCGCCGTGACCTTCTACGACGTCACCACGCCTGGCACCAAGAAGCTGACCAACACGTTCACCTTCTACCCGCAGAACAGCAAAGATAAGACCCTCAACGGCTTCGCGGAGCTGACCAAGGAGGGCAACTTCGCCGAAGATCGCAAGTATGTCATGGAGTTCAGCCGTGGCTACGGCCAGAAGGCGCTGGCGAGCACCACCATCGTGCTGCGCGCGGCCAAATAGAGCACGCGTTGGCCCGCGCGAGCGACCCGCTCACTAAGACGCCCCCCGCATAAAACCTGAGCCTGCGACGCACCTCGCGAGAGGTTGTGTGCGAGCATAACGCCAAGCGGCGCGCCAGTTGTCTGGCGCCGCTTGGCGTTATGCTCGCGTGTGCCCATCCCAGCACGCGCGTGGAGGCGTGATCGCGCCGCATCACCTCAAAGGTGAGGCGCGCCCCCTCCTGTCCTTTGAGTCGAGGCCAAGCTATGAGCCCGTGCGATATGTGCGGCGATCCTGTGGAGCGCAAGCACACCCAGCGCGTTGTCGCCCTCGACGTCTGCAACACCTGCTCTCGCGGCGATCTCATCGCCCGCATGGAGCAGCGCCACCGCTGGACCATTCAGGTCACGGCGTGGACGCGCACCGTGCGCACCAACAACCAGAACACCACCTACTATCACACCCGCTTTGAGGTCAGCGCCCCGGAGGCGATCACGGCCCACGTCTCATTCAGCCGCCTGGGCTGGTGGGATCGCGTGGTCCACATCTTCAAGAAGCCCTACACGGTCGGCGATCCGCTGTTTGACGAGCGGGTCGTGCTGAAGCTCGGCGCGGACCTGCCCAGCCGCGCGGTCGCGGGCCATGACGGCGTGCAGAGCGCGATCCTTGAGCTGCTCGGGGATGTACCGCTGGTGACGCTCACAAGCGGACAGCTCAGCTGTGAGCGCGTCTTGCAGGAGGACCGCGCACCAGACGGGCTGTTCTTGGAGGTCGCGGCGCTGACGCGTCACTTGGAGCGCATCAACCGCAAGACGCGCCCTCAAGTCAGCGGGCCGTCGATGGGGGCGTGGTGAGGCTCAGAGCGTGCGCGGCGGCATGGCCATGCCGTCGGGCACCTCAGGCGCCTCGGGCTCGGGCTCGGGCGCGACATCGGGCGCAGGCGTGGGGGCGCCAGGCGCAGGCGTCGGCGCGACGGGCGCGGGGAGCACGGGCGCGGGCTTGGGCGGCTGCGCGGACGGCGCAGGGCTCGGCGGCGCAGGGCTTGGCGGCGCAAGCGCAGGGCTCGGCGGCGCTGGCGCGGGACGCGCGGCCAGCGCGCAGGCCTGGGCGCGCTCGCGCCACGAGGCCGCCACGGCCTCGCTGTGAGGTTGCATGGCGTTGGCGTGACGCGTGATCTCGGCGCATGCGCTGCGCTTGTGCGCATCAGTCGCGCTTATGTCGAGCTTGTCGAGCGCGGTGAGCTTATCGCGCAGGGACAAGGCGCGCGCGCGCAGCGGGGCAGCCCATGGCTCCTGCGGCAAGCGGGCTAAGAGGGCCTCCGCTTGCGCGCGCGCGCCGCCGAGCTCACCTTCGGCCAAGCGCGTCTCCGCGCCGGCCAGCTGCTCAGACAGCGCAGCATAGCGCGGATGCACCTCGGCGCCCTCAGGCGCCTCGGCAGGGGCGCTCACCTCAGGCTCGGGCTGGGCGCGCGTGGGGGTGAAGTTGTCCACATACCACAGCGCCGCGCCCGTGAGCGCGAGCAGCGTGACCACCAGCAGCGCCAGCGGCCAGCGCCGACGTGGCACCTCCAGCGCCTCGTCCTCCTCCTCATCCCACAGCGGCCCCTCATCGGGCGGCGCGGGCTCAGCGTGCGTGCTTGGCACATAGCGCTCGCGCGCCAGATCGATCGAGCCTAGCTCCAGCGGGCCTTCGGGGGTGTCGGGGGAGAGGGTGTCTGCCAGCTGCAGCTCGGCGGCGCTCCAGCCGATGGAGGTGTCCTGTGCGTCGATGAGCTCCAGGCTAGGCTCGGGCGAGGGCGAAGCCGCGGGCGCGAAGCCCCAGGAGGGCTCAGGGGCGGCGCGATCCTCGGGATGCGCGCTGTGCGCTGGGGTCACAGCCGCCGCGCTGTCTTGCGGGGCAGCGTCAAAGCCGCCTGAGGGCAGCTGCGTGTAGGCGCCCAAGTGATCGCGCAGATCATCGAGCGCCTCGTAGAGATCATCGGCGCTGGCGTAGCGATCGGCGGGGTTCTTCTGGAGGCAGCGCAGGATCAGGGCCTCCAAGGCGGCGGGTATCTGCGCCTGGGGCGCGAGCTCGCTGGGGCGCGGCGGCTGGTCATGGATGTGCTTGTTGAGGATGGCGAACTTGTTCTTGCCGCTAAAGGGCAGCCGCCCGGACACCATATAGAACAGGATCAGGCCGAGCGCGTAGAGGTCGCTCTGGCCGGTGGCGCCGTCGCCGCGCGCTTGCTCGGGGCTCATGAACTCGGGTGTGCCGAAGATGGCGCCCGTCTCGGTCATGGGCGCGGCCTCCTCGTCGGCCATCTTGGCGATGCCAAAGTCCAAGACCTTGACCTGATAGCGATCGCGCGGGCCGGGGATGAGCATGATGTTATCGGGCTTTAAGTCCCGATGGACGATGCCCTCGCGGTGGGTGGTGCACAGCACGTCGGCGATCTGCATCGCGATGGACAGCGCCACAGCGGCGGGCAGCGGCGCGCCGCGCGCCTTGAGCGTCTTGCTCAGGCTCTTGCCCGTGATGAACTCAGTGATGATGTAGAGCGAGCCGTCGTCGTGCTGGCCATACTCCAGCAAGGTCACGGCGTTGGGGTGAGAGACGCGGCAGTAAGACTTCGCCTCGTTCAAGAAGCGCATCACGATGGAGCGGTCGGCGTTGAGCTTCTTGTTCAAGAACTTCACCGCCGCCTTCTGCCCCAGCGGTCGATTCACCGCCAAGTACACCTCGCCCATGCCGCCGCGATCGATGAACTCGGTGATCTCGAACTTATCGGCGATGAGCTGGCCGATGTAGGAGACCTCAGGGGCGGTGCGAAAGGTGGCCAAGCGCTGGCCGCACTCGACGCAGAACTCGCGCGCTTCGGGCTGCGGGGTGAGGCAAGCCTTGCAGATCTTGACGATCCCCTCGGGCTTGGCGGTCGGAGAGGCGCTGGGGCGATGGGGCGCGGGCGCGGGATCAGCAGGTGCAGATGAGCTGCCAAACGAGATGGTGTGGCCGGTGCGGCTGATGGCGCCGTCGTCCTCATCATCCTCATCGCGCACGCGACTGCTGTCCACGCGGTTGGTCAAGGCGAACGCTCACGCTGAGTTAAAGGAGGGGAGACGCGCTCGACACACGCGCTGGTGGTGGTGCATCCGAAGAGGGTCAACAACGTCGCCGCAGCATAACGCCAACGCGCGCCAAAAGACACAGGCAAGAAGCGCGGACATGCGGCGCGCTATTCCAGCGCCGCGCCTGCCCATGATGCGTGCGCTGGCACGGTGTGTGCCGAGGCGCGGGCCATGATGCGACTTGTGATGGGCGGCTTTTATGCACCAGTCACGCTGTGTTAACCTAGCCCCACCGACGCCGCGCCTCTCCTTGAGCGCGCCTGCAAGCCCGAGCGTGCATCCGCATGAGCTACCCCACCAAGCTGTTCGTCAGCGAGCTGGTCCAGGACACCGCCATCGCGTCGCCCTTCTTGGTGACCGCGCGCAGCATCCGCCAGACGCGCCACGGCGAAGACTTCTTGTGTGTGACGCTCATGGATCGCACGGGCTCGATCGAGGCGCGCGCGTGGGAGCACGCGCAGGTGTTGGCGGCGCGCTTTCGCGAGTATGACATCGTGATGACCCACGCCACCGTGACGCGCTACCAGGACACCTTGCAGCTGAAGGTGCATGACCTCAACCCGCTGGCCAATGAGGCGGTGGAGCTTACTGATTACATGCCCAGCTCGCGCTGGGGGCCAGAGGCATTGTTCGCGCAGCTCAAGACCTTGGTGCTGGATCATGTGCGCAGCCCGGCGGTGCTGGCGCTGTTGCGGGCGCTGCTGTCCCAAGACGCCTTAATGGAGCTGTTCAAGCGCTCGCCAGCGGCGACGCAGAATCATCACAGCTACCTGAGCGGCTTGTTGGAGCACGCGCTGTCGATGGCGCGCTTGGCGATCAGCATCGCGAGCCACTATGAGCGCTATTATCCTGGGCTGCTCGATCGGGATCTGGTCATCGCGGGCTGCCTGCTGCATGACATGGGCAAGTGTTATGAGCTGAGCAGCGCGGGCGGCTTCGCCTACACCACCGAGGGCAAGCTCGTGGGGCACATCACCCAAGGCGTAGCGCTGCTTGATGAGGTGGCCGCCTGCATGCACCCCGCGCCGCCGCCCTCGCTGCTGCTCCAGCTCAAGCACCTGATCTTGAGCCATCATGGCCGCTTGGACTATGGCTCTCCTGTCAAACCGCAGACCCCCGAGGCGATGGTGTTGCACCAGCTCGACATGATGGACAGCCGCATGAACATGTGCTGGAACGCGCAGCAGGCGGCCACCACGCGTGAGGGAGAGCGCTGGAGCGAGCATCATCGCGCGCTGGAGACGCGCGTCTACTTTGGCAGCGAGGAGGAGGCGCAGTGGCGCGCGCAGCCACCGTTCGCAGCCCACGATCTCGCAGGCCCAGGCTTGGCATATCAAGACGAGGCCGCGCGCCCTGCCACGACCGCATCCCTTGAAGCGCGCGCGGCGCGTCCGCGCGACGCTGCCGACACGACCCTCAACCTGTTCGGGGAGTAACGATGAGCATCCTCAACCGCCTCAACCTGCTGGTGCGCGCTAACTTGAGCGACCTGTCAGGGCCTGCGCGCCAAGAAAACCTGCGCCACACCATGCAAGACATGGAGTCGTCGCTGCGCGACGCGCGACGCCAGCTGGAGACGATGCGCCGCGATGAGGACGCGCTGCGCGCCCAGATCCGCGCCTGTCGCGAGCGCGCCGATCAGTGGGAGGACCGCGCCATCTTGGCGCTGCGTCAAGGCGACGAGGAGCTGGCGCGCGAGGCCATCTTGGTCAAGAACGAGGCGCTGCGCGAGGGCGAGCGCGCTCGCGATCAGCTCGACGCGCACCGCACCACGCAGCGCGACATTGAGCGCGCGCTGGAGGCGCTGGAGATGAAGCTTGATGGGGCGCGCGGGCGCGTCCACGCGCAGTCGCCCCAGCACGCGCAGGCCCCCCCGCGCCGTGAGCGAGACTGGGACGCCGAATTGCAGCGGCGCATGAGCGCGCGCGCGCCTCAGCGCGGGGGCGCATCGCCAAGCGCCCCATCCGGGCCCAGCAACGCGCCGCGCGGCACCGATGGCGATCTGTTCGACACGGGCGCCGCCATGAGCAGCTTCGATCGCATGGAGCGCAAGATCGCAGCCCTGGAGGCCCACGTCGACGCCGCCGACGCGCTCAGCGATGACGCGCTGATGGACCCGCGCAAGGTTGAGCTTGAGCGCAAGTTCGCGCAGATGGAGCGCGAGCGCGGGCAAGACCGCGCGATGCGCGACCTCAAAGATCGCGCTGACGCGCCCCCAGAGCGCCCGAGCGATGGCCCCGATCTGAGCGACCTGCGCAAGAAGTTCTCGTAGCCCACCTGCGCCGACGCGTGGACGCGCCCGGGGCCGAGGCCCCGGGCGCCGCCCCCCGCACCCCCCCCGCGCACACACCCCCCCCCTCACACCCCCGGCGCCGACCCGCCCCCCCCCGGGGTCTCTGTGACCGCGCGCGGGGTCATGAACTGCAACAGATAGTCCGGGCCGCCCGCCTTGGTGCCGACGCCCGACATCTTGTGGCCGCCGAACGGCTGGCGATACACCAGCGCCCCGGTGCTGCCCCGGTTGATGTAGAGGTTGCCCACGTCGAAGCCATCATAGGCGGCCTGGATGTTGTTCGGGCTGCGGCTGTAGACGGCGCCCGTGAGCGCGAAGCGCGTCTGGTTGGCGACCTCCAGCGCTTGCGCGAAGCTCGACACCTTCAAGAGCGCCACCACGGGGCCGAAGATCTCCTCTTGCGCGACGCGCGCTTGAGGGCCGACACCAGCGATGATCGTCGGCCCCACAAAGTAGCCCTCGCCCGGCACCTCACGCGAGATCAGCACCTCGCCCTCGCGCGCGCCGAGCGCGATGTAGTCCTTGATCTTGGCCTGCGCGTCGGCGTCGATCACGGGGCCGAGGCTTGAGGAGGGGTTGGTCGACTGTCCGATCTCTAGGCTTCGGGTGGCCTCAACCAAGCGCTCGCGCAGCTCATCATAGCAGCTCTCGTGGGCGATGATGCGGCTGCACGCCGAGCACTTCTGGCCCTGAAAGCCAAACGCCGAGTGGATGATCCCCTCGACGGCCTCGTCGAGGTCGGCGTCGGCGTCGACGATGATGGCGTTCTTGCCGCCCATCTCGCAGATCACCTTCTTGACCCAGCCCTGGCTTGGGGAGGTGTCACCAGCGACGCGCAGGATCTCCAGGCCGACCTCCATGCTGCCGGTGAAGGCGATGATCTGAACCTCGGGGCTGGCGACCAAGCGACGCCCCACCGTCTCACCGTCACCGGGCAAGAAGTGTAGCACGCCTGCGGGCACGCCAGCCTCAAGCAGCACCTGCATCAGGCGCGCGGCGATCACGGGCGACTGCTCGGCGGGCTTGATGAGGGCGGCGTTGCCCGTGACCAGCGCCGCGACCGTCATGCCGCACAGGATCGCCAGCGGGAAGTTCCACGGCGCGATCACCGCCGCCACACCGCGCGGCTTATAGAACAACAGATCCAGCTCACCGGGCACGCGGCCCAGGCGCTGCGGGCGATCCAGGCGGACCATCTCGCGGGCGTAATACTCGCAGAAGTCGATGGCCTCGCACACGTCGGCGTCGGCCTCGCGCCAGACCTTGCCGACCTCAAAGCACATGAGCGCGGCCAGCTCCAGGCGCTGCTTGCGCATGATCTGTGCGGCGCGTCGCAGCACCTCGGCGCGCTCGCTGGCGGGGCGCGCGGCCCAGGCGGGCTGGGCGGCCTTGGCTGCGGCGATGGCGCGATCGACCAGCGCCTCGTCGGCGCAGCCGACGCGGCCCACGACCTGCTTCGGGTCGCCAGGGTTGACGCTCACGATTTCTTGCTTGGCGGCGATGGGCTGGCCGCTGACGATCGGCTCAAAGCGCTGGCCAAGCCCTGCGCGGACCTTCTCTAGCGTGCTCGCGAAGCGAGCGCGCGCCTCCTCGCGGGAGAAGTCGAGCAGCGGCTCGTTGAGGAACCCATGCGCGGTGAGGTGCTCGCGCTGCGGGCCGGGCTCGCTGGGCTTGCCTTGAGGCGGCGCCAGCAGCGCGGACTCGCTCTTGCCATCGGCGAATGACGCCTTGAGCCACGACTCATTGCTGGTGTTCTCCAAGAGCCGTCGCACCAAATAGGCCATGCCGGGGATCATCTCACCGATCGGCACATAGTCGCGCACGCGATAGCCAAGCTCGCGCGCGGCGATCTTCATCGGCTCGGCCATCCCATAGAGCATCTGCAGCTCGAAGGCGCTGTTGTCGAGCTTGTGCGCCTTGGCGTGGGCCATGGCGTGGGCGAGGCTGCGGACGTTGTGGGAGGCGATCGCTGCGCGGATGTATTTGTGATTTTCGATGAGCAGCTCGGCGCAGCGCTCGAAGCTCTGGTCCGTCTCCCACTTCTGACCGAACACGGGGCAAGGCCACCCTTCTTGCTGGCTGTGGATCGTCTCATAGTCCCAATAGGCGCCCTTGACGAGGCGCACCGTGACGGGCGTGCCGCGCTTCTTGGCCCAGCGACACAGCGCCTCGACATCCGCCACCGCGTCGCGCAGATAAGCCTGCACCACGACGCCCACATGCGGATAATCCGCCAGCTCCCCCTCGCTCATCAGGCGCTTGAACAGCGTCAAGGTGAGGTCCTTGTAGGCGTACTGCTCCATGTCGAGGTTGATGAACGCGCCGTGCTGCTTGGCCTTCAAGAACAGCGGCCGCAGCCGCGCGCTCACGGCCATGATGCTGGCGTCGAAGTCGAGCGGGTCGATCTGGCTGTAGAGCGCGGAGATCTTGACGGAGATGTTGACGCGCGGCACGGGGCCATAGGGCGACTGCTCAAGCAGCGGCTGGGGCTTGAAGCTCTTGGTTTGTGTGGCGAGCGTGTCGAGGATCTCGTGGTAGCGCTTGAGATAGTCTTTGGCCTCGACCTCGCTGACGGTGGCCTCACCGAGCAGATCGAGCGTGAACGCGAGGCCCTGATCCCAGCTCTGGCGCAGCGCGGGGATGGCCTCCTCGGCGGTGCGCCCGGCGATGAACTTCGAGGCCATGCCGATGATCTGCTTCTCAATCTGACCAGCGGCGATTTTAGCGAGGCGCCCATCGGGCTTCACGCGACCCAAGCCCCACTGGAAGCTGGCAGGGAAGCTCTGCTCGGGGCGACAGAAGTATTCTTGCAGGTGCTCGGCGATCTGCATGGGGTCTTTGAGGGTGGGGAACACATCGACGAAGCGGAACATCTCGACCTTAAAGGCCTCGTCCTTCATGGAGAGGTCCATCATCTTGCCGCTCCACCAGTCCTTCTGAAAGACGGAGGGCTTCTGCCCCTTCATGCGCTTGAACATCTCGGCGCCCAGGCGCTGAATATCGGCTTCGGAGACTCGTGCCATGCTCCAAACTCCTCGCGGGCGACGCCGCGCGATCTAAGGGGAGAGGTTGTGTGTGTGGGGTGCGCTGATGCAGTAGAGAGGTTATTCTAGGCACCTCGCGCCAGGAGTTTAGGGCACGGCCCGCGAGACAAAGCAAGACACGCTGCGTCATGATCGCCCGACACGGCGCGTCATGAATCAGCGCTCACCTCGCCCTCCTCGCCACATCCTGTCACCCGTGAGAGACGCATGACCGAGCAGTGGATCGATGTTGAGCAGGCGCGCGCCCTGATCCTCGCGGGCCTGCCTGGCCCCACACCGGCCGAGCAGGTGGCGCTGCACGCGGCGATCGGTCGCACGCTGTATGCGCCGCAGCGCGCCCCTCTCTCGCTGCCCGATCAGGACACCTCCTCCATGGACGGCTACGCGGTGCGCTGGCGCGACGTGGCCCGCGCCGCGCTGCCCTTGGCGATGCCAGTCACCGCGCACATCGCGGCCGGCGACGCGCCGACGGCGCACAAACCTGAGAGCGCGTCGCGCATCATGACCGGCGCGCCGCTGCCAGCGGGCGCGGACACCGTGATCATGCGCGAGCTGTGGGATGAAGGCGGCGCGACGAGCACGCTCAAGGCGCTGCCCGATGCTGGCCAAGGCGCGGCGGTGCGACGCGCGGGCAGCTTCGCGGCCATGGGCCAAGAGGTCTTACGCGCGGGGCTGACGCTCGGCCCTGGCGAGCTCGCGCTGTTGGCTGAGCTAGGCCTCACCAGCGCGCCCGTGCACGCGCGGCCCGTCGTGGCGATCGTGAGCACAGGCGATGAGCTGGTGGAGCCTGGGGCGCCGCGCGCGCCGGGTCAGCGCGTCAACACCAACGCGCTGATGTTAGCGGCGCTGGCGCGCGCGCACGGCGCTGAGCCGTGGGTGCTGCCCACCGCGCCGGATGACCTCGACGCGATCAAAGCGTCGCTGCGCTGCGCGGCCCTGCGCGCTGACCTGATCGTCACAAGCGGCGGCGCGTCGGTGGGCGATCACGACCTCGTCAAGCCCGCCATGGAGGCGCTGTGCGGCGCGCTGACCTTCTGGAAGATCCGCATGCGCCCCGGCAAGCCGCTGGTCTTCGCGACCACGCTCGATCACGCGCGACCGCTGATCGGCCTGCCGGGCAACCCCGCAGCGGCGTTTGTGTGCTTTCACCAGTTCTTGCGCCCGGCGCTAGCCCTATTAGGCGGCGCTGGCGCGCCGCCGCCGCTGCCCACCCTGTATGCCACCCTCACCGCCGACACGCCAAGCACCGCCGCGCGCCGTCACTACGTCACGGGCCACGTGAGCTTGCGCGCCGAGGGCGCGACCTTCACGCCGATCCCCAGCCAAGACTCCGGCAACCTGCTCATCCTGTCTGGCGTCAACGCGCTGGGTGTCATCGACGAGGGTGTCGCGTCGATGCCTGCGGGCGCGTCGATCCGGGTGGAGCTGCTGTGAGGCGCAGCTGCAAGCGAAGGCCTCGCTTGGACGCTCCCCGCATAAAACCTACCCCTGCGACGCACCGCTTGGGAGGTCGTGTGTGAGCGATGCGCCTGTTGAGGCGCGCCGCATCGCTTGAAAGTGGGGGGAGGTTTAAGCGGGCTGAGGCGCCTGACTGGGGCGAATCGAAGCGCCAGATTCATTATAAACCTCTGCTTTATCATCTCCTAGAGCGCCTCTGTCGCCCAAGGCTCAGCCATCTGCCTAGCGCTGCAAGCGCCAGCCTAGCTTGGCCGATCCCCGCTTAGAATCAAGGCTTACGACGCATCGCGCGGGAGGTCGTGTGTGAGCGATGCGCCTCGCCCATGACGCAGCACCGCTTGAACGAGGCTGGCCCTGGCGAGCGCGGGGAGGGGTCACACGGGCCCGGTCATCGCGATGAGCTGGGCGCGGGTGAGCAGGCCCCGGTGCGGGCGCTCGTTGGCGAGCAGCTCGAAGGCGATGAGGCGGCGATAGAAGCGCTCGCGGCGCTGCACATCCATGGTGCGCGCGGCGCCGTAGCCTTGATAAAAAGAGCGCGTGAGCGCGTCGTCTTCGGCCACGCGCTCGGTCCACAAGAAGGCGGCGATGTCGTACTCAGGGGGCAAGTACGCGGCGCGATCAAAGCCAGTCCAGCCGACGATCTCGCGCCCCGCAGGGTCAACCCAGAAGTGCTCCAGCGCGCAGCTGCGATGCACGAGCGCGCCGGGATGTCGGGGGTGAAACACCACCAGCTCATGACGCAGATCGCCAAGCGATGTCAGCAGCGCCTGACGCTCCTCAGCGCTGAAAGCCCCCTCATTGATCTGCTCGCCATGGCGCTCCAGCTGGGCGGCGACGAAGCCGTTGAAGGTGCTCCAGCGCGCGCCCGCAGCGTCGGGCAAGACGTCGCCAAAGACGGCCGGGGCGACGGTGCCGTGGAGCTTGCGCATCAGGCGCCCGAGCGCGTGGAGCAGGGCGTGGGCGCGGTCGTCATCAAGCGCGGACAGCGGCGCGTCTGGGCCGAGCTCGCGATCAAGCCAGGCGCGAAGCGGCTCCCCCTCAAGGGGCGTCAAGAGCACGAGGCCTCGGGTGAGGTCTTGGGCTAAGACCTCAGGGACGACGAACAGGTCGCCCGCCATGCCCGGGCGCGACACCTGCACGACGCGGCGCGCGCGGCGCGCGTCGGGCCACCAGTAGGCGATGGCCTCACGGGTGAGCTCACCCTCAAGCCAGCGCACAGGCGCGCGCCAAGCGTCGCCCTCACGCACGGGCGCCTGCGTCAGCTCGCCCCCCCAGGACTGTGCTGCCTGCTCGATCGTCACGCGCCTCACCTCAGGGTTGATGGCGTCACTGGCAAATTTCGGGGATCGTTTTTTTGCGATCTTCGAGCATGTAACGCACCGTGAGCTTGATGTCACGACAGGTGTTAAGATCGCGCGTCTGTGCGGCCAGGGGACCACAGGCGCTGCCTAAGCCTTCGAGGTCTTTGACCGCCTCGCAACATGACATCATCTGAGCACACTCGGAGGGCTGGCAGCCCGCGCTCAGGAGCGTGAGCGCGATGGCGAGAGGCGCGGCGTAGAGGGGGCGCATGAGGGCTCCTGTGATCGTCCAGAGAGAGAGAGAATGTTTCTCGCAGCGGCGCTGCTTCATACAAGGTAAGATGTGCGCCGGGGCGTTGGCGCCACGACGTCTTGAGATGACACAGACGCACGCTTCAACGCAAGCTCCCCCCACACCGCACGGATCACGAGCGCCCGATGGCGATCACGACACGACACGAGATCATCACGAGGCTGGCCACCGGGGGCATGGCGGAGGTCGCGCTGGCGCGCGAGCGCGGCTTAGGCGGCATGGAGCGGCTGGTGGTGCTCAAGCGGATCTTGCCGCACTTGGCCGAAGATCCTGACTTCGTGCAGATGTTCTTGCGCGAGGGGCGGCTCATCGCGCGCCTCAACCACCCACACATCGTGCAGATCTTCGAGATCGGCGCCGACGCGGGGCGCTATTTCTTATCGCTTGAGTACATCCACGGGGTGACGCTGCGCGAGCTGCAGGTCCACGCCGCGCGCGCCGGCCAAGCCCTCTCCCCGATGCTCGCCGTGGAGATCGCCATCCAGAGCTGCCGCGCGCTGCACGCGGCGCATGAGCTGCGCGACCTGGACGGCAGCTTGCTGGGGCTGGTGCATCGCGACGTGACGCCGCACAACATCATGTGCACCCCGGAGGGCGCTATCAAGCTGCTGGACTTTGGCATCGCCAAGGCGACCCAGCACCACGGGGAGTCGACCTGGTCAGGCGATCTCAAGGGGAAGTTTGGCTACATGAGCCCGGAGCAGTGTCGCCAGCAGCCGCTCGATCGGCGCAGCGATCTGTTCAGCGCGGGCATCGTGTTGTGGGAGCTGTTGACCGATCGCAGGCTGTTCAAGCGCCCCTCCGATCTGGAGATCATGCAGGCGGTGACGACTGGCGAGGTGCCCGCGCCGAGCCTCTATAACCCGCAGGTGCCGCCGTCCCTCGACGCGCTTGCGCTGCGCGCGCTGTCACGCCAGCGCGAGGATCGCCCTGACAGCGCGGCGACGCTCCAGCGGGAGCTGGAGCTTGTGAGCCATCAGGAGGGCTGGGGAGGCGCGCAGGAGCGCTTGAGCGCGTTCGTACAAGCGAGCTGCGCGGGGCTCCTCCAAGCGCGCGCGCCCGCGACCTTGCTCACGCAAGTTGCAGCACCTGAGGGTGAGGAGTCGCCCACGCGGATCACGCCGATCACTGCCTCCTCGTCTTATTCTTACAGCGCGGCGGCGGCGCCGCCGCCGCCAGCGGACGCCTCCTTCTTAGTGGTCAACGCCCGCCCCGAGGAGGAGGAGGAGGCGGCGGCGGAGGCGCCCACGCGGGTCATGCCAAGCGGCCCGCATGACACGCTCAGCGCGCAGGCCGCCCATGCTGAGGTCAACACCGCGCCCGACGGCGCGGCCCAGGCCGCGTCTGAGGTGCCAGCTCAGGAGCGCGCGAGCGCGCGCAAACCGCGCGCCAGCGCGCGGGTGATGAGCAGGCGGCTCGTGATGTTGAGCGTGGGGCTGATGGCGGCGCTGCTGATCCCAGCGCTGGTGCGCCCCGATCGCAAGCCGCTGCGGATGGGCTGGGCGCCTACCGCCGATGAGGCGCTGATCTTGCGAGAGATCGAGCCGCTGCGGCGCTACTTAGAGGATGAGCTGAAGCGGCCCATTGAGTTCAAGGTGTCAGCCGATTATGACGGGCTGACGCGTCAGCTCGACGCTGATGAGCTTGACGCGGCCGTGCTGCCGCCGATGCTCTATCTTCGCACGCGCGCCCAGCTGCCCACGGTGAAGGCGCTGGCGATCAAGCAGTACGACGGCGCGACGATGAGCGATGGGGTGCTGCTGGTGTCCTCGCGTCATCCCCCCGATCGCGGCTTAGGCGCGCTGCGCGGCGCGACCTTCTGCTTGACCGATCGCAGCTCTACCTCAGGCCACGCGCTGCCGCGCGCGTGGCTCAAGGCGCAGGGCCATGAGCCTGACGTGTTCATCGGCCAGGTGCACTGGAGCGGCGATCATATCCAAGCGCTCAAGGATCTGATCGACGGGCGGTGCGAGGCTGCGGCGAGCTACTCGGGGGCGGTGTTATCGGCCGATCGGCTGGGTGTGGCGGTGAGCACGCTGCGCACGCTGGCGATCACGGGGCACATCCCGCAGGACATGGTGGTGGCGCGCCAGGCGCTGCCACAAGCGGAGCGCGACGCGCTCCAGCGCGCGCTGCTCGCCTTTAAGCCGGAGCGCGACGTGAAGGCGCCTAGGCTCGGTGATACGCAGCGCATCACGGGCTTCTCGACGCCCGACGCCGTGAGCTACGAGGCGCTAGAGCGGCTGGTGCGCGATGATCTCAGGGACCAATAGCAGCTTTCGCACATGACTCGCGCGCGTTACAGTGAGCGCCTCATCTCACACGCGGGTGACGCGCATGGAAGCTGCTCTTGCCTTCATCATCCTTGGCGTCGCGGCGCCGCTGTTCATCTTCTGTGTGGTCTACGTCGTCAAGAAGAAGACTGGGGAGCGGCGCGCGCTGTGGCAGCGCCTGGCGAGCCAACAGGGCGGCCGCGCGCTGTTGGGTGACGGCCTGTTCTACGCCAGCAAAGATCAGCTGGTGCTCCCTTGTCGCGGGTTCGAGGTCACGCTCGATTTTTATGAGGTGTCACACGAGGAGGAGAGCGCGACGGTCTATCAGCGCACGCGCGCGCAGCTGCGCGGGGAGGATGAGATGAGCGCGAAGATCTACAAAGAGACGCCGCTGTTCTCCTCGATTGGTAAGGCGCTGGGCGGCCAAGACGTCCGCATCGGCGATGACAGCTTTGATCAAGCCTTCATCATCAAGTGTGATGATCCCGCGCGGATCACGCGCAAGTTGAGAGGGCATGAGGTGTTACGCGAGCACTTGAGCCACGCGCAGCTGCGCGTCGAGCTGGAGGATGGCGAGCTCACCGTGACCGTGGCGGGGTTGAGCGATCGCGCTGAGGAGATCCTGGCGCAGGTGCGCGTGACCGCGCTCTATGCGCAGGCGCTCTCGGCGCCGCCCCAGCTGGGCGCGATGCGCGATGGCATACAGCGCGCCTGGTGAAGCCAAGCCATCAACACATTCTGTTCAAGGAGCAAGCGACCGATGGAGCTCATCTTCTCTTTGATCCTCTTCGCCACCTTCTTCGTGGCGATGGGATGGTACGGCATCGTCCATGAGCCCAAGCAGCGGCGCGCGCTGTGGTCATCGCTGGCGACGCGCTACCAAGGCCAGCTCCACTTGGGGCATGGCTTGTTTAGCAAGAGCCAAGATTATGTCCTGTTTACCTTTCAAGGCGTTGAGGTCAAGCTCGACCAGTATGTGGTGTCGCAAGGCAAGCGCTCGACGACCTACACCCGCACGAGCGCGCGCGTGAACGCGAGCCCGCGCTTTACAGCCCAGGTCTACAAAGAGACGGCGGTGTTCTCCGCGCTGGGCAAGGCGCTGGGCGGCCAAGACATCGAGCTCGGTGACGCAGAGTTCGACCGCACCTTCATCATCAAGGCCAATGACGAGGGCTGGATGCGACGCAAGCTCGGCGCCCATGAGGCCATCCGCGATCACTTGCGTCAGCACGACCTGCGCATGGCCTTGGAGCATGGCTATGTGACCATAACGCGCGTGGGCTCGGCCACATACGAGCAGCGGGTCATGGATCAGGTGCGCCTGACCGCCTACTACGCGCAGGCGTTTGGCGAGCGACCTCAGCTTCAAGCGCCAACCTCAGCGCCCGCAGGCGTCGAGGGGCCAACGCACACCGCTTGGTGAGGAGGCGCGCTGCGCCGCTGCCGCACCGCTCCGCGCGTCGTAGCCCTCACCCTGAGCATGGTGAGACGATGTCAACCTTCTGGTCTGTCGCTGAATCCTTGGCGTCCTGTGCGCTGCTCTTGGGGCCGATCTTTCTGCTTGAGCATCGGGCCAAGAAGCGCGAGCGCCTCACCGCGCTCTATGCTGAGGCGCTGGCTGCCCGCAAACAGCCAGCGCCCATGCCAAGGCTGCAGGCTTGAGCGCGACGCGTGCGCTGGCAGATCAGCGCTCGACATCATCCGCGCGGGCGATCTAGACTGATTCACCTACATTCGCATCACCCTTGGGGGGAGCGCTGAGATGGAAACATGGATGATCACCCTCTTCGCTTGGTTTGTAAGCCTCGCGGTGCCGCTAGTGGCGATCGTCTCCTTGATCGCCGTCGCGAAGGCGCTCACAGGCCGCGCCCAAGCGAGCCCGCGGACGAGCTGGGAGCAGCTCGCGGCGGCCTATCAGGGCGAGCTGCGGCTGCGAGGTGACAGTGAGGATTGTTATCAGGATCACGTCATCTTCTCGTATCGAGGCGTTGAGATCCGGCTCAACATGCACACAAAGGCCTCTCAACGGTTTCAGCGCATGCACATTGAGGTCCTGCAAAAGATGACCGCGCGCTTGCCTCTCGATCCTAGCTTATGGGTGAGCATCCAGCGTGATGGGCGCCTCTTCGACGCGGGACGACCTGACGACGTCCAGATCTATGACGCGGCATTTGATCAGACGTTCTTGGTCCGCAGCAGCGCGCCCGAGTGGCTGGGCCGCGCGCTCCATCAGGCGCCGCAGCTGCGCGCGTTGCACCTCGCGCGTCACGATCTGGAGGTGGAATTGCGCGGTGGTGTGCTCACTGTCACGCGCGCTCAGGAGAGCCATGACGTGCAGGATCTTGAAGAGCATCTGCGCCTGACCTCGCTCTACATCAGCGCGCTCACCGAGGCGGTGATAGCGCGCGAGCAGGGACGGTGAGTTGAGCAGCGCTCGACATCATCCGCGCGGGCGATCTAGACTGATTCACCTACATTCGCATCACCCTTGGGGGGAGCGCACCTATGGACCCACTGTTTAAATACTTCTTCCCGATCGCCTTAACGCTCTTGTTCCTGATTGGGGCGATCAGCGCGCGGTACACGCGCAAGCGACGCAGGGCCCTCTGGGGGCAGCTGGCCGCGGCCTATCAGGGGGAGCTACAGCTGCGAGGTGGCACAGGCGGTTGCTACAAAGACCGCGCGAGCTTCTCGTATCGAGGGATCACCCTGGAGCTCTGGCTGCGCAAGAAGACCACCTATCGCAACAGGCGCTTCTGCGTCGACATCTATCAGATGATGACCGCGCGCTTGCCGCTCGATCCTAGCTTTCGTGCGAGCGTGAAGCGCGACAGGCGGCTGTTTCGAGCCAGGCGCCCGACTGACATCCAGGTCGATGACGAGCGGTTTGACCCCTCCTTCTTGATCGAGGGGAGCCCTCCACAGTGGCTCGCCGCAGCGCTGCACCACGCGCCCGAGCTGCGCGCGCTGCAGCAGCGCAGCGTGGACTTTGAGGTTGAGCTGCGCGGCGGCCTGTTGACCATCTCACGCTTTCAGGAGAGCCAGGACCTGCAAGATCTTGAAGAGCACCTGCGCCTGATGTCGCTCTACATCAGCGCGCTCACCGAGGCGGCGCTGCCACCTCAGCAAGGGTGGTGAGCATGCCTGTTGAGGTCTCTTTGCTCATCCCTGTAATCATCCTGGTCGTCGCGATGATCGACGCGCACGTGAAGATCAAGCGCCGCCGCGCGCTGTGGGCGATGTTGGCAGACAAGTACGGCGGCGAGCTGGCATTGCAGCCGTCAATGTGGAGCATCGAGCCTGATCATGTGAGCTTCATGATGCGTGAGGTTCAGGTGCGGCTTGAAGCCTACAACATGTGGCAAGGCCTGCACGGGCGGCGCGTACAGCAGACCAGCGCCTCGCTGTCCCCAGACGCGCAGATGAGCGCGCAGCTGCTCCCGCGCTCAGGCTGGCGTGACAAGAGCGAGCGGGATAGCAGGTTCAGGCGCAAACATCGCGATGGCACCAGCCGCCACGGCGAGCTGACGATGCTAGAGGATGAGGCGCTGAACGCGATGTTTGTGGTGAGCACGGATGAGCCAACCACGCTTTTGCGCTGCCTGAGGGGCCACGAGGCGCTCAAGCTGCACGCACATTATCCCCAGCTCGCGTTGAGCTTGCAGCTTGATGACCTCAAGATGCGGGCGCTCACCAGTCACCCTGATGAGGAGACGATCATGGCGCAGGTGCGCCTGACCGCGCTGTATGCCAAGGCGTTCGAGGGCCAAGGTCAGCTGCCTTATATGAGCTTCGGCGCGCGCCCCTGCCCCAAGCCTCAGGCGTGGTGAGGATCAGCGCGAGGGCATGTGGGGCTTGATCTGTTCGATGACCTGCGTGGCGAACAGCGACACCAAGCCTTGGTCGAGCTTGCCTTGGCGCGCCTCGTCTTCGAGGATCGAGACGGCGCGATCGATGGTCGCCGCCTTGCGATAGGGGCGATCGCTGGCGGTCAGGGCGTCGAAGATGTCAGCGATGGTGAGCATGCGCACCTGAGGCAAGATGTGCATCGCCTCAAGGCCCAGCGGATAGCCCGAGCCGTCGAGCTTCTCGTGGTGGGCGCCCGCGATGCAAGGCACGCGCGACAGCTCAGGGCTCCAGGGGATGCGCTCCAAGTATTCTTGGCTGAACTTGGCGTGGCTGCGCATGTTCTCCCACTCGGACTCGTTGAGCGTGCCCGCGCGGATGCACAAGTTCTCGATCTCGTAGTCGCTCAGGTAGGGCTTGGTGTGACCGCAGACGGTGCGATAGGTGCGCTTGCCCAGCGCGCGGAGCTTGGCGACGGCCTCATCGGGCAGCCAGCCGACGCCGGCCACGCTGTCGAGCCAAGTGAGCGCCTCATCCAGCTCGTGGAGGGTGGTCTGGTAGGTGTGCTTGATCTGCTCCAGCTCACGGCCTGTGATGGCGCGGCCTTCGGCCACGGCGCGCTCTACGGGCTGCTCTAGCAGGTCGCGATAGGCCAGCGCCTTGATCGTCTCAAAGCGCTGCGCGATCAGCTCCAGGTGAAGCTCGGGCAAGCGGCGCGCCTTGTTGAGGACGTCCTCGCGCACGGCGATCTTGCCAAAGTCATGCAGCAGCGCGGCGTAGCGCAGCTCGGTGAGCGCCTCGGGGTCGAGGTTGATCGCCGCTAAGTCGCCGACCTCAACGCGGTTGGCCGTCTCCGCGAGCGCCAGCGTGTAGACGGCGACGCGGTGCGAGTGGCCAGCGGTGGTGGGATCGCGCGCTTCGATGGCGTCGACGCTGGCGTAGACGAAGCGCTCGAACATCTCGACGATGTTGCTCGAGAGCTTGGCGCGCTCCAGGGCGAAGGCGGCCAGAGAGGCGAGGATGCTGAACAGGTCGAGGTCGCGCCGCGAGAACAGGCTGCCCTCGCCGCGCGTGTCGACCTGCATCACGCCAAGGAGCGAGCGCTGGCCGACGAGCGGGGCGCACAAGCAGGCGGTGATCTGGGCGTCGATGATGCTCTGTGTCAGCTCAGCGCCGAGCGAGTCCTTGACGAACAAGACGCTCTCGCGCGTCTGGATGACGCGCTGCAAGATGCTCTTGCTGAGCAAGGAGCCGTCGGGCTCAAGGTGAGGATCGCGATGGCGCAGGATGAGCGTCTCGCCAAGCTCCAGCTCATGGCCAGGCTCGCTCGACATCAAGGTCAGCGCGAAGAAGTTGGCGGCGGAGAAGGCCTCGAAGGCGGCGGCGACGAGCTGATCGAGGATCTCTTCGAGCTGGGTGAGGCCGTTGAGCTGGCCTGCTAAGCGAAAGAGCACGCCGAGGCGCTTGTCGGTCGTCTCGAAGGGGCGAGTGAGCTGCTGCACCGGCTGCACGGTGCTGGTGATCATCGTCTCGCGCATGCTGCCCGAGATGCTCAGCTCCCCAGAGGCGCGCGCGGGCATGGGCACGAGGCCATCACCTGAGAGCGACACGGGCTCCATCTCAATGCGGATCAGCGTGGTGCCGATCTGAAGCTCGGAGCCATCATTGATCTGGATGTGGTTGTCGTCGCTCTTGCTGTGCAAGTGATAGGAGACGTTATCTACACAGACCAAGGAGCCATGACGGCTGCGCAGGTCGCGATAGGCGAGCTGCTGGGTCTGGGTGAGCGTGACCTCGCCGTGGAAGTTGGAGACGAACCCATCTTGCAGCGGGAAGTCGTTCGTCGGCCCTCGCCCGATCGTAATCCGCACCTGTCGGAAGACCTTCTGCGCGCCAACATCGGGGCCGCTCAACACCTTGAGCCGGATTTCGGGGAGGGTCTCGTTCGCGCGCATGACCACCTGAGGGCACGATGGAGCGAAGCATCGGGCGATAAGGGCTTGAAGACAGAAGTGGCGCTCTACGACGCTGAACACGCTAACACGCGACCTAGACGTCGTCACGCGCCTTCATAGCGACGTGGCGGTCAGCTTGGCCATCGCCCACGCCTTGAGGGTGAGGGCGGCGCAGCCGACCTCCTCAAGCGTGGCTGCGGGCGCCCACCACATGCGCTCCGCACGCGTGGGTGCGGGGGCGTCGAGCTTGGTCACATACACGCCGAGCGTCATGCGCCTGTGCGTGAACACATGCGTCAGCTCGCCCACATAATGAAGCGTGACCTCGGGCGCGCCGTCGAGCCACTGAGACAGCGCCTCACGCAGCGCCTCATGCGCGCGCTCAGGTGTGAGCGACGCGGGCAGCGGCTCCAGCGCGGGCCAGGACACCATCTGCGCTAAGAGCCCCTGCTCAGGCCGTCGCCACAGCAAGACCTGCGCATCGGGCGTGATGGCGATCACGCACGCCGCGTCGATGGCCTTGGAGGCTGCGCGCTTGACCTTGCCCGGGTACTGCGTCACGTCCTCACCGCTGAGCAGCGCGCCACAATGCGCACGCACCGGGCACAGCAGGCAGGCGGGCTGCTTAGGCGTGCAGACCGTGGCGCCTAGCTCCATCAAGGCCTGGTTGAAGGCGCCAGGGTCCGCGCGATCAAGCAGCGCCTCGGCCAGCGCCCAGAAGCGGCGCTGCTGCGGCCCCGCCTTAGGATCATCCTCGACGCAGAACCAGCGCGCCAGGATGCGCTCCACGTTGCCATCCACCAGCGGCGCGGGCAGCCCAAAGGCGATCGACGCGATGGCGCCTGCGGTATAAGCCCCGATGCCAGGCAGCGCGCGCAGCGCGTTCACATCGGCGGGCAGCGCGCCGCCATGCTCGGCGACGACCTGCTGCGCGGCCTGATGCAGCGAGCGCGCGCGTCGGTAATAACCAAGCCCCGACCACATCGACAAGACGTCCTCCAGGGGGGCGTTGGCGAGGGCGGTGACGCTAGGAAAGCGCGCCATCCAGCGCTGATAGTAAGCCTCGACCGTGATCACTTGCGTCTGCTGGAGCATCACCTCCGAGACCCAGATGGCGTAAGGATCGCGCGTCTTGCGCCAGGAGAGGTCGCGCTTGTTGGCCTCGTACCAGCGCAACAGCGCGGCGCGCAGCGCCTCGATCTGGGCCACGTCCCAAGGGATCATCGGCTCAGCCATGGTGGCGCTCGCGCCCGCTCATGTGGCCATATCCGAGGGGTTGACGCAGCGCTGCTGGGCGTTGTCCCACATGCCCGCGCCGCAGTCGACGGGCTCACAAGACAGCGTCTCATCGTTGAAGCGCTCACCCTCCTCGCACAGATCGCAAGCGAGCGCGCACGCGGCCACAGGGCAGCTGTTGGAGTCACGCTCGATGACGAAGCCGCAGCCCGGCTGGCAGCGCGGCAAGGTCAGCGCGGGGCAGCTCAAGCACAGCTCGCTCGACAGGTCGAAGAACTCGTTGGCGGTGCAATCCTCAGCGTTGTCCGTAGGATCGCCGCACGCGCTGAGCGCGCTGAGCAAGAGCGCCGCCTTGATGAGCTGTCGCATCGCCATCACCTGTCTTGATTCGAGCCGAAGGTCCTGGGGCGCGCCCTGACCGGGCTGACGCTGTGGCCAGCAGATGTAGCAGATCCACGCGCGCGCACCAAGCCTCGCTTGAGCGCGCGGTGTGGAGAGATCGTGGCGCTCAAGTACGGCGCGCACGCCGCCGAGCAGTGGTCGGTCGATGAGCTGCTGGCGCTCGCGGCGAAGGCGCGCGCTTGAGCGCGGTGGGTGTCAGGCTACGGCGCGCTCCAAGAAAGCGCGCAGCGCGTCGTAGTAGGCCTGGGTGTTGAGCGCCAGCAGGCTGTTGTGATCGCCGCGCGCGAACCTCACGAGCTGCCCACGATCGCCGCACGCGCGCGCGTTGCGCTCAGCGTGTGAGATGCTCACCAGATCATCGCGCTCGGCGTGCAACACCAAGCAGGGGCCTTGATAGGCGCCCAGCGTGGCGCCGTGGTTCAAGCGCGCGCGCACCGCGTCGCGAAACGCGGCGCGCTCACAGCCTAGCTCCTGCGCGCTGACGCGCAGCGCCAAGCGCTCATACACATCGTAGATCCCGCTCTCCAGCACCACGCCCGCGCAGTCTGGGAAGCGGCGCGCCCACTCCACAGCGAAGATCGAGCCCACCGAGCGCCCGAACACCACGATCTGATCTTGAGGCATCCCCACGGCCTGCGCGATCGGCTCCAGATCCTCCAACATCTCGCCAAGCAGCGGCTCACCTTGCGATTCACCGTAGCCGCGGTACTCGGCCAAGAACAGATCCCAGCCCATCGCCTGCACCGCGCGCGCGAAGTCGCCCGTCCAGTCCGACACGAGCTCGCCGTTGCCATGAAAGTGCACCAGCACGGGGCGACGCCCGCGCTTGCCTGGGCTGCGCCAGCAGGCCAAGCGACCGCCTGAGGTCTGCACCCAGGTCGGCTGTGACAGCTTGCCCGGCTGCGGGAAGAAGTAGCGCTGCGCGATGAGCGGGTGATTGAGCAGCTCCAAGCGATCCTCCAAGGGGTGTGCGTGCTGATCCATCCAACGCGCAGCCTAACATCGCGCGCAGCGCGCAGCTAGCGCGTGACGCGGCTCAATCACCCGAGGCGTCTACCGCCTCAATCAGCGCGCGCACGGCGTGACGCAGCGCGCGCATGGTGGCGGGCATCGACGCGGTGCGCGCATCTGCCATCACCCGCGCCCAGCTCTGGCGTGCCAGCGCGCGCCCTGTGATCAGCGCTTGGTGCGTCGCTGACAGCGCGCTGAGCTTGGCTCGATGCGCGAGGACAAAACCACGCACCGCGTCAGGGTTCGCCTCAAAGGGGCGCGGGCCAAACGCGTAGGCGCGGACCAGCGCGACGCGCTGGTCCGCGTCCAGCGGCGCAGCCGCTGGCAGGTTGGCGCGAAGCGCGTCGATGAGCGCGGGGTCGAGGGTGATGGCGTCGTCGACCTGCATCAGCTCAAGCTGCGCGTCCAGCTCGCGCGCGAGCTGGGCGCGCGCGGCGGCCAAGATCGCGCGTCCGGGCGCCGTCTCAGCGCGCAGCATCATCACCGCAGGCTCGCCAGTGCGCGCCCCGCGCGACGCGCTCACCCGCGCGATCTCATAGCCCAGCGCGCGGCGCAGCGCGATCACCTCGGCGGACGCCCCGAACAAGGTGCCGAACAGATCCGGCGCGTAGGATTGATGCACATGCGCGATCAGCCGCGACGCGGCGCCAATCCTTCGCGCTTGGGGGTGCGTGGCGATCCGCACGCTGCGCACCATGCGCAGCGCGCCCGCCTCCACCAGGCCCATGTGCGCGACCAGCGCGTCGGGCAGCGCGTGCGCGCGCAGGCGCGTCTGTCCAGACGCCGCCTGCGCGCACAGCGCGCCAGGCAGCGCCCCCTCGATCGCCACCAAGGCCGCGCTCACCACCGCGCCCTCAAAGCACAGCGCGTGGACCTCCAGGTTGGGCGCGTCAAGCAGGCGGCGCAGATCGCCAGGGGTGGTGCGGTAGTGCGCCTGCACCAGCAGCCCGAACAGCGACCTGAGCAGCGGCTCATCCTGCGCCAGCGCGTCACGATCGAGGCGCCGCGCGACCAAGCGCCCAGGATCAAGCGTGGCAGGCAGCGGCGCAGGCTCGGCGTCGAGCAGCAGCGCGTCGAACACCAGCCGCTCCAGCGGATCGCCGCTGTCCCAGCGGATCGGCTCAGTGAGCTGATAGCGCGTCAGCCCTTGGGGCTGACGCGTCAGCCAGCTCAAGAACCTTAACGTGAAGCCGCGCCCGGTGCCCTCGTAGCCGTGCACCGTGGAGGCGAAGATGAGACGCGCCTGCGGATGAAGCGCGCACAAGCGCTGGAGCAGCGGCACGGGCAGCTGGGCCGCCTCGTCGATGAGGATCACCTCAGGGCGGCGCGCCGCAGGCGCGTCCGCGAGCAACATGGCGAGCGTGACCTGCTGAGGCGCGCCTTGGCCTGCACCTTCGCGCGCGTGCGCCTCTTTAAGCGCCGCCAGCGCGTCATCGCTCGGCCCCGCGATCACGGCGCGCAGCTCAGGCAGCTCGGCGCGCGCGCGCGCCAGCGCCATCCCAAGCGCGCTGGACTTGCCGCGCCCGCGATCGGCGAGGACGACGGCGCGCGCGGGGCGCGCGTCACACATCAGCGCGGCCAGGGCTTGGGCGAGCTGGTCTTGCTCAGCGCTGCCGCGCGGGAGCTCAGGGGGAGGCGTGAGCGGCGCGCCCAAGGGGCGCGCGCCGCGCGCTAACGCGCGCTCCAAGCGTCGCTCAAAGCGATCCGCCACCGCCTCAGGCCCATAAGGATAAGCGGCATAGCGCACAAGCGCCGCCGCAGGCGGCGGCGCACCAAGCGCGCGCAGGCGCAGCACCAGCGCGCCGCCGCCGCGCACAAAACCGTAGCACTGGCCGAGCACGTCGGGATCGAGCAGCGCGTGCGCGTCGAGCACCACGGCGTCAAACGAGCGCCCGAGCAGGCGGCTCACCTGCCCTGGCGCGACGACGTGGAACGACGCATCGGGGCATGGCGAGTCGCTGATCCATAAGACATGCGCCGGATCGAGGGCTGCCACCGCGCGCAGTGATTCCTGTTGCGTATGCGCGCGAGCGCCGCGCGTGATGAGGCAGTCACGATGGCGCGCGAGGCTCATCGCGCCTGACCGAGCCAGATCAGGTGGCGGCGTCCCTTCGCGCCGTGCGCGCGCGCGGGGATCGTGCTCACCACAAAGCCCGCGCGCTCCAGGCGGCGCGTGAACGCGGCGTCATGCGACACCGACCACACCCCGAAGACGCCGCCTGGGCGCAGGGCGGCGCGCGCTGCGGCGAGCATGGCGGGCTGGTAGAGCGCGTCATTGTTGACGCGCGAGAGGCCCTCAGGGCCGTTGTCCACGTCGAGCAAGATGGCGTCCCAGCGCGCGCGCTGGCCACGGATGAGCGCGCCCACGTCGCCTGCGTGCAGCGTCACGCGCGGATCGTCGAGCGGATCGTCCGCCAAGGCGCCGAGCAGCGGCGGCGCGTTCCAGCGGATGACCGCCTCGGACAGCTCCGCCACGGTGACGCGCGCGCTGGCGCTCGCGCGAAGCGCGGCCGCCAGCGTGAAGCCCATCCCCAAGCCGCCGATGAGCACCTGCGGCGCGCTCGCGCTGGTGCGCGCGAGCGCTAGGCTCGCGAGCGCGTCCTCAGACGCGTGTGCGCGGCTGGTCATCAGCTCCACGCCGTTGACGCGGATGACCCACTCCTCATCGCGACGCCACAACGACAGCGCGTCGCCCTCAGGCGACGTGGCCTCATCAAGCTGCACCCAAGGTCTCATCGCGACTCGCTCACCGCGCGGTTCACAATCACTGGAACGGGACGCGCGCGCGCCCGCGCCACAGACTAGACGAGCGCGCGGCGATGACACAACGGGCAACGACGCGCGCGCCTCACGCGGCGCGCGCGATGGCGCGTGGCGCGCCACGCTCGGCGCGCCACGCGCGCGCCGCCCAGCACAGCGCCACCGCAGACGGCGGCGACTGATAACCGTCCAAGAGCTGCTGCGCGCCCTCGCCGTCGAGCTGCGCGAGCCACGCCAAGCAGGTGAGCAGCGCGTCGGGGCAATCCTGCGCGCTGGCGAGCGCTGCGCGCAGCGCAGACAGCGGGGGCACGGGCGCGTCCTCCAAGGACGCGACGCGACGCTGCAGCTTGCCCAGCGCAGACAAGCCGCCAGGGGGGAGGTTGAGCTGGGCGGGTGAGAGGGTGACAGGGAGAGACATGGCGACCTCCAGCGGTGACGACAGGTGACGTTGAGGTTTTCGGACGCCGCGCCTCAAGCTGTGTCTCGCGCGCGATGTTTTTAGCGCCCCCCTCGCGCCGCCACGCACGAGCCGCCCCACGCTCGGCTCAAGCGAGGGGGCGGCGCGCTGATCCCTGACAGGTCGCTCGCGAGGTCCTCGCGTCATTCAAACATCAGCGGCGAAGGTCATCCCGGCCGCGCGCAAGCGCGCCGTGAGCACCTCACCCATGGCGCTGGCGGGGGTGAGGACGCCGCCCCCTTCAGGCAGCAGATCGGCTTGGTGGGCCAAACACAGCGCTGACTCGGAGAGCATCGTGGCGGTCGCGCCGTAGCCAGGGTCGCGCTCACCAGCGACAAACGCGCTGAGCGGCGCGTCGCTGTCCCGATGGCGCCCTACCACGCGCGCGGAGAAGTGGCCCTGGGCGATCTGCTCCGGGGTGGGGCCCTCACCAGGGGCGGGCAGCACGAAGCGGGTGAGCAGCTCACGCAGCGGCGCCACGCTCATCGCGCCCATCAGCAGCCCGAGCCCTGCGGTCATCGCGCCAGCGGACGCCATGCCCGCCGCGCCGCTGCCTGTGCGCATCACCTCGCGGTAGCTGAAGTCGCGCCCATACAGATCGCCCAGCAGCGCGTTGCTGCGTCGCACCACGCGGGTGTTCACAGGCGCCATCAAGAATGGCCCGACCCAGCCCGCGACCACCTCATCATAAGCGGGCGGCCCCACATCCGGCGGCTGCCGCACGTCAGGGCGCTGCTCAGCGGGCGTGATGCTGTAAGGATCGCCCAAGATGCGACGCACGCTCGGATCTTCAGCCACGATCTCCATCGTGCTCAACATGCTGGCGACCGTGCCACCGCTGAAGCCGCCCGAGACGCGCATCAGGTAGAAGGTGACCTCATGGCATGGCGAGCCATAGCGCGCGATGGCGGCGCGCTGGAGCGTGAGGGTGCCCAGATCGCTTGGGATGGAGTCAAACCCGCAGCAGTGCACGATCTTGGCGCCCGTCGCCTGCGCCTGCGCGTGATACGCGTCGATCATGCGACGCACCCAGTGGATCTCTCCGCTGAGATCGCAATAGTGCGTCCCCTGCGCCGCGCAAGCGGCCACGAGCCGCTCGCCATAGCGCGCATAGGGGCCGACCGTGGTGCAGATCACGCGCGTCTTGCTGGCGAGCTCACGCAGCGCCACCTCGTCATTGGCATCAGCGATGAGGATGTCCAGCGCGTCGAGCGCGGGGTTGAGCGCGATCAGCTCGGCGCGCACCGCATCCAGCTTGGCTTGATTGCGCCCGGCGATGGCCCAGCGCTGCGGTGAGAGCGTCGCCGCGCGCGCGAAGGCGTCGGCCACTAGCTTGCCCGTGAAGCCAGTGGCGCCCCATAAGATCACATCGTAAGGTCGTTCAGCGTGCGCTGGCGAGGTCATGACGGCTCCCCTTTATCCAAGACATGAGCGCGCGCGCGAGGGCGCCGCGCGTGTTGTGACACGAGACGCACACAACCTGCGCGCGAACCGCGAGAGGTCGAGCGATGATCCTGCAACCTGCGACGAAAACGAGCTGACCGCCATGCGCGCCCCCAGCCAAGATGAGATCATGAGCAGCGCCCGCGCGCTGCTTGCTGAGGCCAGCGATGAGGCGCCGCTCAAGCCCCAGGCGCTGCGCGACGCGCTGCGCGCGCGCTTGCTTGAGGAGGCGTCTGCGCCCACGAGCGCAGACGCGCTGTATGACGCGCTGCTCACGAGCCTCGCGCCGCTGCCCGCGCTGCGCCTGTGGCTTGAGCGAAGACGCGCCGCGCGGCGCGCCGCGCGGCGCGTCCAGACGCTCGCAAGGATCGATGAGGTGGTGGCGATGATCGCGCAGGTCACCGCGCGCTGAGCGCGCTCACTCGGTGGCGAGGACGCCAAGATCCTGAGCGCCGTGGCCAGCCTCAATGAGCGCGTCCATGCGGGCGGCGATGCCAGGCAAGGTGGCGAGCGGCGCGCCTTGAGCGGCCTCCATCATCAGCCTCACGTCCTTGCGCGCCATGGTCAGCTCAAAGCTCGGCGTATAGTCGCCCTGCGCCATGCGGCGCCCGCGCTGCTGCAAGGTGTTTGCCGGGGTGAAGAACGCGAGCAGCTCATAGGCCTGCTCGGGGCTGAAGCCGAGCTGACGCCCCATGGTGATCACATCCGCGAGGCCCGCAGTGAGCGCGATGATGAGCGCGTTACCAAACAGCTTATACGACGCGGCCGCGTCAGCGCGCTCGCCAAGATACTGCAGCCGCCCTGTCATCACCTCCAAGCGCCCTTGAGCGCGCTCGAAGAGAGGCTGCGCTCCTGCGACGAGCATCACACCTGCGGCGTCAAGGCAGGCTTGCGGCGACATGAACACGGGGGCGTGAAGATAAGCGACGCCACGGCGCGCCAAACGCGCTGCACGAGCGACAACGCCCGCAGGCGACGCGGTGGTGTGATCGATGAGGATCGCATCAAATGAGAGCGCGTCACACAGCGCGTCGGTGAGCACGGCGTCAAGCGCCGCGTCATCGCTCAGCGCGAGGTGCACAAACGCAGCGCCAGTGACCGCCTCCACCGCGCTCTGCGCCAGGGCCACCCCGTGCGGGCGCAGCGCCTCAGCGCGTGAGGTGGTGCGATTATAGGCGACGATGGCGTCGCCACGACGCGCGCTGGCTGTGGCAAGCGCCGCGCCGATGAGGCCGACGCCTAAGAAGGCGATATGAGACATGATGAACCTAGCTTAAGGGAAGGAGACGGCCCACCGGTTGATCGCGTTGGCCTCCCAACGCTCATTGGCGAGGTCCTCATAGGTGAAGGCGTCGAAGCTGAACGCGCCGTCACGACGAAACGCGTTGATGGTCAAGAACAAGGTGCCGCGCACATAAGGGGCGGGGCGGACCTCGGGTGGCATCGCCGACAGATCAGGCAGCTGAGGGATGGTGACGGAGGTGACGTCCCCTGGGGTGATGAAGGTCCAGACGGGCAACCCGCGCTCATCACGCAGCGTGACCACATAAGCGTCGGGCAGGTGAGGGCCCGACGACTGCCAGCGCAGCTCGCGATTGACGATGACCCCTCCGGGCTGAGGGCTCACGGGCTCGGGGACATCAAGCAAGGGGGGCAAGGTCAGCGGGCGCGTGAGGTCATCAAGCGCGCGCAGGCGCGACTCCGTGAGCGGCGAGAAGGTGCCAGTGTAGCTGCCTCCGCGCAGATCCCAGGTGAGATCGGCCAAGACCCCCTCGCGCGCGGGGAGGCCACGCAAGGAGAGCAGCTCGCTCGCGCTGCGCGCCTCAAACGGGTGTGAGAAGTAGCCCTCAAAGCCGAAGCTCCAGGTCGCGGTCACGCGGTTGATGTTAGGCCCATCAGGCATATAGACCGGCCCCACGAGCTTGACGGGCAGCTGCTGATCGAGGGGGATATCACAGCGCAGCGTCAGGTTCTCCATGACCTGCTGATCGCTCAGGAACAGGAAGCGCTGCACGGCCATAAACTGAGGCGTGAAGCGCTGATCGCGCTCGCTGAAGGTGCCACACAGCGCGATCGCCGCGAGGTCACCAACGCGCGAGGTGATCTCAAACTGGCCTGAGCCCAGCACCACCGCGCCTGGCCCTGGGGCGGGGTTGCCACCATGGGGCGAGGGCGTGGTGGTGGAGACGACGGCCATCTCATAGGCGCGCTCATCGCCATCATCGTCGAGCTTGCCCAGCGTCTCGATCCGACCTCGAATGGTCGCAAAGGGCGGCGGCGCGCTGTTCCCGCCGCCGCTGCCATTGCCCGGGGTGGGGTTGAGCTGTGAGAGCAAGATGGTGATGTTCTCAGCGTCTACAGACTGGACCGTCGTGGTGGAGAAGCCTGCGGCAGCGGCCGTGACCGTCTGCGCGCCCAGCACGCCGGGCCCTGACAAGGTGACCAAGCCGTTGGCGTTGGTGATGCCTTGGTAGGCGGTGTCAGGGCGCGCAGACAGCATGACGAACGCGCCAGGGATGGGCTCGCCACCCACCGTGCTGAACACGGAGACGTTGACCGCCCCATTCACCTCACCGCCGGACGCACCGCCAAAGCGGGCGGTCGGGTTAAAGTAGCGAAAGGGATAAGGCCCTTGGGCTTGGCCCGCAGGGCCGCTCACGCGCAGCTGCGCATCGCCTGAGACGTTCGCGGGCGTGTAGAAGCTCAAGTTGTTGCGATCCAGGCGCTGCAAGCGCGTGGCGGCGACGCCGCCGAGCGTCGCGCTGAGCGCGCCGTGGAACCCTACGCCGCGCACCTCCACATAGGTGCCCCCTGAGATCGAGCCGCGCGTGGGGGTGAAGCCCCAGATCTCGAGCGGCTGCTCATAGGTGAAGCCGCTGGTCAGCGTGTCACGCAGCGGCCCGCGCTCCACCACGACATCGACCGGCCCCGAGGCGTGCGCCGGGGAGGTGACGACGAGCTCCGCGTCGGAGCTGACCTCGAAGGTCGCGGGCAGACCACCAAAGCTCACGCGCGAGACCTGTTCAAGCCCGCTGCCGCGCAGCACAACGCGCGTCCCGCCCTCGACAGGGCCACGATCGGGCGTCACCGCGTCGAGCTGCACCGCAGCCGCATACGTATAAGCGTCAGCGAGCACGTCAAGCGTTTGGGCGTTATCGCGAAGTGATACATCAACCGCGCCGATCGCGCCCGCTGGCGTGATGACGCGCGCTTGGGTCAGCTCACGCGAGACGATCTGCGCGGGCTGTGACGCAAACCAGAGCGTGCGCGCGGGAGCGTCAAGGCCATAGCCTGTGATCACGACCTCTTGGCCGCCTGTGTCTGGGCCAAGGGCGGGGCGCACCGCGGCGAGCTGCGGGGCGTCATCGACGCGATACAAGAAGGCGTCATCCAAGCGGGCGGCGCCGAGCGCGTCGGTCACGGTGATGGCCACTAAACCTTGCGGATGAGCTGGCGCGCTGACCACGAGCGTCTCAGGGGTGTGTGAGATCACCTGCGCCGAGGACTCGCCAAAGGCGACCTGAGTGTTGGGCCCAAAGCCCGCACCTTGGAGCGTCACCTGAGCGCCACCTGCGGTGAGATCGCTGGCGGGGCGCACCTCGTCAAGGCGCAGCGCGACCTCATAGCGCACGCCGCTTGGCAGCGTGACCGCCCCCGAGGGGGTGGTCACGCGCACATCGGCGGGCCCTGCAGCGCGCGGTGGCGTGACCACGCGCAAGAGCGCGCTGGAGATGTAGCTGACGCGCAGCGCGCTATCGCCCGAGAAGCTGACCCCAGCGCGCGCGTCAAAGCCGCTGCCGCGCACCTCAACCTCGACGCCACCTGTGGTCAACACGCGCGACGGCGTCACCGCGTCAATCCGCAGCGGGTCCACATACCGAAAGCCCCCCACCAGCACGCTCTCCTCGCCGCTTGGCGAGATGGCCTTCACGTCCACGAGCCCTGGTGAGACCCCCGGTGGGGTCTCCCCAGCGAGGCCCGCCGCGCTGACGCGCACCGCCATCTCACGGCTGCCAAAGAACACGCGCGTGCCCTCTTGGAGCAGCGAGCCCGAGAGGCGCACGTTGAGCCCCCCCTCGACGCCACCTTCAGGCGGGATCACCTGCTCCAGCGCGAAGATCGCGGGCGCCATGTCGTCATCAGGGAAGTCAAAGTCAGGCAGCGCGTCTGGCGGCGGTGGCGGCAGATCGGGCGGCCCCATGTCGGGGGGGGTGTGAGGCGTATCGGGTGAGGTGTCGAGGTCTGACGCGGTGTCAGGCGCGGACATGTCGGGGGTGGGGTTACCCGGCGTCACATCGTCATCACTGCAAGCCAGCCCCAGAGAGAGGCCAAAGAGCAGTGAGAGCAGGCAGATCGCGCGACGTGATGAGGTGAGCACGGCTGGCTCCTCGGCGAGCGAGAGGGCAGCGCGGCGCCGCCAGATGGAGACGACGCGACCCGCAGCCTAGGCTGCGGGCCGCGTCGTGGAGGACGATCAGAGCGTGATGATGCGGAAGCCGAATGAGTAGGCGTCCCACAGGTCTTCGCCTAAGGCGTTGTAGGTGAAGTTGTTGAAGTCGAGGCCGGGCTGGTCAATGGCCAGGATGATCAACACCAGCGGCTCACCAGGATAGGGTGTTGGGCGCTGAGCAGGGGGCAAGTGGCTAAAGTCGGGGAACGTGGGCAAGCGCAAGCTGGTGGCGGTGCCAGGCAAGAAGCCCTCCCAGCGCGGCAGGCCTTGGCCATCTTGCAAGATCACGTAGAACAGTGAGGGCTTGTTGGGGCGGTTGTAGTTGAACGTGATGAGGTTGTTCAACGGGCGCGCGCCCTCCGCCGGGGAGGTGATCTGCGCCACATCAAGCAGCAGCGGCATGTCCACCGGGGCGGCGAGGTTGGTGACATTGCGCTTGAACGCGATGCTCATAGGCGGGTCTTCATCGGTGGAGGCGTAGGCGCCCGCCTCGACAAAGTAAGACGCGTCGGCGAGCACGCCCGTCAGGGCGGGGAGCCGAGGCACTTGGATGAGGTTGGCCTGAGAGGAGGTCACCGCCAGCTCACCAAACACCCCCTCAAAGCCCAGATCAAGCCACGGCCTGGCCACGTTGACGGAGGGTCCACCAGCAGCGCGCGGGGGGTTGGTGAGCTTGACCGTCATGGTCTTATCGAGCGGGATGTTCAGCTCGATATCAACGCCTGGGTAGTTACCCCCATCGCCCGCGAACAAGAAGCGACGCGTGCCCATCAAGAGCGGCGTGAAGGTCTGGGTGTTGTTGTCATAGATGCCGCCGAGCGCGATCAAGGCCACGTCACCGAGGCGGCTGCGGATCGTGTAGGGGCCATCAGCGAGCACCACGTTGCCGCTGCCTGGGGCGACATCCTGCGCGCCGCGCGTGGCCTTGGTGGTGTGCACCACCGCCATCAGGAACTGGCCAGGGCCGGGCACCGAGATCTTGTTTAAGCCGATGATGTTGCCACGGAAGATGGGCAGCTGCGGCGCCGCCCCGCCCCCTTGCGGCGGCGGCGGCGGCGGCGACAAGAAGATGGTGATGTTCTCAGCGTTGACGCGCTGCACCGTGGCGCTGGAGTGCCCTGCGGCGACCGCCGTGATGGTCTGATCGCCGACCACGCCGGGCCCAGACAGGGTCACGAGGCCGTCAGCGTTGGTCAAGCCCTGATAGATCGTGTCAGCGCGTGTGGAGAGCATCACGAACGCGCTCTCAATGGGCGCGCCTGAGGTCGAGTAGACCGTCACGTTGACGGCCCCATTGATGGGCCCACCCCAAGCGCCGCCAAAGCGCGCGCCCGGGTTAAAGTAGGTGTAGGGATCGGGCGCGGCGAGGCTCTGCTGACCGCGCGTGACCTCGACGAGGGCGGGCCCGGTCATGCCGGGCGGCGTGCGCACCGCGAGCGTCTGGCTGTCGAGGCGATCCACGCGAGCCGCAGGCGTGCCGCCGAAGCTGACCTGCAGATCGCCCACGAAGCCGCGGCCCCGGATCTCCACGTAGGTGTTCCCCGCGATCGAGCCGCGCACAGGATCAAACCCATAGACGCGCAAATCCTCGGAGTAGAGGTAACCATCAAGCGCCGTCGCACGCAGCGCGCCGCGCTCGACGACGACGTCGACCGCGCCAGCGGCGCCGGGCGGCGCCGTCGCGGTGATCTGCGCGTCATTGACCACCGTGAAGGCGGCGGCGTTGGCCCCAAACAGCACGCGCGTGGCGCCCGTGAAGCCTTCACCATCGAGCGTGATCAGCTCGCCGCCGCCGACATCGCCGGTGCTAGGCATGACGCGATCAAGCCACAGATCGGCGCCGTAGGTGTAGCCATCATCAAGGGTAGAGCTCGTGGCACCGCCAGCGTCGCGCAGCGCGACGTCCACGGCGCCGATCGCGCCTGCGGGCACGCGCACCACGAGGTGGCCGGGGCCAGCCTCTAGGAGCTGCGCGGGCTGGCCGCCGAACGTGATCGTGATGCCAGGGGCGTCGAGCTGGGCGCCGATGATCGTCACGTCGTTGCCGCCCGAGGCGGGGCCGCTTGAGGGCTGCACGTGCGCGAGCGTCGGCGCCACGGCGTCCGTGTAGAGGTAGATGTTCTGGGCGATCGCCGCGTCACCGTCAGGGGTGACCACGCGCGCCGTGGTCAAGCCCGCTTGGCCTACAGGCGTCACGATGACCGCCTCTGCGCCATCTGGCGAGACGCTGGACAAGGTGGCCGCGCGTCCGCCAAGCTCCACCGTCATGCCAGGGGCGAAGCCGCCGCCCGAGAGCGTGACCTGCTGTCCACCCGTGGTGGGGCCGCTGGCGGGGCGCGCGCGATCAATGCGCAAGGTCTCAAAGTAGGTCACCGCCTCAGGCAGCACCACGGAGGCGTCCTCATTGGAGAGGCGCACGTCGACGACGCCTGCGGCGCGCGCTGGCGCGAGCACACGCATCAGCGTCGGATCGACGAGCGTGTGACGAAGCGCCGTCGAGCCGCCGAAGCTGACCCGCGTCTGCTCGGTGAAGCCGCGCCCATACACCGTGACCTCAATATTACCCGTCGTGGGCAGGCGATCAGGTGACACGGCGTCAACGCCTAAGCCCGCCACATAGGTGAAGCCGCCCACGAGGGTGTCCTCGCCAGTGGCGGGGTCTTGCGCGATGACATCCACGGGGCCTGGCAGCAAGCCCTCAGGCGACTCACCCACGAGGCGACCATCGACGAGGTCCACTGAGGCCTGGCGCCCGCCAAAGAAGACGACGGTCTGATCGCTGAAGCCTGCACCGTCAATGACGACAGCGGTGCCACCCTCCAGCGCGCCACGCGGCGGCACGAGCGCGTCCAAGCGCAGCGTGACGGCGGGGCCATCGTCCTGCATGTCGACAGGATCCATGTCAGGCATGGCGTCTGGCGTATCAGGGATCGTGTCGGGCACATCAGGCGGTGTGTCCGGGGTGTCTGGCGTGTCATCGGCTGGCGCGTCGGGGGTGTCCGGCGTCTCATCGCTGTCAGCTGGCACATCAGGCGTGGTCATGCCTGAGTCCATCTCATCGCCCGGCCCCGTATTGTCGTTGTCATCCGAGCAGGCGCTGGCGAAGGTCAACGACAACGCGAGCAGCGCGATCAGAGAGCAGGAGCGCGCGCGCTTAGGGGGGGGGAGGATCTGCGACATCATCAGCTGACTCTTGGGTCTATAGCGGACGCTCCCCTGGGCAGGTGAGCGCGCGTAGGTTTCGACGCTTTGACGAGCGGGCGCAGCGGAGATGTCTGCGCGCCCTTGGCAGGTGCCTAGGGTGCGAGCCTGGTACAAGTCCAGAGCACGCCAGAGCAAACCTGCACACCACAAGTGGCGAGTATAGGGAGGGGGGCGTTGACATTCAAGGGCGACACGACGCGGCGCGTCACATGAGGCGGCGCGACGCAGCTTCAGAGGCGGCGATCATCCAAGAAGGGCTTATCAGGCTGACGTCGCATCGCGTCGAGCAGCACGCCCAGATAAGACGAGAGGTGAGGGCAGCGCACGCCGGGCGCGTCTTGGAGCGCGCGCAGCGTGTGCGTCGCGTCGTAGCGCGCGGGGTGATTGAAGTAGACCAAGGTCTCGCGTGGCACGCCCGCGATCGCCTCTAAGCGCTCGCTGCGCAGCGCCAGCTGGGCGAGCTTGGCGGGGATCGTCAGACGCGCGGGCTTGTGGCCGAGCAGCCGCAGCGCGAGCGCCGTGATATCGCGCGCGCGCATCGGATCGGGATCGACGATCTGGTAGACCTGCCCCTGGGCCCCCGCCTTCAACCCCAAGTGCGTCATCGCGCCCACGACATAGTCGACCGGCACCAGCGTGACCACCGCCTCGCCGTGGCCAATGTAAGGCACTGGGGCGCCTTGAGGCAGGCGGCTCAAGAGCTTGAACAGGTAATAGGGGCCGTCATACTTGTCGGTGTGGCCCGTGCGCGAGTCGCCCACCACGATCCCCGGACGCAGGATCGCGGTGGGGATGGCCTCCATGCGGCGCTGGACCTCGACCTCAGCCCAAAACTTGGTCTCCTCGTAGTGGTTCTTAAAGCGCTGGCGCTCATCCAGCTCATCCTCGCGGATGACGCCCGTGCGATCGCCCGACACATAGCAAGTGGAGACATAGTTCAGGCGGGCGAAGGCGTCGCAGCGTTCGCAGAAGTCGAGGATGTGAAGGGTGCCAGTGACGTTGACGCGGTAGGCGATATGCGAGGAGACGGCCAGATCATAGAGGGCGGCCAAGTGCCAGACCACGCCGACGCGCTGGGTCAACAGCGCATAGCTGTCATCATCGAGCCCTAAGCGCTCGCGGGTGATGTCGCCGCGATGGATGACGCAGCGCTTGGCGAGGGCGGGCGCCTCGACGGCGAGGGCGCTCAAGCGCTGACGCGCGAGCGCCTCCATGGCGGGCAAGACGAGCAGGTGGAAGGTGGCCTGGGGCTGACGCGCGTCGAGCGCGCGCAAGAGGTGAGCGGCGAGGAAGCCTGGATAGCCGGTGATGAGCGCGTCGCGAGAGGTCAGCTCAAGGGCGTGGTGTTCAGACATAAGAACCTCAGCAGAGAGTGGAGCGCGCGACGCGCGCGACGGTGATATGGCACGTCGCGCGCGACGCTGTCAAATCACGGGCGCCCTCACCAAGCGCACTTGAAAGCTCCCCTTACTGTGCTAGGATAATGACAGGATAGGCTACCTTCAGAGTACACGTCCCGCGATCGTCAGCCTATCGCGCTGACGCAGCGAGGTCATATCAATGAGCGCACTCCAAGCCCGCCTCCACCTGCCTCGCGTCGCGCTCTATGCGGGGTTCTTGGCGGTGTTAACGCTGATCGCGATCATGTATTTGGCGATGACGCAGTGGTTCACGCCGTGGCAGCCGCTGGCGTTGATGGCGCTGCTGAGCATCCCGCTGGGGGGGTTTAGCGCCTACGTGGCGTTGGAGCTGCCGAGCGGGGCGGCGCTCAAGCCGGACCATGTGATCCCTGGGGCGCTGCTGGGGGGGGCGTTGTTCGTGGTGATCGGCGTCGCGGGCAGCTTGATCTGGCAAGCTGAGGCGACGCGCGTGACGATGCTCGAGCTGGCGAGCGCGCGTAAGATGTGGGAGGTGCCCACCCAGGCGCTCGCAGATGAGGACGAGGCGATCGCGGCGGCGGCTTGTCATGAGCTGGTGCAGAGCGGGGAGCTGACCCAGCAGCGGGTGGCGATCGACGCGCTGCTGAGGCGCCCAACGCTGACGAGCGCGTGCCTGGCCAAGAGCGACCCCGCCCAAGCGCGCCGCGTGGCGAACGGGGTCGCCAGCCCGTGGCTCAAGGGGTTGTTTGAGCATCAGGGCGATGAGGCGCTGGTGTGCGCGGGCGCGGCGAACTTGAGCGCGGTGGTGCCACACGCCAACTATGTCGTGCATGGGCTGTTGACGTGTAGCTTAGAGGCGACGCAGGGGCGCGCGTGCTGCGCGAGCGCGCTGACAGAGCATGGCCTCAAGGGCGCGACGCTCTCGCAAGCGATGCGCGAGGGTGAGGATCTGACGGCGGGCGCGTGGGTCAGCGGGCTTTTGCAAGCGTCGTTCCATCAGAAGGGGATGGACGCGCCGAGCAAGGCGCGGGCGGCGAGCTTGGGGCTGATGAGCGTGGAGATGAGGGCGCTGGCGCTGGAGCGCGCGTGCGCGGCGTTGAGCCCGGCCCCCTCGGATGCGCTGATGACCCAGCTGGTGGCGGTGGCGGATGCGCAGTGTGGTTTTGACGCGCGCGCGCGTCGCAAGGACCTGAGCTTCTGGCAGAACCTGTGCGGGCACGCGCAGGAGGCGCAAGATTACAGCAGCGATCAGCTGTGCGCTGCCGGCGAGCGTCAGCTGAGGAGTCAAGCGACGCGCCAAGCCAGGGCGTGGGTGCACGCGGCCTTAGGGCTCAAGAGCGTGACCGAGCTGATGAGCGCGATCCGCGAGGGGGCGACCCTGTTGAGCCCCTTCGAGCAGCTCATGCTGGACAAGCTCGAGGCGCAGCTGAGGTCGGGTGATGGGGATTCGAGCCTGATGCATCTGCACTACACGCCTGAATACTATCAGATCCTTCAGTATGCGCGCGGCAATCAGCTGACGTCCACGCTGAGCGGTCTTAACGTCGATCCTGAGCAGATGGGCAAGGGGATTGAGACAGGGATGAACCTCTCCGAGGCTCACCTTGAGGGGCTGAGCATGCAGGAGCGGGCGTACGTCGCGGAGAGCCTGAAGCTGCTGAAGGAGAAGCCCGAGACGCTTGAGCAGCTGAGGGCGATCATGCCCAAACTGAGCGCGACGAAGATGGAGAGCATCATGAAGCAAGCCCAAGGCGCGCCATGAGGTCGCATGTCGCGACCACAACACACCCCGCAGCTGTGCCACCTTGTCACGGCAACTCTGAGCGGCGGACGGAACTAGGTCGTAGAACCTGCTCGGCATAAAAATTGCCTTATCAGGGCCAAGTCGTCACTGGCTTCAATCTGCTCAACCCAAGAGCCCCCGATGAAGATCAAAGCACAACCTCTCAAGCGCCAGCAGCTGCTCCCCCTCATGCGCCACACCTGTGGCGTGGTGGGGGTGATGGCGTTGATTTCGTGGGCGACGATGGGCGTCGAGCTGAGCGCGCAGGTGGCGCTCAGCTTCTGGCGCGGCGAGGTGTTGGCGCAGAGCTACGGCGCGCTGGCGTTGCAGCTGGCGTTGAGCGCGGGGATGTGGGGTGCGTGGGTGATGGCGTGGCGCTGGATGAAGGCGCAGCGCGCGCGACCGCAGCGTGCGCTGCGGCGCGCGGCGGGCACGGTCATGGTGGAGACGCTGATCATCATCATGCCATTCATCATGATCGTGAACGGGATGGCGCAGCTGACCATCAACAACATCGCCGGTCTGCTGACCGATCTGGCGGCGTTCCAAGCGGCGCGCGCGGTGTGGGTGTGGGGGCCTGAGGCGAGCGCGGGGCGAGCGAGCGCGAACAACCAGCTCGTGCAAGAGAAGGCGCGCTTGGCGGCGGCGGCGAGCGTGGCGCCCGTGGTGCCCTCCTCGGTGATCTCGGGTCAAGGGGACAACAATGAGGGGCTGGACGCGCTGCGCGGCATCATGTTCGCGTCGGGCAACTCGCTCTCAGCGCTGGCGTCCTCCACGCCGGGGTCATCAGCGCGCTCCATCGCGAAGCCGCTGGCGATGGGCACGTCGATGAAGCTGAGCACCTCAGGCGCTTATGACACCGGTCTGTTCAGCATCGGCGCGGCGCGCAAGCTCACGACGGCGTACAGCTCGGTGACCGTGACCGTGCGCACCTCGGGGGAGGTGGGGGCGAGCGTGGCGTATAAGCATTATCAAGCGTTCCCGCTGGTCGGCCGGCTCTTTGGCAGCTACGAGACCGTGAACAGTCGCCCGGGCTACTACAGCACGATCACGCGCGAGTATTACCTCACGCAGCAGACTGGCATCAAGCAACGCTGAGCACCGACAACCCCCTCACGTGACGAGGTAGCCTCGTGTTAACGCAACTGATCAACTCTATTCGAGCCAAGCTCCAGAGCCTCCATCGCGAGCAAGGGGGCGCGGTCGCGTTGATGGGCTTGGCGGCGATCCTGATCCTGTTCATGACGAGCATGGTGCTCTACGACACAGGCAACTGGACGCGCGACAAGATCCGCAACCAAGCGGGCGCAGACACCGCGGCGTATAGTCAAGCAGCGGTCAAGGCGCGCACGATGAACATGATCGCCTACACCAATGTCACCAAGCGCTCGATCGCCTCGATCTACGGCGTCTATTATGGGGCGTGGCTGGTCTATGTGGCGTGGTGGGCGTCGCGCTGCTCGTCATGCAGCATCCCGTGGAACATCAAGGCCTGCATTGACTGCGTCAAGAACCTGCCGCTGGTGCTCGCGGAGGGGCTCACAGACTTCCTTCAGGTCACGACCAGCGGCAGGAACACCTACAAAGAAGAGCTGGAGCAGATCGAGGCGTACCAAAAGTACATGATCGGGCTGACGCCGTGGTGGGCCTACTTGGAGGGCGCCGTGCGCGGGATGCGCAATGGCAGCACCGTGGTCAGCAGCTTCCCGCCGCCGCCCAACCTCGCGCTGACGTCCGTGCCTAACTGGGCCAATCAGATCTCCAACTTGCTGGGCAATGGCTCGCTGTGGGATCAGACGGACCACGAGGATGAGATGCCCTTGGAGCAGAGCGGCAGCGGCATCTGCCTGGAGACGGCCCCCTGGAACGGCATCATCGACCTCGCCTATGGCGCTGAGTTCGCCTACAACATCTACACGCAGAACAGCCGCTCGCAGCTTGACGCTAAGAACTTCGGGCGCACCACGGCGGGCGCGGCGACCGGCTTTGTCTGGTGTATGGCGGCGCTGGGGACAGGGTACAAGCCGTTCCGCCTCCAGAGCAACGCCAAGGGCGACGGAGGTGGCGCGCTGTTCCGTAAGGGCAACATCGTCTACAGCTACATCAACCGCGAAGAGCACATGGGCTGGGGCCGTGAGAAGTTCAACCTTGTGCCCACGCAGGATTATCAGTCAGGGATGACCTCCATGGAGCTGGGCGGTGGCTTCTGGACGCAGTCGCGCGGTGAGTTCGTCTCACAAGGCAATGATGGCCCCTGGTACACCAGCTGGACCGGCCGCGTGCGCCCCGTCGCGCTGAACAATGAGTTCAAGCAGGCCGACTTCACGATGAACGCGACCTATCACGACATCATCCCCTTCTTGGCCCTCCAGTCGGCGATGGGGCTGCTCACTGGGTTCAACTTAAGCTCAGCCCTGAAAGACTTCGTAGCCATGGAGAAGTCATCGCGCGCGATGGACAACAACGTACACCGAGGGATGTTCAAATGATCACGACATCACCCAAGCGCGTGAAGCGCTCCCATCGCCTCGGCGTGCTCCAACAGCTCCACCGTGAGGAGCAAGGCACGGCGCTGACCGAGTTTGTCATCGTCGTCCCCATCTTCATCACGATCTTTATCGGGATGCTCAACATCGCGGCGATCCAGCGCGACGCGGGGCGCGTGCAGCTGCGGGCCTATAAGCAGGTGTGGGAGCGGGCGATCCCGGTGCAGCGCAGCTTCAATGGCGGCAAGCACATGCTGCCGCCGGCGGCGGCCGCGACCTCGCTGGGGCTCTCCAACGATGGCAGCAGCACGCTTGGCAACGTCCAAGACATGGCCAAAAACACCGGCCTCCTCTCGAGCGGTCACTTTGGCGAGTCGTGGGCGCTGACGAAGCTGCCCGAAGCCTCAGGGATCGTGAGCTATGATGTGCCCAAAGGCAAAGCCGCGCGGCGCGTCGAGGACCTGACCGACTCGAAGGTGGTCAAAGAGCTGGTCAGCGACAACCTCGGCAAGCCCAACTTCAGCGGCGAGCTAGCCTCCATGGTCAGCGGGCTGATCACCGCCAGTGGCATGCGCCCCGCGCTCGCGGCGGGCATCCGCTACGGCTCGGTGCAAGGGCGCGCGGAGCAGAGCGGCACCTTCATGGGCCACATGGGCAGCTATGAGGTCTCCGCAGCCTTCGATGTGCTCGTGGCGCCTTACGCCTATACAGGCATGCAACACGCGATCACGGTGGCCATGTCGCGCTTCACCGTGGAAGGCTGCAAGGTGTTCG
>CAYXWB010000003.1:54435-58415 GCA_964468515.1 uncultured Bradymonadales bacterium | reverse complement strand
GCTGTTGAGCGGCGCGAAGCGCAGCGTGCCCGCCGACGAGCCGCCGCGACCATCGCCGATGCGGTACGTCCCCGCGCTGTGCCACGCCATGCGGATGAAGAACGGCCCGTAGTGCCCATAATCCGCAGGCCACCAGCCCTGCGAGTCGGTCATCAGCGCGTACAGGTCCGCCTTCACCGCCTGCAAGTCGAGGCTCTTGAACTCTTGCGCGTAGTTGAACGTCTCACCGCGCGGATCGAGCTGCGGCGGGTTCTGCACCAGGATCTTCAGGTTCAGCTGATTGGGCCACCAGCTCGCGTTGGACAGGGCGCCCGCTGCGGTGTGACGGTGCTTCGCTTCTGCAAAAGGGCACTTGCTCTGATTGTTCATATTCACTCTCCAGGGGGTGGCTTGTGAGGTGCGACTTTGGCCCGCGTGACCACGCTTCGAGCGTCCTGATCTCCCCCTCCTCATGCGGGGGATTTGCGCGCTAGGCCATGACTCGCCACAGGTTTACCCGCTCAGGACTATATCCACAAAGACATTGTTGACATATTGTCTATAACTTATAATTATAATCGTATGATGCCAACCTTACGCCAGCTCGAATACATCGTCGCCCTCGCAGACACCGGCCAGTTCGTCGAGGCCGCGCGCCAGTGCGCCGTCAGCCAGCCCGCGCTGAGCAAGCAGATCCAGCTGGTCGAGGCGCTGCTCGGGGTGGTGCTGTTCGAGCGCGCGCGCCCCAACGTCATCGTCACCCCCGCCGGCCAAGAGATCGTGCGGCGCGCCCGTCGGCTGCTGCTCGACGCGCGCGATCTGGTCAACGTCGCCTCTACCTTCGCGGGCGCGGGCGCAGGCGTCAGCCAAGGCACGGTGCGCTTAGGCGTGATCCCGACCATCGCCCCTTATGGTCTGCCCGGGCTCTTGGCCAAGCTGCGTCAGCGCTTCCCGGAGGTCTCGTTCGCCATCCAAGAATTGCAGACCGACCCCCTCTTAAAGCACCTGCGCGCTGGCGCCATCGACCTCGGCCTGCTCGCGCGCCCCTTCGAGGATCACGGCCTTGAGGGCCCCGACCTCATCGTGGAGCCGTTCGTCTTGGTCGCCCCCACCGGCCACCCGCTGTGCATCCCTGAGACGATCAAGCTGCGAGAGATCACAGGCGCGAGCCTGATCCTCATGGAAGACGGGCACTGCCTGCGTGATCAAGCCATTGAGATCTGCCGCGTCGTGGGCAAGCCGCCCGCGACCTCCGTCAGCGCTGCCAGCATCGCCACGCTTGTGCGCATGGTCGAGAGCGGCCTGGGCGCCACGCTGCTGCCCGCCAGCGCGCTCAGCGCCGAGGTGCGCTCAGGCCAGGGCCTCATGGTCCGCAGCTTCGGCCCCTCACCCCCCGGCCGCACCCTCACCCTCCAGTGGCGCGCCACCGCGCCGCACGCCGCCTGGTTTATGCAGCTCGGCGAGGTCTTGCAGGCGCATTATATGTCGCTCAACGCGTCGATCCCTAGGGTGGCTGGGCCTAAGCCTCAGCTGCGCCTCGCCACCGCGTGAGGCGGCCGCGTCATGGCGCGTCGCGCAGCACAGGCAAAAGCGCGCGGGCGACCTCCTCAGGCCGCTCCTCATGCGCGAACAGCTTGGCCCCCTTCACCACATGCAGCCGCGCATCCGCGAACGTGCTCACCATGTCGCGCGCCCACGCCACCGGGAAGAACGGATCATCCTCTCCCCACACCAGCTGCACCGGCGCGCTGATCCGCGCGTGAACCTCGGGCAGCGCCTTCACATAGCGCAGCTCGAACCCCCGCATCAGCGCCCCAGCCGCCCAGCGCCGCTCAGGGTCATCGCGCAGCGGCGCCAAGAAGTGCGCCTCAAACTCACCGCTCAAGAGCGCCTGATCGGTGAAGCATCCCCCGAACAGCAGCGGGTTCTTGCGCAGAGTAGGCCGCATCCCCGCCCACGCCAGCGCGCGCGCGAAGCCGGGCATGTGCTGTCCCACCCACACGAGCTGCCTGAAGCGCCAGCTCATCCGCTGGGGCTGCTCCGTGTCCAGCAGCCCCAGCGCGCGCAAGCGCCCATCACCCGCGAACGCATGGCGCGCCATCAGGCCGCCGCTGTCATGTCCCACCGCCGCGAAGCGCGTCAGTCTGAGCTGTGTGACGACCTCGCGCAAGCGCTCGATGTGCCTCGCCACCGTGAGCGCTGTGTCACGATCAAAGCGGCTGTGACCCGCGCCGGGCAGGTCGATCAGGTGGCAGGTCACATGCGGCGCGAGCTGCGGCAGGAGCGCGCGAAAGGTCGCCGAGCTGACGGGCCAGCCATGCACAAACAGCACGTCCGGGCCGCTGCCCACGCGCCAATACGCCACCTCGCTGTCACCCACGTCCAGATACCGCTCAGGCCCCTCATAAAACATCTCACTCGCCATCGTTTGGGTCAGCGCTGCCATGATTCACCTCCGCAGGATCGTGCCTCTGTCATGCCGCACACCTCGTGCGACGCGGGTGAGCAGACTTGATCCTCGCCCATCGCGCAATTACCCCACCGGGTAAGTGACACCTCACGCGCGCACCCCTAAGGTCTGCATGGTGCGTGGGCCTGCGGGCCAATCACTGCGGAGGGTTCGATGTCACAGCGTGACCACAGCGCGGGGCTCTTCCCCGCGCTGCTCAAGTACTGGCGAGGTCAGCGCGGCTTGAGCCAGCTCGACCTCGCGCTGAGCGCGGATGTGTCGAGCCGACACGTCAGCTTCTTAGAGACAGGCCGCTCCACACCGAGCGAGGCGATGATCGTGCGCTTGGCCTGCGCGCTTGATGTGCCCTTGCGTCACGTCAACGCCATGCTGCGCGCCGCAGGCTTCCCCTCGCGCTACCCCGAGCCCTCAGAGCATGCGCCGCTGCCCGATGAGATCACGCGCGCGCTGACCTTGATGAAGGCGCACCATGAGCCCTTCCCGCTGGTCGTGGTCAACCGCCACTATGACATCATCGACCACAACAAGGGCGCGCTCTCGCTCTTTGGCGCGCTGCTCGACCCCAGCTACCTGACCCAGCCCGGCGCCCTCAACCTCGCCCGCATGACGTTCGACCCTCAAGGGGCCGCACCCGCGCTGTGCAACTTCGACGAGGTCGGCCGCCTCCTCCTGTGGCGCATCCAGCGCGAGCTGTTCGCCGCCCCCGACGACGACACCCTGCGCGCGCTCCTAGACGCGATCTTGGCCATGCCCACCGTCTCGCCAGACTGGCGCGAAGCAGACCTCACCTCGCCATCCTCGCCAGTGCTCATCGTGGCGCTGCGCTACGGCGAACACACGCTCCGGTTCCTCACGCTGGTCACCGCGCTTCAGGCGCCTCAATCCGTGGTGGCCGATGAGCTGCGCGTTGAGACGTGGCTGCCCTATGACGACGCCACCGACGCGCTGTGGCGCGCCACAGCGCGCGCTTGATGCATCAGCTCAGCTCGGCGCTCACCATGAGGATCGACTTGCCTCGCGCGTGCCCCGCGCCTTGCGCGCGCAGCGCCTCGGGCGCCTCATCGAGCGTGTAGCGCTGGGTGATGACTGGCGAGAGGGCGCCCGTGGCAAGGTGCGCGCCGAGCGCGTCGAGCGCCTCGGCGTCGGCCTGTGCGGCGAGCACTTTGATGCGCGCGCCGGGCAACATGGCGGCGATGAGCGCGCGCAGTGACCAGCCCGCGCGTCCTACAGAGGAGACATAAACCCCGCCTGGGGTGAGCAGGCGTCGCCACTGGCGCACCGTCCCGGCACCGACAAGATCGAGGATCACGTCATAGCGCGTTGAGGTCTGTGCGGGGTCTTCGCTTGTATAATCAATGACATGCGTGGCCCCGAGCGCGCGCACCATCGCCACGTTGCGCGCGCTGCACACGCCCGTGACCTCGGCGCCCAAGGCGTGCGCGAGCTGCACTGCGAACGTGCCGACGCCTCCGGAGGCGCCGAGGATCAAGGCGCGCTGGCCTGGCTTGAGCTGCGCGATGTCGCGCAGCGC
>CAYXWB010000003.1:0-54335 GCA_964468515.1 uncultured Bradymonadales bacterium | reverse complement strand
CGCCGAGGATCAAGGCGCGCTGGCCTGGCTTGAGCTGCGCGATGTCGCGCAGCGCGCGCAGGGCGGGCAGCGCGGCCACGGACGTCGCGGCCGCGTCTTCAAAGCTCACGTTGAGCGGCTTTCGCGCGAGCTTACCCTGCGCCACGCACACATACTGCGCGAACGTCCCGCTGCCCTCACCGAACACCGCCTCACCCACCACAAAGCGCGTCACCCGCGCCCCGACCGCGACGACCTCACCCGCGACGTCGAGCCCCAAGATGGGCTGCTTGGGGCGCCACAGCCCCGTCATCAGCCGCACCAAGCGCGGCGTCCCTGTGAGGTAGATCCAGTCTGCGGGGTTGATGGCGGCGGCGCGCGTGCGGATCAGCACCTCGTCAGGTCGCGGCACGGGGCGCGGTCGCTCGACGAGCGCCAGCGCCTCGGGGCCGCCGTAGCGCATGCGCACGAGCGCGCGCATCGGCGGCGCATCGCGCGTGGTGAGGTGGGCATGTGAGGCTGCGGTTTGGGGAGGGGATGTAGCCATGGGAGCGCTCCTTCAGCGGTGAGGTAGACATCCTCACGCTAGCTGTGCGCTGGTGTGATTGAAATGACTTGTTTTGTGCTTGGTTTGTGCAAAAATGCACAGATGGACTGGGATGATCTTCGCTATGTGCTCGCGCTGTCGCGCGCGCAGACCCTGAGCGCCGCCGCGACGAGCTTAGGGGTGAGCCACACCACGGTGGGGCGGCGCATCCGCGCCTTGGAGCGCGCGCTCGGCGCGCGCCTGTTTGATCCTGCTCCCAGCGGGCTCGCCCCCACGCGCGCGGGGCACGACCTCATCGAGGTCGCCACCCGCGTGGAGGCAGAGCTGCTGCTGGTTGAGGGGCGCGTGTTAGGGCGCGATGTGCGCCTGTCAGGGGCGCTGCGGGTGGCGACGATGGACATCCTGTTTCATCACAACCATGAGGCGTTCGCCTCGTTCATCGCCCGCTACCCGAGCGTCGCGCTGACGGTCTGCGCCAGCGACGCTGAGGTGTCGTTGCAGCGTCGCGAGGCCGACGTCGCGCTGCGCATGACCAGCAGCCCGCCCGAGCCGCTGGTGGGGCGCAAGGTGGGGCAGGTGGCGTTCGCGGTGTATGGCAGCGCGGCGCTCGTCGAGCGCATCGGCGCGGACGCCCCCTATGACGCCTTCCCCTGGCTGCACTGGGACGAGCGCCTTGACATGCGCTGGCTTGATGACTGGCTCGCCACGCACGCGCCCAAGGCGCGCGTCGTGATGCGCGTGGCGCTCAGCTCATCGCTGCTGCGCCAGACGATCGCCGCAGGCTTAGGCGTCCACTTCCTCGCCACCTTTGAGGGCGACGCCGACCCGTCGCTGCGTCGCATCGGCCCCATCACCCCCGCCTTTCGCCGCGACCTGTGGTTGCTCACGCTGCCCGAGCTGCGCCACAACAGCCGCGTGCGCGCCTTCATGGACCACATGGCAGCGCAGCTGCGCGCTTCCCACGCGCCCTGTTAGGCGTCTCAGTCAGGCCAACAAGCCCCCTTGGGCTCCCCCACTTTTAAGCGATGCGGCGCGCTATCTCAGCCGCATCGCTCACACACGACCTCCCACGCGGTGGCTCGCAGCGTCGCACACCATGCGGGGATCGTCCAAGCGAGCCCTTCACTTGCAGCCTCATCAAGCGCGCGCTCAGGTGCCGCAGTAGGTCACATGCGCGGGCGCATCGGCAGGCGCCGGGCGCTCGTACTCCTCTGCGCCCTCGACGCGGGTGTGGGGCGCGCGCAACAGCGCGAGCATTTGCTCAAAGCGTGTGAGGTCTTGGCCTTGCACGGCCTCGTGCAGCGCGCGCTCCACCATGTGATTGCGTGGGATATAGATCGGGTTGACGCGATCCATGCGAGCAGCGGCCTCAGCGGCGTCGCCTGGCTCATCGGCCAAGCGCTCAAGCCACCTCGTCTGCCACGCCACCAGCGCTGTGGGGTCGCTGGCGAGCTTGGCGGCGGCGCGCTCATCGCCGCGCGCGACATCAGCCAAGGCGCGAAACAGCAGCGTGTAGTCGACGCTTTGCCCATCGATCGCCTCCCACAGCCCACCGATGAGCGCGCCATCTGCCTCCTCTGTGTGGCCTGGCTGGTCGCTCAGCCCCAGCTTGTCGCGATAGGCGGCGATCATGGCGTGCTGATACAGCGGCATCAGCTGCTTCACCTCCTCAGTCGCCAGCTCCACGGCACGATCGCTGTCATCAGGATCGAGCAGCTCAAGCAGCGTCTCCGCGAAGCGCGCCATGTTCCACAGCGTGATGGGCGGCTGGTTTAAGTAGGCGTAGCGCCCCTGATGATCGATGGAGCTGAACACCGCGCGCGGATCGTAGCTGTCCAAGAACGCGCACGGCCCATAGTCGATCGTCTCACCCGAGATCGTCACGTTGTCGGTGTTCATGACGCCATGCACAAACCCCACCGCCACCCAGCGCGCCACCAGCGCGGCCTGACGCGCGACGACCGCGCGCAAGAGGCGTAAGTAGCGATCCTCTCGTCCCACAAGCTCAGGATCATGGCGCTGGATGGCGTAATCGGCCAAGCGGCGCAGCTTGTCAGTCTCACCGCGCGAGGCGAACAGCGCGAAGGTGCCCACGCGCAAGTGGCTGCTAGCCACGCGCACGAGCACCGCGCCAGGCTGAGGCTGCTCGCGCATGACGCGCTCTCCCGTGCTGACGATGGCCAAGGCGCGCGTCGTGGGGATGCCCATCGCGTGCATGAACTCCCCGAACAGATGCTCGCGCAGCATCGCGCCAAGCGTCGCCTTGCCATCGCCACCGCGCGAGAACGGCGTGCGACCCGAACCCTTCAAGTGCAAGTCGCGTCGCTGACCCTGCCCATCGATGAGCTCCCCCAACAGCAGCGCGCGCCCATCGCCAAGCTGCGGTGAGAAGCCGCCAAACTGATGGCCCGCGTACGCTTGCGCGAGGGTCTTCACCTCGTCCGGGATCGCGCTGCCCGCCAAGAATGCTGCCCCCTCGCGGGAGCGCAGCTGCTCAGGATCAAGCCCAAGCTCCACGGCCAGCGCCTCGTTCAGCTGCACCACATCAGGCGCAGGCACCTGCGCGCCGCGCCAGGGCAGATAGAGCCCGTCTAGCTCATCAGCGTAGGTGTGCTCTAAGGGGATGGAGATCGGCACGGGGGCTCCTTGCGCCAGAGGACAGGTCAGGCCAACAACAGCCCATAACCTAGACGCGCCTCGCTCAGGGGCGACCCCTGAGATGAGCTAACTTACACGCTGCGGCGCGCTGCATCAGGCCTCGCTCACACACGACCTCCCGCGCGGTGCGTCGATGAGGTAGATTTTATGCGGGGATCGTCCAAGCTAGGCTGGCGCTTGCAGCGCCGGGTTGTCTCACCCTGCCGCTGGCGCGACCATCGCTCACAGCGCTTCATGGCCTCCGAACGCGTGATAGGCGTCGAGCGCTTCTTGCATCAGCTCGTAGGGCAGCGACGCGCGCGTGGTCTCATCGCTCATAGGTCACTTCACTTGGTGTGGGGGCTGTGGTGTGATGTCTCTTAGAGGCGCGAGGATAGCGCGCTCGCGCGAAGCGCGCAGCCAGAGAGCGCCATCGCGTCTAAGACGCCCTCCTAGGGACAAAACGACGAGCTGCCGATGCAAGTGATCACGGCCTCACCGCCCGAGCTGCGGCGCTGGATTGAGCTGATCTGGTACTCGCAAGGCGCGCTGCCCGCGACGCAGGAGCGGGTGCTGCCGTCTGCGACGTGCGAGCTTGTGGTGAACCTCGGCGCGCCGATGATGCTGCTCCAGGGGCGCGGGGAGGCGCGCATGACGGGGGCGATCGTGAGCGGGCTGATGACGCGCCCGCTCGTGCTGGGCCACCCGCCTGTGCATGAGGCGATCGGGATGCGCGTCACGCCGCTCGGGCTGCGCGCGCTGATCCACGCCCCGGCGGCCGCGCTCGCGGATGAGCACGTCGCGCTGTCCGATGTGCTGGAGACACAGCACGATGCGCTGGCGGCGCGCTGTCGTCAGGGGCGCACCCCCCATGAGGTGCTTGCGCTGGCGATCGCGTGGGCGCGCGAGCGTGTGGCCAGTCGCCCCGCTGATCCTGATCCGCTGGTGGTGTGGAGCGTGGCGCAGCTGATGCGTGAGGGCTCGGATGGGCGCGTGGACACGCTCGTGCGTCGCAGCGGCTACGGCGCCACGCGCTTTCGCCAGCGCTTTGTGGATGAGCTTGGCGTCACACCGCAGACCTTCGCGCGGCTGCTGCGCTTTCGGCGCGCGCTCGATCGGCTCGACGCTGACACCCCCTTGGTCGGCCTCGCGCTTGAGCTTGGCTACGTCGATCAGGCGCACCTGTGCCGTGACTTTCAGCGCTTTGGCGCCACGACGCCCACCCAAGCGCTCGCCAGCCGCAACGCCTCGGGGCTGACCTTGGCTGAGGGGTGAGGATTTGTCCAAGAACGTGCGCTCGCCGCTGCGCTAAAAGTAGCCATGACGCGTCGCAGCAGGCGCGCGTCGTGAACCTCACCTTCACTCGGAGCGACGACCATGACCACCGCGACACATATCCCCGCAGGCTTTCAAGCCATCACGCCCTACCTGATGGTGCGCGACGCGCGCGCCTTTGAGGCCTTCCTCACCCGCGCGCTTGATGCGCAGACGCTCCAGCTCACCGAGCATGAGGGCCGCATCACGCACATGGAGCTGCGCGCGCTCGGCTGCGTGTTGGAGCTGTCCGAGGCGCAGGCCGAGGGCCTGACGACGCGTGTGGCGCTGCACTGCTTCGTGCCCGATCCCGACGCTGTGATGCAGCGCATGCTCGACGCGGGCGCCACCGAGCTCTACGCCATGACGGAGCATCCTTATGGCGAGCGCTCCGGCGGTGTGGAAGACGCGTGGGGCAATCAGTGGTATATCGCGCGGATGACCGACGCGAAGGCCCGCCAAGGTGACTGAGCCATACAGCCAGAGGCGCTGATGACCGATTCGGGCGATCGCGCAGACCTCGCGGTCTGGATCAACGGCGCGCGCGTTGATCCAGAGCGCGTGGGGGCGAACAGCGGCCTCAACTTTGGGCGTCATCACGCGTCGCTGCCTGAGGCGCCTGTTCGCGTGGTGCTCCCGCTGCGGGCGCTCACATGGCTTGAGCCCGCGTGGCGTGCGCTGGCGCTGGAGCTTGAGGTCGATGATCGGCTCGATGAGGCGCCGAGCCCCTTTCACGCGCTCGATTACCACCCCTCGCTCGACCACGCGCTCCATCACCCCGACGTGTTCGCGCAGGTCGTGGCGATATTCTTGGACCGCGCCATTCTTGAGCATTTTTTTAGCGCGATGGATGCGCCGCGCGCCTGGACGATCCACGGCGTCACGTCGGTGCGCGTCGAGGCGGACGTCCTCGTGATCGAGGGTTGGGCCGTCTAGCTTGAGCGATGCGGCGCGCCCACGGTGAGGCCCGCTCACACACAACCTCCCGTGGGACGCCTCGCAGCGCTTGATTTTAAGCGGGGATCGTCCAAGCGAGCGGGTCACTTGCAGCTCCCCCTAGCTTCGACGCACGGGCGCATCGCCAGGGCTCAAGGCCTCGTGGCGGTGACGAGGAAGATGGGGTAGCGCTTCGCGTTGCGGTCCACATGGCAGGCTGTGACAAAGCGTGGGTGCTGAAAGCCAGCCTCGATCATCAGCGCGGCCAGCGCGTCGCGATCGAAGCCGTCGTGGAAGACGCCCTCGGTGCCGGGGGCGTGGAAGTCACCGCGCTCCGTGTCGAGGTCAGCGAGCGCGACGCTGCCGCCAGGGGTGAGGTGGTCATAGAAGGCGCGCATGAGCGCTGCGGTGTCTTGGACGTGGTGCATGGCCATCGCGCTGACGATCAGGTCGGCGCGCTCAGGCAAGGGGGCTTCGATGATGTCTTGGCAGTAGGCCGTGATCTTGCCTTGCGCCTCAGGCTTTTTGGCGAGCAGGTCGAGCATGGCCTGTGAGATGTCGACGGCCAAGATGCGGCGTACTTGGGGGGCCAAGCGGGTGGCGAGCAGGCCCGTGCCCGCGCCAAAGTCCATGACGGTCTGCTCGGGCGCGAAGGTGACGGCGGCTTGGAGGGCGTGAAACACGCCGTCGGTGAGCTGTGCGGCGATGGGGCGCGTGTCCCAGCCCTTCGCCTTCTCCTCAAAAAGATCGACCATGTGAGGCCTCCTCGGGGTGGGCGCCGCCCTCATCGCGAGGGGTGCCTGTCTTGAGCAGAGGATGCGCAAGAGATGCGCCATCCTCAGGGATGATAGCTTGACCACGCTCAAGTCGCGACCTGAGCGTGGTCCGTGCTCACACAACCTCGCGCGCGCGGTGCGTCGCGGCGCTTGATTTTATGCGGGGATCGTCCAGGCGAGCGGGTCACTTGCAGCTCCCCCTCGCTCGATGATGGCTGACGCGCGCCGCGCGCTGGATAGCAAGGATCGTGAGGAGATCGTGGCCTGGGCCAAGGAGATCAGCGCGCGCCGCGAGCTGAGCGTCGTGGGGGGATGGGCTGGGAGCTTCGGGGCAGGCGCGGTGAATGTCGCGGCGCGTGCGTGTGTTGTGTTGGCGGTTTCGGGTCCTCGCGCCGCGCCTTGCGCGCAGGTGCGACGAGCGCGTGATGCGCGTGAGCGCGCGCAAAGGACAGCGCAGCGATGACAGATGAAGCAGGCGCGGGCGCTCGATCCTCGCCGCGCGGGTGGTCCACGCTGTGGCGCTGGGTTGGGCTCGTGGCGCTGTCGCTGGCGCTGGCGGGGTTGCTCCAGCTCATCAAGCTGCCCGCCGCGCTGCTGTTGGGGCCGATGCTCGCGGCGATCGTGGTCGCCGCGCGAGGCTTGGCGGTGCGGGTGCCGGGGTCAGCGTTCTTGCTCGCGCAGGGCGCGCTCGGGGTGATGATCGCGTCGCACCTGCCGGCCGAGTTTTTGAGCGAGCTTGGGGCGCGCTGGCCGCTGTTCTTGTTGGGGGCGGCTTCGACGCTCGGCGCGTCGACCACGCTGGGGTGGATGCTCACCCGCACCGGCAAGTTCCCTGGCTCCACGGCCATCTGGGGGACCTCGCCAGGGGCGGCGACGGCGATGATCGTGATGTCCGAGGCGTATGGCGCGGACGCGCGCTTGGTCGCCGTCATGCAGTATGTGCGGGTGGTCTGCTGCGCGGTGGTGGCGGCTGTGATGGCGCGGCTGCTGGGCGTGCCGTTGGTGGAGGTTGTCGCCTCGGGGACAGGCGTGGCGCAGGCGATGGGCGCGGGGCACATCATGGCCGGGCTGACGCTCGTGGGGGCGGGGAGCTGGCTCGGCGTGAAGCTGCGCTTGCCAGCGGGGGCGCTGCTGTTGCCGATGGTGATCGCGATCGCGCTCAAGCTCAGCGGCGTGCTGGCGATCGTGCTGCCTGCTCCGGTCTTGGTGTTGGCCTATGCGATGATCGGCTGGGGCATCGGGATCCGGTTCACGCCGCAGGTCTTGAAGCACGCGGCGCGCGCGCTGCCGCGCGTCATCGTCGCGATCCTGGCGCTGCTGGCGAGCTGCGGCCTCTTCGCTGCGGCGCTTGTCTATGGCCTCGGCGTCGATCCGCTGACCGCGTACCTTGCCACGAGCCCAGGCGGCGCCGACTCGGTGTCGATCATCGCGGCCTCAACGCAGGTGGATGTGCCGTTCGTGATCACGATGCAGCTGGCCCGCTTCTTCGCCGTGCTGCTCTTTGGCCCGGCGCTCGCGCGGGCGCTGTCACCCGCTGTGGCGCGCGCCGGGCGCGTCATCAGGGGCGCAGTAGCACCTTGCCTTGGCGCGCGGGCTTGGCGTGGGCGCGCATAGCGTCCTTGATCTGGCTCAAGGGGAAGGTCGCCTCCACGGGCAGCTGCAACGCGCCGCTCAGCGCCAGTGCGAACAGCTCGCCGATCATGGCCTGGATGGCCGCAGGCTCAAGCTGTGCGCTGACCTTGCTGCCCCAGAACCCCTTGACGGTGGCGCGCTTGAAGATCATGTCGCCAGGCGACAGCTTCATCGGCTGCCCAGACAGCGCGCCAAAGCAGACGAGCGTGCTGTCCTCGCCCAAGATCGACAGCAGCTCACCGCTGGCCTGCCCGCTGATGGAGTCGACGCCTGCGCGGATCGACGCGCCTTCAGTGATGGTGAGCGCGCGCGCCTTCCAGTCATCGTGCTCGGTGGACAGCGCGTGCTCAATGCCGAGCGCGGCCAGCTCCTCGACCGCCGACTCGCGCCGCACGAGGTTGAGGACGCGCACGCCGCGCCGCTTGGCGAGCATGGCGAGCGTCTTGCCGACCGCGCCGTTGGCGGTGTTCTGAGCGATCCAGTCGCCGGGCTCAAGCTGCAAGGTGTTGAGCAGTGACAGCGCGCTAAAGGGCATGCTGAACAGCTGCGCGGCCGTCTCATCACTGAGCGCGTCGGGCACGGGCACGACCGATTTGGCCGGGGTTAAGAAGTACTCGGCCCAAGCGCCGCGCACCCCCGCGCACAGCACGCGCTGGCCGACCTCACACCCGGTGACCTCCTCACCGAGCGCGTCGATCACGCCGACCGCCTCGCTGCCGCCCACCGCCGGCAGCGCGGGCTTGTAGCCATACTCACCGCGCACCGTTGACACGTCGTGGTTGTGGATCGACGCGAGGATCAGCTTGACCCTCACGAGGCCTGGGCCTGGCTCGGGGGTGGGCTGCTCCGTGGCGGTGAGGACCTCGGCGGCGTCGCCGAATGATGCGTGCGTGGCGCTCTGCATGGGGCTTCCTTGAGTCGATGTGAGCTGTGCGGCGCGGGTTGGCGCGCCTTGATGATAGGCGCTTTGGCTGGGCGGACAACCCGAGGCTGCGCGCTTGAATGGCGTGTTAATATTAGGTGTTTCTAATATAAGTTCGATCTAATATTTATGGGGACATCCCTTATCAGGGAGGTCACCTTTAAGAAGGAGCAGGTTGTATGGAGAGGTTGTTTGGTGCGGCGCATCGACGTGTTGAGCGCCGCGAGCATCTGGGGGAGGCGGCGCAGGTGATGATCGTGAGCCGCACGTATGACACGACGGTGGCGGATCTGTGGGAGGCGATCACGACGCCTGCGCGCATCGCGCGCTGGTTCGCGCCAGTGCATGGCGAGCTGACGCTTGGCGGGCGGTATCAGGTTGAGGGCAACGCGAGCGGCACCATCACGCGCTGCGAGCCGCCCGAGGCGCTGGCGTTGACGTGGGAGTTTGGGGGCGGGGTGAGCTGGGTGAACGTGGCGCTTGAGCGTGACGGCGCGCGCGCGAAGCTCACGCTGGAGCACATCGCGCATGAGGCGGGCATCGGCGCGGATCACCTCAAGCAGTACGGCCCTGGCGCGACAGGCATCGGCTGGGATCTGAGCCTGCACGGCTTGGCGCAGCATCTGAGCTCGCCCGAGGTGGCGGTTGATCCGGCGCAGGTTGCGGCTTGGTCAACCTCACCAGAAGGCTTAACCTTCATGCGTGAGAGCGGCGCGGCGTGGGCCGAGGCCGACGCCGCCTCAGGAGAAGACCCTGACGAGGCGCGTGCCAAGGCGGCGCGCACCATCGCGTTTTATACGGGGAGCTGATGCACGCGTTTGATGTCTTAGGCGATCCGGTGCGACGCCGCATCTTGGAGCTTTTGGCCGAGGGTGACCTCGCCAGCGGCGAGGTCGTCGAGGTCATCGCAGCGGAGCATGGGATCACGCAGTCGGCTGTCTCGCAACACCTCAAGGTGCTGCGAGACAGCGGGTTTGCCACGGTGCGCCCTGAGGGCACGCGCCGCATCTACGCGATCGACGCGGCGCCCTTGGCCGAGGTGGACGCGTGGCTTGACCAGCTGCGCTCCCTCTGGGAGCCGCGCCTCGACGCGCTCGCCACCGAGATCGCGCGTGGTAAGCGCGCGCGCAGGCGCGGCCGCTGAAGTCGAGGGCGAGGCGCGCGCTGGATCAGCGCGCGCCTCGCCCAAGCCACGCTTGGGCGGTCTAATCCCCCCATCGCCCTTCAGCGCTCGGAGAAGTCAAATGAAGTACACCCTTTCAATTGAGCTCGCGCTGCCACGGGGCAGAGTGCTTGACCTTCTTGAAGACCCTGCACACCGACCGAAGTGGCTACGAGGCTTGGTATTGCACGAGCCCCGACTCGGTGCAGACGGGCAGGTTGGCACCGTGTCACGGGTTGTGTTCCAGTCGGGCCGAAAGCACATGGAGCTCACTGAGACCATCACGCGTCGGGAACCAGAGCGTCTGCATGGCCTGCCGTCAGACTGCGTTGTCCATTATGAGCGCGAGCTCGTCACGGACGGGATGTGGAGCGCTGCGCGCGAGCAGCTGACTGAAATAGGTCCAGCGCGCACGCTCTGGGTGAGCGACAATGAATACCGGTTCAATGGCCTGCTGCGATTGGTTGCTCCTCTCATGCGCGCTATGTTCATCAAACAATCACGACAGGTGATGCAGGATTTCAAGGCATTCGCCGAGCACGGAGCTGACGTCCGCGACGCGAGCGCCTGATCGCCTACGGGGACATCTGTAAGTCGCGGTGCTGCTGTTTGGCCCGGCGCTGGCGCGCGCTGTCACTGGCGCGCGCGCCTGTGCCCACCTCAGGGGCGCAGTAGCACCTTGCCTTGGCGGCCAGGCTTCGCGTGCGCCCCTCGCGAAAGCGACGCTTGAGCGGTCTAATTTGAGCGATGCGGCGCGGCTGATGAAGCGCCTCGCTCACACACAACCTCTGGCGCGGTGCGTCGCATGTCTTGATTTTAAGCGGGGATCGTCCAAGTTACGTCATCACTTGCAGCGGCTGGGGTGTCACCCCAGCCGCGCCTAATGTGCGGGCTGTTGCGTTGTCTTAGTGTCATTGATACAATTAGGCTTCTTGAGGTGATGCGAACGTACGGAGGCAATATGGCGCGCGCAGTCCGATCGTCTGAGACAACCCAAAGCCGCGATCTGATCGTGCTGGACGCCGAGCACGCAGCGCAGGTGAGGGCGCCGCTGGTGCGGGTGGTGGACCATGTGTGTGACGCGGCGATGTGTGAGGCGCTGGTGGCGCGCATTGAGGCGCTGGGGCCGAGCTTCGCGCCGATCACGACCGGCCAAGGCTTCGTCAACAGGCCAGACATCCGCAACAATGACCGCGTGATGTTCGATGACGCGGCCTTGGCCAAAGACCTGTTCGAGCGCCTCTCGCCACATCTGCCGCAGACGCGCCATGGCGCGCTCCCCAACTACAGCCCGCGCCGCCCGCCCGGTGAGGGGGCGCTGTGGCGAGCGGTGGGGCTTAATGAGCGCTTTCGAGGCTACCGCTACGCGCCGGGCCAGCGCTTCGCGCCGCACCATGACGGCGCCTTTGTGCGCGAGGCGCACGAGCGCAGCGGCGTCACGGTGCTGCTCTATTTGAACGAGGTCACGGGCGGCGGTGAGACGAATATTCTGCAGTGGGGCGTGACCTATGCGCCCGCGCGCGGCGCAGTGTTGCTCTTTGACCACAACCTCTTGCACGAGGGCGCCGAGGTCACCGAGGGGCACAAGTACGTGCTGCGCACGGACGTGATGTACCGACGCGACGCGTCAGCCGCCGCCAGCGGCGGCTGACGCATCACCCAGGCGGCTCACCCCAACCCGTCACGTCGTGACCACCAAAGATCATCTGACGAATGTGCGGCTGCGTGAGCGCGGCGGCGAAGCCGAGCGTCGGGGCGCTGGCGTCGTCAAGGCGCGCCATCTGCTCGGCGCTCAGCGTGACCTCGGTCGCGGCGATGTTGCTCTGGAGCTGAGCCAAGGTGCGCGCGCCGATGAGCGTCGAGGTGACGCCTGGGCGCGCCATCACCCAGGCGAGCGCGACCTGCGCGGGGGCGCGGCCAAGCTCGTCTGCGACCTCGCGCAAGACCTCAAGGATGGCCCAGTTGCGCGCGGTGAACTTGCTGTCACCGAAGGGGTTAGGGCCGCTCAAGCGGCCCGCAGCCTGCACCTCTCCCTCGCTATATTTGCCAGTGAGCAGGCCGCCCGCGAGCGGGCTCCAAGGCATGATGCCCATGCCGGCTTCGCGCGCGACCGGCATATGCTCGGCCTCCACGTCGCGCGCCACGAGCGAATATTCGACCTGCATGGCGATGGGGCCGGGGATGCGGCGCTCGGAGGCGATGGTCGCGGCCTTCATGGCCAGCCACGCGGGCATATCCGACAGCGCGTAGTAGCGGATCTTGCCCGCGCGCACCAGGTCGCCGAGCGTCTGCACCAGCTCCTCCACCGGGGCCACGCCGTCCCAGATGTGCATCCAGTAGAGGTCGATGTAGTCGGTGCCTAAGCGGCGCAGCGAGGCGTCAAGCGCGCGGTGGATGTTCTTGGCGCCCGCGCCGCCCGCGTTGGGGTTACCACCGCCTGATGGCCCGCTGACCAGGGGGCTTGCCGAGGCGTTGAAGGCGAACTTGGTGGCGAGCACGACCTCATCGCGCGCCTGCCGCTCCCGCAGGAAGCGACCCACCAGCGCCTCGGACTCGCCGCCCGAATAGATATCCGCTGTGTCGATGAAGTTGCCGCCCGCATCGAGGTAGGCGTCGAAGATGGCGCGGGCGGTGGTGGCGTCGGCGCTCCAGCCGCCAGGGCCGAAGGTCATGGTGCCTAGGCTGAGCGGGCTGACGACGAGGCCTGAGCGGCCGAGGGTGCGATAGGCGGTGAGTGACATGAGCGGGCTCCTTTTGTAGCGGTCGTTACGTAATTCATGTGCCCCTTGCGCGCCGCCGTCAAGCTGTTTAATATCGATCACTATGAAACAGACACACGCCAAGCCAAAGATCGGACGCCCCCTCTCCTTCGACCGCGAGGCCGCGCTAGAGCAGGCGATGCTCGCGTTCTGGCGCCACGGCTACGAGGCGACCTCGATCAGCCACTTGACGCAGGTGATGGGGGTGAGCGCGCCCAGCATCTATGGTGCGTTTGGCGACAAGAAGCGGCTGTTCTTGGAGGCGGCGAGCCGCTATGCAGGCTCACCCGACGCGCTGGCGGCGCAGCTTGCCACGTCCGAGACCGCGCGCGAGGCCGTGCGCTTGATGCTCGTGGCCTCCGCGACGCGGTTCACAGGTGAGACGACGCCTGCGGGATGCCTGCTGGCGAGCGCGACTGCCAGCGTCTCAGACGACGCGCGGGATGTGCAGGCGGCCATCACGGAGCTGCGTCACGCCATGATGGCGCGGGTGCGTGAGCGGATCGCGCAGGATGTCACGCGCGGCATCCTCCCGCCCGCCACGCGCCCCGCCGCCTTGGCCGCGACGGTGATCGCGCTGATCCAGGGCATGTCGGTGCTGGCACGAGACGGCGCCACCCGCGACACCTTGATCGCGATGGCGGACACGCTGCTGTCAGGCTGGCCCACCTGAACGCGCCGCCAAATGCCTGTCCCTGCTTGTCCTGACGCCCCGCTCGCCACTAAGCTAGCCCCCTTGCGCGCGGTGGGCGCGCGATGGTTGGGTTGGTGAATCACCAAACCGGCGTGTGGAAGCCCCGGAATTGAGGCAGGGGGAGGAGACACGCCGAGGTCGCATCAAAAGATGATGCCATGAGCGCGTACTACGAGTTCGAGGTGAAGCTGCTGGAGGTGAGCGTCGCGCCCACGCGGCGATTCTTGCTGAATCAGCGCGCGACGTTCTTGGATCTGCATGACGCGCTCCAGCACGCGTTTAGCTGGGAGGGCAAACAGTGGTGGGGGTTTGGCTCATCGCCAGGTGCGCGGGGTGACATCGCGGACAGGGATGGTGAGCAGGGGCCGCGCGCTGAGCATGTCAAGCTGATCTCTTATTTTGGTGAGGCGCTTGGCGAGGGAGCTTCGCAGGTGCGCTACACCTATGGCGTTGACGCGGGTTGGTCGCATCTGGTCGCCTTCAATCGCGTCGTGACACGCCACAGACCTACGCACTGGCGCGAGCTGCTCGACGGGGCGCATATCGCGCCTCCAGAGTATTTTAGCGGGGTGGCCGACTACGAGCGTTGGTGTGTGTTCTCAGCGACTGGCGAGTATCCTCAAGGAACAGGCAAGGTTGAGGCGTTTGTCGCCTCTCTAGCGCGGCACGGCATCAGCCGCGAGCGCTTGGCCACCTTCGACCTGGACGCGCAGCGCAGACGCTTTGATGTGCTGCTCGATCCTCTCAGCTATCAGCACCTCTTCACATGGCGCGCCTCCCCGCCAGCGCGCCGCGCCAAGCGCCTCAAGCCCAAGGTCAAGGGCAGGCGTCGCGTCGATAAAGATCTCATCGCGATCCCTCGCCCCGATGCGTCCGACTTTCAAGCGCACCTGCCGCGCTTTCTCGACTATGTGGTCGCCCCCTCGTGGATGAGCGTCTTCGAGCTGCTGCAGACGTACCTGCTCGTGGTCCGCTCGGGTGGTCGCCATGAGACATCTCTGGGGATGTGCACGTGGCTCTATATCTTGGTGTGTGATGAGGCGCAGGGTGATGTGCTCCAGCCCAGCTCGCCACCGATTCAGGCCGCGATGGTCATCTATTGGCTCGACGCGCTCTTTGAACAGCAGCCCTCCTTCCCACGCTTGGCTGAGCAGTTCGACGTGAGCGCGGCTTCGATTGAGTCGTCCTTTGCACAGTTGAACGCGCTGATGGAGGGTGACGCGCTGGCGCCTGAGACGTTTGGGCAGCTGCTGCGCTTCTATGCCGAAGCGATGGATGTGCTCAACCAAGCGGGCGCCGAAGCGTATGTCCGCGCCCTCGCGCCTGAGTCGCAGGTTGTGGCTGATTTTGCAGCGCAGGTCGCTGAGCTGGCCGTGGCCAATGGCGTCTTAGAATCGGAGGGCGGCGCTCAAATCTTGGACAACCTCTTACAATATATCCAGGAGAGTGAGGATGAAGAGGATCTAGCTCGCCGGATGCGCGAGCTCTATCAGCGGTTAGGTTTGGCTCCCATCGCCTCGCCAGCCTTCGACCCACTCCCTGCGAAGTGAGCTAAAAGGAGAGGCCATCACAGGCGATCTCCTCATGCGCGCCGCAAGGTGCGAGGTTGGCTCCTCCCACGAGCTTTTGTGAGTGATATGACGATTTATTATGATCTTGAGGTGACGTTGCGCGGGCTCAGGCGCCCACCCAAGCGTCGCTTCTTTATCCATGAGCGGGCGACGTTCTTGGACCTCCATGAGGCGATCAAAGCCGCCTTTGGCGCCAAAGCCACGCCCATCCATGGTGAGCATCTGTGGTCTTTTGCGCCTGGTCCGGATGGTTACATGAGCGTCGCCACCAACGACCCTGACCAGGGGCCGCGCGCCGATCTTGTGCTGCTGCCCGAATACTTTGGCTACTCTGGAGCGCTATATGGCGAGGCCCATTATTTTTGTTACGGCGAGCACAGCTGGTGGGATTACACGGTCAAGCTCAAGAGGGTGCTCGAGCTCAAGGGAGCTGCCACGCACTGGCGTAAGCTTTACTCGGGGTTGCACGGCGATCCTCCCCCAGGCTGCGCAGGCGCTCAAGCGTATAAGCGCTTGCGCGCCATCCTTGAAGATGGCGAAGATCCTTGGGGAGAGCTGGAGGGTGAGGATGCTGCGGCGCTCCTAGAGGTTTTTGGTATGAGCGATGCGTCGCTCACCTTCAGGCCTGAGGCGCAGTGTGCTCGCTTTGATCTGGCGCTTGATCCAAAGCAGCAGCGGCGCCTGCATGAGACGAGCGCGCCACCTGTGGTGGAGCAGCGCGTCTCAATCGCAGCGCAGGCAGGCGCCAAGCCTAAAACGCCAGACGCGGCGCTCTTGCAGGCGCACATCACGCGCTACCTGAGCTGCGAGCCCTGCGCCTCATGGATGCTCGTCTTCGAGCTGATCGAGTCCTTCCTGCGCATTCATCGCCGGGAGCTTGGCAGCAACGTCATCCTCGCCCTGTGCGCGTGGCTCTTTGTCTTAGTGACGGATGAGCAGGAGGGCGGCGTGCTGAAGGCGCGCAAGCCCAAGATTTATGCCGCCGCGCTCATCTACTGGCTTGACTCGCTCTTTGGCGGCCAGCCTCACTATAGCCAGCTCAGCGCGCAGTGGAGCGTGAGCGCCCCCTCGATCAAGGCAGCCGCTCAAGCGCTTGAAGCGCTGGTGGGCGATGCACGCTCACCGCAGACCTTGGAGGCGCTGATGCGCTTCGCGAATGGGGTCCGCCTGGACATGCATCACCTGATCACAGGGGAGCCCGCGCCCGCGCCGCCAAGCGCTGAGGTCGAGGCCATGTTGGCGCCGCTGCTCTCCGCATTTGAAGGGCTCCAGCGCGTGGATGATGTCGAAGCGTTTCATCAGCTTATGCAGCGCATCGCTCAGACTGACAACACCGCAGAGCTGGCTCAGCATGCGCGCGCGATTCAAGCGCTGATCGAGCGCGCGCAGGCGACGGCGCGCCCGACCTCCCAGGCGAAGGCATCCAAGCCCAAGAGGCGTAAGCGGCGACGCTAGCGCCGCCGCTTGGCTCACGCGTAGGGCTGCGCGCGAGGTATAGAGCGCTTGTCTTGACGCTTGTAGGCGCGCAGTATCAGGCCCTCGCACTGTATGGCTGAGCGCAGTATATCATCACATGAGGTTGAGCAGATGAGCGTGTACTACGAGTTCGAGGTGAAGCTGCTGGAGATGAGCCCTGCGCCCACGCGTCACTTCTTGTTGCATCAGAGCGCGACATTCTTGGATCTGCACGATGCGATCCAGCACGCGTTCAACTGGGACGACGATCACCTGTGGGGGTTTGGCTCATCGCGCAGTGACTTGGGCGACATCGCGGACAGTGAGGGCGAGGATGGCCCGCCCGCTGAGCGCGTCAAGCTCACCTCTTACTTTGGTGAGGCGCTGGGCAAGGGGCCTAAGCAGGTGCACTATATCTACGACTTTGGTGATAGTTGGCAGCACCTCATCACCTTCAAGCGCGTGGTGACGCTCCCCAAGCCCACCCACTGGCGCAAGCTGCTCGCCGGAGCGCACGTGGCCCCTCTCGAAGACTGCGGCGGCGCGGTGGGCTACGAGCGCTTGCGCGCGCTCGCCACCACGGGCGAGGATCCTTGGGGAGAGCTTGAGGTCGATGAGATCGATGACTATTTAGAGGAGCGCGGCATCACCCGCGAGGGCTTGGCTAGCTTTGATCTGCTGGCGCAGAGCCGACGCTTTGACGTGCCGCTCGATCCTAAGAAGCACAAGCACATCATCCAGGCGGGCGCGGCTGCCGAGGCGGCGCCAGCGAAGCCTGCGAAGCAGAAGGGCAAGTCAGCCAAGGGCAGCGCGAAGCCTGTGGCAGCGGTTAAAGCTGCTCAGGTTGGCAAGTCTAAGCCTGGCAAATCTAAGCCTGGCGCGAAGCCTGTGCCGCCGCCCGATGTGGAGTATATCAACAAGTCCATCCCGATTGACGCGGCGCTGTTTCAGGCGTCCGTCGGCGCCTTCCTCAAGCATGAGATCTCCCCCGCCTGGTTGCACGTCTTTGAGCTGATTGAAGACTTCTTGTTCACCCATCGTGGCGACCTGGAGAATAACTTCGTCCTTGGGCTCAGCGCGTGGCTGTATATCTTGGTGGCCAATGCGGCTCAGGGGGGCGTGATCAAGGAGCGCAAGGCTGAGATCCACGCCGCATCGGTCATCTATTGGATCGACACGCTCCATCAGGGCGCGCCGCCGTTTAAGCGACTCAGCGAGCAGTTTGGCGTGAGCATACCTTCGGTCAGGGCCGCCTACGCCGAGCTGGAGGAGCTGCTGGGTGATGCGCGCTCACCCAGGCGCTTGAAGGCGCTGATGGCCTTTCATCAGCAGACTTATGCGCTGTTGCTCAAGCTGATCCCCCCGTCTCAACCGTCGCCCGTCTTCACGAGCAGCTTTCGCGAGCACCTGGACGACCTCATCGCCCGGCTGAATCACACGCTCGACGTGTTGGACGATGCGCAGGGCGCTGAGGTGTTGGGCGACCTGATGGGCGATCTCGTTTACAACAAGGGGGCCGTGAAGCTGGCGCGCCGGTTGTCCGCGATGATGGAGCTGCTGGGGATGCTCCACCCGGAAGCTGACGCTGTGGCCGCGCCGCCCAAGCAGAAGAAGCGGCGCTGAGGCGCGACCTCACGCGCGAGCTCGTGGTGTGGTGGCGAGCGCGTTGAGGCGCGCGCCGAGCGCGCTCAGGTGCGCGGCGGTCGCCCCATCGAGTGATTCGACCTCGATCGTCTCCTCCAGCTCGGCGGCAAGGATCGTCAGCGCCGCCGCGAGCGCTTTTGGCGACTCTTGGCGCAACACCAGCCGCGTGCGCCCCGCGCCGCACGGCGTCATCAGCGCTGAGGTCCAGCTCAGCCACCACGTGAGCTGCTGCGGGTCGGTCGTGACCACCACGGTGGCCTCGTGCGCGCTGTGGGCGGCTTGGGTGCTGTGCGTGAGATAGGCGACGGGGTCGCCCCCTGGCAGCGCGCGTGACTTGGCGGGGGTGTGCGTCGGCTCCAGCGCTTGGAGTCGGTCGATGCGGAACGTGCGCCACGCGTCGCGCTCCAGATCCCACCCCAGCAGATACCAGCGCCCCTCCAGCGCGATGATGTGGTGCGGCTCGACGTGGCGCTGCATGGCGTGGCCGTCTTGGCGTGTGTAGTGAAAGCGCACCTGCACTTGGGCGCGTCGGGCGCGGGCGAGCGCGATGAGGATGCTTAAGTCCACGCGCCCTTGCCAGGTCGGGGCGCGGTGCGTCCAGATCACGCCGTCATAGAGGGCGTTGGCGCGGGCGCGGATGCGCTCCGGCAAGAGCGCCTCTAGCTTGAGCAGCGCGCCAAGCGCGATGTCCTCCACCTGCGCGACCGCCTCGCCAGTCAAGGCGCGCAGCCCGATGGCGATCGCCGCCGCCTCGTCATCGTCCAACATCAGCGGCGGCAAGCGATGGCCCACGCGCAGCCGATAGCCGCCCCCCACGCCAGGATCGCCCTCGATCGTGTAGCCCAGATCGCGCAGTCGCTCGATGTCGCGGCGCAGCGTGCGCGGGGTCGTCTCCAGCGCCTGGGCCAGCGCCTCTCCGGCCCAGTGGGCGCGGCGCTGGAGCAGGGAGAGCAGCTGAAAGGTGCGCGTGTTGAGCTTGGACATCGTCGCCTCTTGAGGATCGCGGACAGAACATGTCCTCAATCATAACACAGCGCGCGATCGCGGACAGCTCGTGTCCTCAATTGAGGCTAGATGTTTGGTGAATGAGGCGTCGCTGCTTCGTGGGGAGGTCCCGCGCGGCTTGAGCGACGCCCAAGCGCGGAGGTTGGGTGATGTTAAAGACCTATGTTGGTGGCTGTTTTTGTGGTGAGGTGCGCTATGAGGCGCAGGTGGACCTAGAGGCTGAGGGCACGGGCCGCTGCAACTGCACCTGGTGCACCAAGAATGGCTGGTGGACCTTGAGGCTCAACCCTGAGGCGTTTCGGCTTGTGCGCGGTGAGGCGCCTGTGAGGCAGGAGGGGGCGTGGGCCACCGAGCATCGCTGCCCGACGTGCCATGTGATCGTCTCAGTGAGCGGCGATCAGCCGGAGGCGGGCGGCGCGTTCGTGTCGCTCAACGTGCGCACGTTGGAGGGCGTCTCGCTGGACGGCGCCCGCGTGACCTATCGCGACGGGCTGCACGATACGTGGGAGGTGCTCGGGGAGGTGCGCTGGCACGATCCGCTGCGCCAGCTCAGCCAAGGCGTCGCGCTTGGATGATGGCGTCGACCCCGGCGATCGCCCTGTGCGAGGGCGCTCCTGCATGAGGACGAGGTCCCATTGGCGCGGATCGAGCGCGGCGCGGGCGCTGGCGAGGCAGACCTGTGTTTGGCCTGGTACCGCGTTTTTGGCGTCGGTCGCGGCGTCGAGCGGGCAATAGCCGACCATCACGAGGGTGCCACCTGGGGCGACCGCGCGGGCCATGCGTCGCACCAGCGCCTCGGCGCCGTCAGCGGCGTGCACGTACAGGCAGACCACGAGGTCGAAGTGATCGGGCGGCGCAGGCCAGGTGGCCAGATCGCCCACAACCCAGTCCACGCGCTGGGCGACCTCGGCGCCTAGCGCCTCGGCCATCGCGCGGCCTTGTCTTAGCGCGCGCTCGGAGAGGTCGACGGCGGTGACCTGCCAGCCGCGCGTGGCGAGCCACAGGGTCTCTGTGCCGTGGCCGCATCCGGCGTCAAGCGCGCGCCCTGGCGTGAGCGCAGCGATCGCCCGAGCGAGGTCTGGGTTTGGGCGTCGCTGCGCGAGCTTGTCTCCGTGCTCGCGCAGCGTCTTCTCCCAGAGCTGCTCCCAGAAGGCCTGATCGTAGCTTGGCGTGGTCATGCGCTATCTCCAGAGGTGGGGGGAGCGGTTTGGGGGTGGTCGCGCTGCGCGACGCGGGCGCGCACGTCGTCGCGCAGCGCGGCGAGCGTCAGGGCGCCGAAGCGGGCGAGCAGCAGCGCCTCGGCCTCGCGCAAGGTCTGGTTGAGCGCGGCGTCGATGGCCGCTTCGACGAGGCAGCCTGAGGGCGACGCATCACGGCTGCCGATGGCGAGCAGCGGGGGGCTGCCGAGCGCGGTGTAGAGGTCGTGGAGCGTCACGTCGGCGAGGTCGCAGCTCAGCGTCCAGCCGCCGCCGTGGCCTCGCTGGGAGAGCACGTAGCCGCGCGCCTTGAGGCCCGCCATCAGCCGCCGGATCACGACCGGGTGCGTCTGCCTCGCCAGCGCGAGCGCCTCGGAGGTCAAGGGCGCGTCGTGCTGCGCCAGGTGCAGCATGAGGTGGAGGGCGTCTGAGAGCTGTTGGTTATATCTCATGTAACTTATGTTGTGACATGATCGACGCGCGGTCAAGGGGAATGAGCATCGCCTCCCCTGAGGTGCTGCTGAAGCGCGCTCACGCGATGCGGCGCGCCACCCCACAGCGCACCCTCACATCATCGCCCGATAGCGCGCCATCTAGCGCCCATCCGAGCGCGTAAAGCTGCGCCTCGAGCGCCTCCAAGGGCCACTGATACAGCGTGAGCTGCTCGTGGTGCTGGCTCGCGTCGGGGTAGATGAGCGTCTCATCGATGGTGTGCGCACGGGTCACGGGGTTGAAGCTCCCCGCCGCCCGGTACAACACGCGCGCTCCCTCGATCTCCAGCGTCTTCTCGTCCTGCCATTGATAAGGCGCGTTGGCCCAAGGCAAGCTGTCAGCCACGATGAGGTCGAAGGCGAAGATGCCCCATGGCGCGAGCTGAGCTGCGACGGCGTCCATGAGGGCGGGCAGGCGCGCAGGCGGCGTGAGCGCGAGGAAGTTATAGGTGGCGAGCACGGCGTCAAACTGGAGCTTGAACAGCGTCGTCGTCGCGTCTCCGAGCACGAGGCGCGCGTGCACCTCGCGCATCCCTGCGCGCGTCGCCTTATCGCGCGCGAGCGCGAGCATGTGTGGGTCCAACTCGACGCCGTAGACGTCTCGTCCTGCCCTGGTGAGCGCCAGCGCGAGCCGCCCTGTGCCTACGCCAAGCTCCAAGACGGGCCCCAAGAACTGCTCAGTGAGCTGTACATAATGAGCAATGTCCCATCGCCGATCTGCGGCGTCGATCAGCGCGTCATAGACCTGGGGTTGGCGCATGAGGCGTCCTCGTGGTGGCGCGTGTGCTGTGTCTCATCGGCATGGGGCGTTCAGGATAGTCATGCATCGTCGCGTCTGAACAGCGGCGCTTTAACGCGCCACCACGCTCGACAACGGGCGTCGCAGCCGTGATGCTAGCGCCGAATTGAATCAGCGGCCGCTTGGAGCCACTGCCACAGCGCGTCGTCGCTGCATCGTGCATGACGCGCGCTGTGGTGGCGCGCCCAAACCCTCATAGTGAGCGTGATGAGCACATCCCCACCTGATCGCTATGGTGCGCTGGGATCGGTCGCGAAGCTGAAGGCGAACAGCCTGGACCCTCTCTGCATCGATCCCACGGGCCGCTACATCACGGCGCGTCGCCAGCGGGCGCTGGTCATCGTGGACACTGAGCCCGATGTCCCGGTCGAGGTGGCCGTACACAAGAACGCTGCGGAGCTGTGGAGCTTCTCGGCGCTTCATCCCGACGGGCGCACCCTCGCGGTGCGTAATCTGCGCGCGCAGCGCCTTGAGGTGCGGGTGATGGGGTCGACAAAACCAAGCGCGTCGAGGGCGACTGAGACCGCGCTGACAGACTGGAAGGGGACCCCCTTGCCTGCGCGCGCGGCGGCGCCTCAGTGGGGCTATGGCGATGAGGCGCTGTGGTTCTCAGCCGATGGCGCGCGCTTGGCGCTGGCGACCCACCAGCCCGATGGCCGCGCGTGCGTGCAGCTCTACGACGCCACCACGCTCGACCTGATCGACACGCTCACGGACCTGCGCCTCTACGGCTTCTATGCCCGCGCTGATCTCGGTGATGCGCCGTTTGCGCCCATGACGCACTGGAGCGAGAGCTGGCTCGTGCAAGATCCGCTGTCACCGGGGCTCGTGCTCGGCGTGCGAAACGCGGGCGACAGCGCGCTCGGGGTGTTTGGCTTTCGCGTGGAGGGCGATCAGATCACGAGCGTGGATCCTGCGGCCTTGCAGCGCGCGGTCTTCAACGCCTACGGCGACGCGCTGCGCGGGTTGCGCCTGTTGCCACGAGGCGGCCTGCTCGTCATCGACGGCGATTTTGGCCTCACTCGCTTGGTGTGGCCGCCCGACGTCAACGCGCCCATCCAAGCGCGCGCGCCGATCGCTGGCCACCTGCGTGATGAGAGCTATCAGCTCGTGATCCCCTGGCATCGCGGCGATGTGGATGATCTGATCGAATCGCAGTCGCTGACGGTCACGCCAGATCACCTGCTCTTCAACATTGATGACAAAGCGCAGGGTCGCACCGTCGCGCTCGTCGCGCGCGATCCTGTCACCCTCGCGCCGCTGGGCTTGGTGCAGCGTCCGACCTCGCGGCTGCGCTTTGGCGAGCTGCTCCACCTGGGCGGCGATCTGTTCGCGGGGGTCGGCGCGGCGACCATGGAGCTGTTTCGCCTGCGTCGTTGATCGCGCGCTGCTGAGGCATCATGATAGAGAGGATGCGCGCAGGCGCGCAGCGCCTCGTCCACTGACCCCTCGCTTGGATCAACCGCGTGCAGAAGCAAAACACAGCGCCGCTGGGCTCATGGGCGCGCCGCCTGTTCGTGATCGACCTGCTCGGCGCGCTGGCCTCGGCTGTGCTGCTCGGTGTCGTGCTCCCACGCTTTGAGCCCCTCTTCGGCATGCCCCAAGCCGCCCTCCACGTGCTCGCCGCGCTGCCGCTGCTGTTCGCCTGCTACAGCCTCGCCTGTTTGGTGACGCGCCGCGCCCACAAGGCGCGCCTGTTACGCCCGCTCGCCATCCTCAACGCGGGCTACTGCGTCGTGAGCGTGGTGTATGTGGTGATGCACGCGAGCGCGCTGCGACCGCTGGGCTGGCTGTACTTTGGCGGTGAGCTTGCCATCGTGCTCGCGCTGGCCGCGCTGGAGTGGCGCGCATCACGCTAGCGCGCGCGTGAGGTTATGGGTTCACAAGCTCCTCACGATCGTGCCATCGCGCTGAGGCGGCTGAGTATCGCGACCGCGCTGACGCGCGCTCACTCTCAGCGCCTGCGGACCCAGCGCTAATCCAAGGTTTTATAGAAAAAGATAAATTGCCAGCTCCAGAGCAGCCTCGCCACGTTAAAACGCCGCCCTTGAGCTGACTGAGCACGTCTGTGCACCGCTCATGCGCTGATGAAGCAAGCTAGCGCGCCTGCGGCGCGCGGCTGATCAGGTGGGTCACGTTGAGGAGAGCACCTCAACGTGCCCGTTTGTTCCGTCGACGCGGATGCGCTGCCCGTCTTTGATCTGGCGAGTCGCGTCTTCGACGCCGACCACGGCGGGCAGGCCGTACTCGCGTGCGATGACCGCGCCGTGTGTTGTCAGGCCGCCCACCTCCGTGACCAAGCCCTGGATCGCTACAAACAGCGGCGTCCAGCTGGGGTCGGTGTAGGCGGTGACCAGGATGTCGCCCGCTTCGAGCTTGGCGTGCGCGATGTCGAGGATGACGCGGGCGCGCCCCTCCACGATCCCGCTGGAGACCGCCAGGCCGACCAGCGCGCCGCTGGGCAGATCGGCGCGGTGGTAAGCCCCGATGATCGACTCGCCGTCAGAGGTGAGCACGCGCGGTGGTCTCAGCGCGTGGTACGCCTGGAGCGCGGCTTTGCGCTGCTGGATGAGGTGCGCGTCCGCGCGGTGTGTGCGCACGACCTCTCGCAGCTCCTCAAACCGCAGGTAGAAGATGTCCTCGCGCTCACGCAGCACACCCGCGCGCACGAGGCGATCGGCCTCCTCCATCAAGGCGCGCTTGTAGATGAACTGATGGCTGATCATCGCATATTTGGGATACTCCCGATAGCCTGCGAAGGTGCGCACCCGAGCGATCATGCGCTTGGTCTGCTCGGCCTTGCGCGCGCCGTCCGGCGCGTCTTGCAAGCTGGCGAGCAGGGCGAGTTCTTGCGCCCTGGCGAGCGCGCGCCCTCGCTCAAAGCGTCGCGCGGCTTCGCCGGGCTCAAAGCGCTTGATGTGGCCCAGCAGCAGCGGGATCAGCATGGCGGGGCGCTCGCGCCAGCGCGGCCTCGCCAGATCGATCTCACCGGCGCCGCGCATGCCATACGTGTCGAGCCACGCGGTGAATGCGTCGCGCGCTTGGGGGCCTCCGGGCCGCATGGCGAGCGCCTCCAGTGAGAGATCGCCCTGCAAATGCTCCAGATAGGCCACCACCTCGGGGTGGGGGCGCATGGCGTCTGCGACGTCTAAGAGCGCCAAGCCCATCTGCGAGGTGATGTTGTTCGGCACGGACTGCGTGAGCGTGTCAGCCGCTGTCTTGACACCGAGCCACGCCTCTAGGTTGTCGTTGAGCCACCACGCCGCCTGTATCCCTGACATGAGCGCTTGCAAGCTCTTAGGATCAAACAAGAACCTCTTCAGCGCTTGGATGTCCGCCTCGATGAAGTCCAACAGCGCGGCGCCTGTGTGCGGCTGGATGTCGCGCTCAAGCGCCGCGATGGCCGCTTGGCTGCCCGCGATCAAGGTGGTGACGAGGTCTGGGTCGGCCTCAAGCGGCGCGGGTGCCGGGGCGCTCCCCAGCGCAGGCGCCCCCTGCGCTTGATCAGCGGGTGAGGGGGGGAGATCGCCGCGATTGAGCAGGGTCTGGAGCGCGTCTTTGATCAGCGGATCGGACCTGCCGAGGTTGTCCATCAAGGCGTCGCGACTCGCTGGCGCCGCGAGCGCCTGCGTGACATCCACAAACAGCCTGCCGCCCGCCTCGGCCATGTGCCTAGCCGCCGTCAGCTGCCAGACGGACAGCCCCAGCGGTGTCATGGGGTCGGTCATCATCTGCTGATGGCCCACGGACACATAGACGCGCTTCGCCTCGCTTGGCCCCTCGGGGATGGGGAACAGCGTAGTGATAGGGCGGCTCTGGACGATGTGCAGCGCATCCTCGACCAAGCACCACTCGATGTCTTGCGGGCAGCCAAAGTGCGCCTGGATCTGGCGGCCAAGCTGGGCGAGCCGCAACACTTGCGCGTCTGTCAGCGCGGGCTGCGTCTGTTGTTGTGGCTCAAGCGTGGTCTGCCGTGTGCCGCCTGTCGCATCGGCCACAATGGCGCGCTGCTTGCGGTTGATCGTCTTGGCGACGACCTCGCCATCACGCACCTGATACCTGTCCGGGCTCACCAGCCCACCCACCACCGCCTCCCCAAGCCCAAAGCTCGCCTCAACGCAGCTCACCGCCCGATGACCTGTCACAGGATCTGCCGTGAACAGGACCCCAGCGGCCTGCGGTGTGAGCATCTGTTGCACCACCACGGCCAGCTGCACCTCGCGGTGGTCGATGCCGTGATGCAGCCGGTACATCACCGCGCGCGCGGTGAACAGCGAGGCGCAGCACAGGCTGATGTGACGCAGGACCGCAGAGATCCCCACCACGTTCAAGTGAGAGTCCTGCTGACCCGCAAACGAGGTCGTGGGCGCGTCCTCGGCGGTGGCGCTGGAGCGCACGGCGACGGCGGTGTGTTGACCTAAGCGCGCGTAGGCTTGGAGGATCTCTGTGGCGAGCGCGTCGGGCAGGGGGATCGCCGCGATGCGCTGGCGGATGGTCGCGCTGAGGGTGTGGATGGCGTCTTGATCGTCGGCGCGCAGCTGCGACAGCCGCGTCAGCGGCTCCTCTAGCTCAGGGGCGCGCGCGATGAGCTGCTGATAGGCGCGCGTTGTCACCACGAAGCCCGGCGGCACGCGGACGCCCTCAAGCCGCGACAGCGCCCCTAAATGTGCGCCCTTGCCGCCCACGCGCGCCACATCGCTCAGGTCGATCTGCGCGAAGCTCAGCGTGTAAGCCGCGTCTTTGGATGTCTCACGCATCGTGCTCCCCCGTGGTGGTGTGCGGTGTGGGCGGCGCTTGGAGGACGCACAACCCGCTGAGATAGATGTCGATGTGGCGATGCGCGAGGGCGCGCTCGTCGGCCGCTGACAGGCCGATCGCCAGCGGTCGGCCAAAGCGGATGGTGGCGAAGACGAGGTCTTCAGGGGTCACATCGTCGCGCAGTGAGCCTTCGGCGCGACCGCGCGCGATCAGCGCGTGGAGCATCACCTCAGCGCGAGCGCGCAGATCGGGGTGAGGTTTGTCGAGGAGCAGCGGATAGATCAGGTTGACCACCCCGATGCCGTGATCGATGGCGGCGTGTAAGTATTGTGAGAGCGCGTTGAGGCCGTCGGGCGCGCTCGTGAGCGCGTCCTCACCGGCCCCGATGCTGCGCTCCAGCGCTTGACGCACGATGGCCTGGAGCAGCGACTGCTGATCGGGGAAGTGTCGATAGAGCGTCCCAATGCCGACCCCCGCCTGTGCGGCGAGCGTGGCGCGTGGGGGCTCGGTGCCGGTGTCGAGGATGAGGGTGATGGCCGCGTCGATGAGTCGCTCGCGGTTGCGTTGTGCGTCGGCTCGCATCTGCGGGAGGCCTCGCGTTCGGGTGGCGGTGAGGATCGCGCGGGCCGAGGGTGGATCACGCTATGAAGCGGAGTATAATCCTCCGTTTGTGTCGGTGCAAGCCCCTCCCATGCGTGGATGACTTGACCTGCGGGCGCGTGTCTCCCAACCTGACGCGGCGCGCGCGGTGAGCCGCTGCCGCCTCATTGATGAGCCACGAGGAGCTGCCACGATGCCCCAAGAAGACGCGCCGATGACACGCTATGCGCTGCTGCTCCGAGGCGTGAACGTGGGCAAGAAGAACAGCCTGCCGATGGCCGAGCTGCGCGCGATGCTCGCGGCGATCGGCTGCGTCGAGGTGCAGACGTATGTGCAGAGCGGCAACGCGGTGTTTGGCGCGACGCACAGCGCCTCTGAGCTGACTCGCCGCATTGAGACCTCGCTGGGAGCGTTCATGGGCCGCCCCATCGTGACGACCTCGCGCACGCGCGCGCAGCTCGAAGCGATCGTCGATGGCAACCCGTTCAAGGCCGAAGCCGCCACCCCCGCGAACCTGTGCGTGACGTTCCTCTCACACGCCCCGAGCGATGTGGAGCTCGCGCCGCTGCTGGACCGCGCGTGGGAGCCCGAGCGGTTCGAGGTCACAGGCGACGTGATCTACACCTGGCATCCTGACGGCCAAGGCCAAAGCCCGCTCGCCAGGGCGCTGGGCAAGCTGAGGTTGATGGATGATGGCGCGGTCACGACCCGCAACTGGAACACCACCCTCAAGCTCCTCGCCATGCTCAGCGCCGCACCATGAGCGCCAGCCCAGAGGTTCACCGCGCGCCACGCCCGATGCGCGCGTGCACGAGAGCGAGCGCGCGTCAGCGCGGTCGCGATACTCAAGCGCGCTGGCGCGAAGCGCTGCAGCTGTGGTGGCTCACGGCTGGCTGAGGTGCGCCATCCACAGGCAGTCCTGATAGTCTGTGAACATGTGAAAGAGCAGCCCCACCGCAGGGATGCGAAGCGGACGAATGAAGCAACACGCCGCATACACCGCGATCGCCGGATACGAGTGCAGCGGATGAAACCCGATGCCGCAGCGATCGGCCACGAACACATCGGGCCAAGCGAGCAGATGATCCAGATCGACGAGCATCGTCAGGAGCATGATGAGCCACGCGCGCTTCCACTGGGCGCGAAAGAAGATCCACGCGATGAGCCCTGGCGCGAGCAGATGCAAGCTGTAATGGATCAGCGGCTGGAGGATGTGCAGGGTGCTGCTCAAGGTGTCTGCCGTCCGATGCCCTAGCGCGGGCGCATGTGTTGAGCTGAGGTAGGTTGGGGCGACCGGCGCCAGCGCCGCGCGCGCTTGGCGTGCCAGCTCGCGAAGAGGGCGCTGGCTAAAAGGAGCTCCGAGAGATCGCCCCCATAGTACATGAGCTGGGCTGCGACCTCGAGATCGGACAGGCAGTGGTGCGTGTCTCGGGGCAGCCCATAAGCGAACATCGCCTTGGCGAGGATGGTGTGACCAGCCATGGCGACAAACAGCACCGCCAAGCGCGTGGCATGGCTTGGGCGCGCGGGGCTAGGATCGGCGCCAGCGATCGACCACGAGAACAGGCAACCAGCGAGCAAGAAGTGCAGGTGAACCACGAGGTGGAGCGCAGGCTCGCTCCCCATGGCCGCGAACAAGGGCGTCGTGTAGAGCGCCGCCATGGCGCCGAGGTTCAGCACGAGCGCGGTGACTGGGTGACCCAAAACGTGCATGGGGCGGCTGCGCAAGATGGCGCTGAGCGCGCGCGCGTGGCGCGTGTCGAGCCGCCTGAACAGGAGCGTCATCGGCGCCCCGAGCACAATCCCCACCGGCCCTAGCATCCCCAAGAGGAGATGCTGCACCATGTGGAGGCGCAGATCGTGATGCGCGACGGCGACGAAGGGAGGCCACAGCGCCGCGATGACGAGGCCCATGCCCAGACAGAAGCTCGCCGTGCGACCAGCACGCCAGCGCGCCCCTTCGCGCCATGCACCCCACAGGTAGGCCCCGAGCGTGATGCAGGCGCCCAAGAGGAGGGCGGCCATGCTGTGATGGGCAGCGTGCATCGCGCGCTCACCTGCGCCTGCGCAAGCGCGCGAGCATCACCAGCCCGATGCACAGCAGCAGCGCGCCGGTGAGATTCCAGGCGATGTCATAGGGCAGCAGCGGCACATCATAGCGGATCTGATGCAGGCGCAAGACCTTGTGATTGATGAGCCCATCAAAGAGCTGAAAGGCGCCGAGCCCCACCAAGAGCCCCGCCCAGGTCCATGCGCGCGCGAGCGTCCCACGACCGTGCAGCTCCAGCAGCGCGTACCCACCAGCGATGATCGCGATGAGCTCAGCCGCGTGGAGCAAGCCATCGGAGAGCAGGGCGATGGCAGTCGTGGAGCGATCGTAGAAGTGATGCCAGCTCAAGAGCTGATGAAAGACGATCTCATCGACCGCTGCCATCAGCCCGACGCCGATGATCGCACCTGCCCATGTCGAACGCTTTGTATCGACGCTCGCCAGCGGCGCCTCGTCTGCTCCAGTCACAGCGCGCTCTCTGTCAGAGTTTTGTCGCCATATCGCTAGAACTCTAGCGCCGAGGCGCGCGCTGTCAAGCGGTCCTGGGCGCGACGTCGCTGCGCGCATCGCGCTAGGCGGTCAGCGGCTGCGCGCCTAGGTTGGGTGAGCGGGTGTCTCAAAGCGCGCGCGCTTGGTGAGCGCGTCGCGATGTGTGCCATGATACGCTGCGCAGCCGCTGACCGCCTGTCCTTGAACAATCGCTGAGCTTGCGAGCGCCGTGGGCTGTGGCCAGCACGCGGCGAGGGGTGTGCTATGTATAAGTTAAGGCATTATTGGCAACTGCTGAGATCGAGCTTCTGGTTTATCCCCGCGCTGATGGTCGCGCTGAGCGTCGCCCTCGCCATGGGCTTGATCGAGCTGGACCTCGACACGACCCAGGCGTGGTCGTCCCAATGGCCGCGCTTGTTTGGCGCGACCCCGGAGGGCGCGCGCGAGCTGTTGGGCACGATCGCGGGCTCGATGATGACCGTCATGGGCGTGACCTTCTCCATGACGCTTGTGGCGCTGACGCTCGCGTCGAGCCAGTACACCTCACGCAGCCTGCGCAACTTCATGCGCAGCCGCGTGATGCAGAGCACGCTCGGGGTCTTCGCGGGCATCTTCACGTATTGTCTGATCGTGCTGCGCAGCGTCCGCGGCGGTGAGGACGATGTGGCGTTTGTGCCGTCGATGTCGCTGTTTGTGGCGCTCATTTTGGCGCTCGTGGGGATCGGCTTCCTCATCTACTTCATTCATCACATCGCGCTGTCGATCCAAGCCTCCAGCATCATCGCCTCGGTCTCTGAGGAGACGCTCGCAGCCATTCATCGCCTCTTCCCGTCGCAGCCCAGCGATGCGTCCGATGACGAGCAGGAGGACGACCCCGCGACGCAGCCTCCTCAAGGCACGGTGTGGCAGAGCGTCCCCGCCAAGAAAGACGGCTACATTCAAGCGGTGGACCTCAAGGCGCTTATCCAGCTGGCCCAAGACAAGGGGATGATCCTGCGCATGGAGCGCGGCATCGGCGCGTTTGTCGTCAAGCACACGGCGCTGGCCTCGCTCGCGCAAGAGGAGGCGCCTGATCAAGCGACCACAGACGCCCTCAACGCGACCTACACCATCGCCCGCCACCGCACGGTGGATCAGGACCCCGCGTTTGGCATCAGGCAGCTCGTCGACATCGCCATCAAGGCGCTCTCACCGGGCGTCAATGACACCTCCACCGCCGTGATCTGCATCGACTACTTGGCGGCCATCATGTCGCGCCTGGCCGCGCGCGAGCTGCCCTCACTGCGCCACCACGACGACGAGGGCACCTTGCGCGTGATCGCCGTGAGGCTGTCGTTTGAGGGGCTGGTGGGCGAGGCGTTCGATCAGATCCGCAGGTGCGCCGATGGCAACATCGCCATCATGGCGCGCTTGCTCACCGCCCTGGAGGCCATCGCCAGCCAGACCCAGAAGCCGCGCCGCCTGCGAGCCTTGCGCGCGCAGGTCCAACACATCACGGAGCTCGCCGATCGCACCATCCCCTCCGCCGCCGACCGCGCGACGCTGGAACTGCGCCTCATCCGCGCTCGCGAGGCGCTCAAGCCCTCGCCTGTGATGCGCAGGGTTGAGGAGGTGACCTGATGCCCGTGGCTCAAGCGTTGAACAGACAAGGCAGCGGCTAGGACACACGCTGCGCCCCATCGTGGCGCGCCAAGCTCGTGTGGCCGCGCGTGCGCAAGAGGCGGCGCAGCCATGCCCTTTAGGCGTGGTCCGCCTCATGGCGTTGGAGGATGTCCTCGACGTCCGCCAGCGCCTCGCGCACGCGCTCGCCCCACGCCATCGGCACGCCAGCTTGGGTCGTAGGAGGGAGCGCGCGCATGTGCGCTGTGCAGAGATGATCCACCTGGTCGCAGCGCGCGGCCAGCTCGCGCGCCCACTGGCGAAAAGCCTCGCTCGCGCCCGCGCGAGGCTCCAACGCCCAGCGCAGCGTGGGATGAAAGCGCAGGCCTCTGACGAGCGGCAGGTCAACCCAGGTGAGCGTGTCATCGACGTGCAGCGTGCGCGAGGCCAGGTGGTGAGCGAGCACTGAGCCAAAGTGGACCTTCTCGTCAGAGGTGACGAGCGAGACGCCCGCAGGCACGAGCAACGCCAGATCGTCTGCGAACAGCGAGGCGCACGCCTCGCTCTCTGTGCGCTCGGGCTGCCATGGCAGGTCGGGACATTGCGCTACATGGCGCGCCGTGCCGTAGAGACGCGCGTGCGGGTAGCGGGCCGCGACCTCGCGCACATGCTTGGTGTGGTAAGGGTGAAGGTTGAGGATCGCCTCGATCGCTTGGCCATTGTGGGTCAGGCGCGCGATCTCACGCTCGGGCGCCCCCGTGAAGGCGTAAGCGTCGAGCAGCACAAAGCCGCCTGAGGCTAGCTGCACCAGCGAGCATTGCGTGCCAATCTCCACCAAGCTGAGCAGCTTAAACGAGCCGCGCACATTCCAGAACCCTGACCCCAGCTCGACGAGATGATCCTTCGCCACTTGCGTGCTCCTTGCGGGTGTTCAAACCGCCCCCGATCGCCACGACCACCCCCGCTGGGGTGACGCTCAAGGAAGGTGCGCACGTCCTTGTCGTCCATCAAGGCGCGAGACGTGGCGGCCTGAAGCGTCTGAGCGCGCTCCCCCTCGCTGAGATCGTCGTCGCGCGCTTCCACGATGTTCAGCAGGTGAAGCGCTATGGGGCCGAGCGGTGTTTGGCTTGGTCTCAGCGCAAGCTTTGACGCTTGGCGGTCAGGTGGGGCAACAGCCTCTGTCGTTAGGGTGTGGCCGCCAAGATCTCCGCGCTGCGTCGTTCGCTCTTCTCCCACATCCTGATGTACGCCTCAGCGGACTTGAAGAGTTTCTCAAGCTCTTCGTCCGTGGTGCCGTCGTGGCGTATATCCTCGATCAGCTCGGGGAGCATCCCGATGTGGACGAACCCCTCAGTGTTGAAGTCCAGGGTGCGATCGCCTACGGCGGGCTGGGTGAAGACCACGCCGCCATCAAAGGAGCTAAACGGATAAGTGACAGGCTTATCCTGCGGCGTCGTACACGGGCTCCGCTCGCCGAAGCGAGGTCCGATGCCACCGGCAAAACCATTGAGGTCAAAGCCGACGCCCTCTGCGGGCAGGCCGCCCGCTTGTTCAATCAGCGCCGCGCGCTCTCTCAGGCTCCTCATGCGATCGCCGGGACTTGCGGGGTCGGCGCAGCGCCCAAAGCTGATCTTTGAGACGCCGCCCAGCTCGTAGAGCTTGCCACGGTTGTTGTTGCCGTGTGAGCCGACCGCTGGATAATCATATTCTTCAAGCAGCTCAAAGGCGCGCTGATAGGAGCGTCGTGGCAAGTGATCAAGCTCAATGATGATCCCCCGGCGCATCATCTGCGTCATCAAGAACTCGCCCATCGGCGTCAAGCCCGCGTTCTGACAGTAATCGCCCACGAGCGGGCCGCTCCTCAGCTCATTGACGTAATTGATCAGCGTCGCGACGGGCCGCATGGGGAATCTGCTCATGTCATTCGGCGGCGCGGCGAAGTAATCCTCGCGAGGTTGATTGAGGCCGCCGACAGCGACATCTCCTTTGTCGAAGACGGTGGGCACGTCGGGGCAATCCTCTGTAAAGTTAGACCAGTGGCCGGACTGCGCGAAGTTGCCGATCTCAATCAGGCTTCGGGAGCCATCACCCGCTGAGAACTCATTGTCATATTTGTGCACGGGGAACAGGACGCGCACGCCCTTGTCCCAGTACTCATCAAGCTGCGCGATGATCTCCTGCTCAGTGCAGCGCGCCTCGCCACGGGCAGGGACGATGAAGCAGTCAAACAGGTGTGAGGCCTCAATGCCGAGGACGATGGCGAGCTTGCCATCGCGGATGACCTCGCGCGCCTGTGCAGGAGAGGTGACGATGCGAAACCACCCCTTGCCGGGGCCGCCATGTTGCGCGTCGATGTAGCGCTCCATGCGGTAGGTTTCTTCGATGATACGGTCGACGGCGACCATGTCATCGCAAGCGTAGCGCGTGGGCTGTGTCCGCTGCCCGACGATGAGGTCACAGATGACCTTGTTGCTCGTGGCGTGTTGGACCATCAGGCGCAGGCCGCCCAAGTAAGCGCGCTCGATCCAGCGGTAGTACTGGGTCTGGTGCGTGGAGCTTGTGGGCGCGCTCGGCCATGAGGTGAACTCGGGATAGCCCTGAGTGAAGTGATTGAACTCGGGCGTGCGGCCCGAGACGAGCCCCAGCAGCAGCGCCTCTTGATCAATGCTCGCGCCCTGATCAAAGCCAAAGCCGAAGAGATCTTTTCGTCCCTCCGCGCCGTGGAACAGCTCGCACGACGGCAGCGCGTGCGTGACGCCGAGCGGGTGAAACGCGCTGCCATGAAAGATCCCGCCGCCACCAAAGCCGAAGTTAGTCAGGATGTGGCTGTGCGTCTCGACGATGCCATAGAGCGAGCCATCCTCGAACGGCGCTTGTCTCGGGGTGCCGCTCGCGTCGAGCGTGAGCTCGGGGAACTCGGCGCAGCCCTGCGCTTGCGAGAGGGTGAGCAGCGCCGCGCGGTGCATCCCCGTGGCGAGCCCCGTGGTGGTCATGTACTGACCTGTCTTGAGGTGTCGCAGATGAAAGCGTGAGGCATCGCGCGGCGACGCATGCAACACCCACTGCGCGCCGGGGAGGTAAGCATCATCGACGCTCAGGATGTCGGAGCTCAGCTCGCGCTTGCGCTGGAAGCTGCCCCCAGCCTCCTCGACGACGACGTGGTGCGACTCCGCGTCAAAGAGCAGGTAGGTGCCCAGATCGGAGGCACGCAGATGGATGCGTGAGGCCTGTGATGGCGAGGCGGCCGAGAACGCGAAGCTCTCCTGGGAGTCATGCGTCAGAAACCCGCGCAGCTCAGCATCAGCAGGATCGACCCCCTCGATCGTGACGCATGTTCCGGCGAGCGTGTAGACCTGCTCGGATTCGGGGATGGGGCCGAGGTCGATGTCATCGGGGAGATCTTGCGGGCTGTCTGGGAGGGGCGTCATGTCTTCCAGGGTGGTGCCCGGCGAAGGGTTGTCCGACGAGGCACAATCACCGCAGGCGCTTGACAGGAGCGCGAGGATCAAGAGGAGCGATCGACGAAAACACAGGTGATGCATGAGCGGGTGACCTGGCAGGATGAGGCGGTGTGGCGCTTGACGGCATGGGTCGAGGTGACCTCATGGGGCAGGGTGTTGGAAAGTTGGCTCTTTAAGGGGGCTGGTCTGACTCAAACAGTTCCTCTCGCGTGAGCTTGCGTCGAAGCACGCGCCATCTCATGAGCAGGGCAATGTAGCTATCGACGTTGAAGGGGGCACGAGTTGGTCAACTCCCTGGCATGTTAGGGCTGTGCACCCAGGACGAACCAAGCACCATCTGCTTGATGCTCGACGCCTATAAGGGACGGCTCAGCCTCAGCTTGTGCCAACCACGTGGCGCTTGCACGAGGCGCGAGAGCGTGGGCGATCTCGATCACGCGGTCTGCGATCTCAAAGGCATCCGACCCTGGACGAGGTTCCGCAGCTTGGGCGCCGCGCGCGCTCAGCGTATTGAGGAGGAGATTACGAGCATGCGCTGAGGTTGCCCAAATGTTGAGGACGCGCGATGGCTGGCCTGTTCGCAACGAGGTGAAAGCGCCACCCGCGAGGAAGAAGTGTGCTCCCGAGTCTAAGCCAAGGGTCGCTGCGATCTCGCGTCGCGCGAGCTCAATGACGTCGCCCTCGGCGAAGCTGCACAGCGGCGCCGCGCGTACGGCCTGTTGCTCACGATATGCGGTGTGGACTCCTAAGTCATCGGCCCAGAAGAAGGCGCCTTCCAGATACCAAGGCCAGTCCTCAACGCTGAGGGGTTGCCCTAGGAGGCGCGCCGCAGTCGCAGTCACGAGCGAGTCATGTGTCACAAAGACGTGTAAACCCGGCCGCTCGGCGGCGGCAGCGAGCATATGTTGCACGAGCGCTCGTGCCGCCTCATCAGGCCTTGCCATCCCTGGGAGGGCAGCTGATTGAGTCACGAGGTGATGCATCACCCCTTCATGGCCGAGCGCCTCCCAATTTGACCAAGCGCGTTGACCATCAAGCACAAAGATCCCTGGGTCACCGAGGAGGCGATCAGGGATGATGTTGAGCGCCGCCCCCGCGCCCGCTGCTAAGGCTGCTGCGGTCTGCATGCAGCGCGCCAAGGGGCTCGCATGTAACGTGTGCAGCCTGCCACATAGGTGTGCGCCGAGCGCTTGCGCGAGGTGTCGCCCGACGTCAGTGATAGGCAAGTCATAGCCCACCTCATCAGGTGGCAGTTTCTCACGAACCGAATGACGCAGCAGCAACGCGACCGCGCGATCTGCGGGCACACGAGCGAGCTGTGCTAGCGTGGAGGCGGGGATCTCTCGCTGCTGGTCATTCATCGCGCTATCCCCTCGATGATGCAGGGGAGCGCCGCCCCAGCGTGAACGCGGTGTAGCTGAAATTGGGCGGCGTTGAGCAGTCGCGCGAAGTCATCGGCCGTCCTCTCGCGGCCTCCCGTGACCACCATCAGGTGCAAGTCGCAGAGCGCGCCCGCGAAGCGCTCCGCTGAGGTTAACAGCTCAATGATGAAGATTCGCCCCCCCACAGGGAGCGCTTCGCGTGCATGTGTGAGGAGCTTGAGCGCCTCATCATCGTCCCAGTCATGCAGGACCCGCGCGAGGAGCACCACATCGGCGCTCCTCTCCCAGGGTTCAAACAGGTTGGCGCTGTGCCAATGCAAGCCTAGACGCTCAGGCTGCGCCTTCGCCTGGGCGACCACTTCAGGACGCTCAAGCACGATGACATGGGCGGATGGGTGAGCGTCGAGGATGAGCTGCCCGATCACGCCGAGCCCACCGCCTGCGTCGATGATCCGCTCATCACCACGCAGCTGGAGGGCATCACACACCGCTGCATAATCATGGCGCGCGTAGCTCTGGAGCATGCGATGGTGGCTGAGGGGGCGCCCCTCGTCGCGCGCGACCTCTCCGAAGATATCTGGCGCGCGCCAGCTTGAGCCCAAGCTCAGCGCAACTGGTAAATGCTCCCACAGCGCAGAGAGGGGACCCGCGTACTCCAGCGCAGCATCAGCGAGCGTCAAGGGGTGCGAGGCGCGTAGGAGCTCGCCACGTGAGCTGAGGCGCCATTGATCAGACACCTTCACTGCCAGGTCGAGCTCGCCAAGCGCGCGCAGCAGCCGCGTCGCGCCATCAAGATGGAGCGCGCACCGCTTTGCAGCTTCGGTCTCAGTCGCGGGGAGCGCTTCAATGACTCGAAGCTGTACTGCGGTCGCGATGGTCTGTGTGCGCCAAAAGCCGACCATATCTGCTGAGAGCGCGGCGAACTCTGAGCGCCGTGGTGGGCGCAGCTCAAGCAAGCATGTGCCCGCCTCGTCGATCACCTCAAGCGCGCCGTCAAACCGCTCGACCCGAGCTTGACCATTATAGAAGGGTTCATTGGCGGCGAAACGACGCGCATAGCGCGGTTGACCGCGCAGATCGATGTGTGTCCATCCTCCCTCATCGCGCGCGCGCGCGAAGCCTTTATGGAACACGTCGAGATCGATGAACCATGCCTCGTGGACAAGCGCGCCATCGCGATCAACGTGTGTGGAACGGCCATCAGCAGCTTGCACGACGGCGACGCCGTCTCGATAGTCGCCCGCGTAGCGCCATCGCTCAGAGTAGGCCGCGCGCCCATCACCCTTGATGTGATGGTATGTGCCATCCTCGTCGCGGACTGTGCACCGCCCCTGCTGGAAGTTGCCGCACCACCTATATCGCTCGTCATAGGCGTCTGCGCCCTCGACATCGATATGATGCCAACCCTCGTGCGCGCAGGCTGTGGCGAGGCCTTCATAATAGCCAAAGGTTCGAATGAAGCGTCGCGCATAAGCAGCTGATCCGCTTGGATCAATGTGCCAAGCCGCCCCTCCTCGCTGCACCGGGGCCAGCCCAGGCGCATGGAACTTCAGCACCTCATCGAACCGCGCGCTATAGGCTGATTCGCCAGCGGCGTTGAGGTGGTGCGTGCCGCATGGGGAGACTTGGAGGTTGGCCCAGCTCATGCTTCTCCTCCTGCAGGCTTACGCATATTACAGCCGAGGCAGAGGCGACGGTTGCGGTAGGTCGAGGTGAGCGCTCGATAAGCATCACCGTCCCAGACCTCCATGAAGCCCGCTGTGTTGAGGTCCCCGAAGTCGCCCAAGGTGCGCCGCTGGGCATCTGGCGCGCAGCACGGGTCAAAGCGTCCGGTCGCGCTGACCCACGCCTCTTGACCGAGGAAGGGGCAAGGGCCGCCAGGGGCGAGGTCTTGCGTCGCGCTCGCGTCGAGCAAGAAGATGTTCTCAAGCAGGATGTGCTGACCGCTCGGCAGCGGCTGCTCAGCGGCCGCTTCACGCGCGGCGATCACGGCCTGGTTCCAGCGCGCGATCGCCTCGGGGCTGCGTCGCATCGACTCCTCTTGAATCTCGTCAAAGTGAGCCCAGAGGTGATGCCCTTTCACGCGATCCACGCCCAAGCTCACCGCGAGGCGCACCATGTCAGCGAGCTCATCAACGTTTGACTCAAGGAACGTCAGCTGAAAGGTGACGCGGCATCGGTTGCCGCCTGCGGCGGCGTGCGCGTCTCGGACGGTGATAAAGTCGCGCACGTTGTGGAGCACCTTCTCCCAGCGGCTCCCCAGCATGATCCGCTCATGGGTCGCCTTGGTCGCGCCATTCCACGAGATCTTGACATCAGAGGTGACGGGGACGATCCGCTCTGCCCACGCGGTGGCCCCATGTCGAGGGAAGGTGCCATTCGTCGTGAGGTTGAGCTTGACGTTGTAACGATGACAGAGCTCAAGGATGCCATCGAAATGTTTGTACAAGAGCGGTTCGCCCATGGTCGATGGGATGATCTCGCGTAGCCCATGAGGTGCTGCGTCTGCGATGACACGCTCGATCAGCTCGAAGGGCATCAGGCGCCGTGGGCGGCCCTCCTGCTTGCGCGCCACCTGGAGCGTGCTGTGTGGCGAGTGCTCTTCGCACATGATGCAGCGCAAGTTGCAGGTGTCTGGGTTGGTGTCAAAGGTGATGCGCCAAGGCCCCGCTCGTCGCTCAACGCGCGCTGACGCGCGCCGGGCCTGGACGCCCTCGTAGAGCGCCTCGACCGCGCGGGTGTGCTGCTCGATGGAGGGGATGTCACCCGAGTCGCTGAACAAGTACCCGCGCGCGCCGAGCCGCGTGGCGAGCCCTGGCTCATCAATGAGACGCTGCATTTGTTCGGCGAGCGACGCGACAGAGCGGTGCTCAAAGCTCAGCCCGTTGATCTCGTGTTGGACGTACTCTGCCATCCCGCCGACGTTGGCCGTGACGATGGGGATGCGGGCTTGCTGCGCCTCGTGGATGACGAGCGGGGAGTTCTCAACCCACACGGAGGGGACGACGATGGCGTCGCACCGATCGAAGACGTCTCGCACAATCTCTTGGTTCTTATACTCTGGGAGCCACGCCACTTGAGCTGCCCTCTCTGGGGGGAGCGAGGCCGCGATGCGCTTGAGCGCGTCAGTGTCTTGGCCTCGGGGCCTGCCCCAGATGCGAAGGCGCGCATCGCCTCGCAGCGTGCCGAAGGCGCGGATCAGGTCGTGGATCCCCTTCGCGGGGATGTGCGTGCCGATGTAGCCGAACGTGAAGGGTTCATCCGCGACCCGCTGGCGCCCCACGATTCGCTCCCTCGCGAACCCGTAGTCCAGGTAGGTGAGCTTTCGCTCAGGGAGGCCAAACTCATCACGGAATCGATCGTGGAGGTAGCGCGCGGGCGCGATGAAGAGGTCCACAAGCTCCGCCACCTCGCGGACATGTTGCATGCGCCGCGCGACCCAGCTGGTCCAGTAGGCGACGTCCGCCTCCACCTCATCGGGCGCGCCGCTGAAGTAGCGTGCGTAGCAGCGCTGGGCGCACTTGCGATCCTCTTGACCATCACACGCGGCCCAGAGGTTGTCCGGATCTTCCGGGAACATCTGCATGAGCTGCCCACGCGGACACATCAACCAATAATCGTGGAGCGTGAAGACGATCGGGATCTCGCCCAGCGCCGCCTCACGTAAGAGCGAGGTGGAGAGGTGGTTGAGGTGTCCGACATGGACAATATCAGGGCCGACACGCTCAAGCACTTCGGCGAAGCGTTGATCGATGCCCGCCGCGCGGTAACGATCCTTGAAGCGAGGGTTGTTGACCACATGCACGGTGACGCGAGGATCATCACCATCTTGCTCTGTGCGCAGTCGAAAGTCGGGCGCAAAGGCGTCCTCCTCCCGCGTGAACACGTGGACCTCATGACGCGCCGCGAGGCCATGGCACAGCGTCTGGCTGTAGACCTCAGAGCCTGCGTTGTAGCGCATGGGATAGCCGTGAATGACCTTGAGGATCTTCATCGCTCGCGCTCCTGTGTGTCGTCTGCTTGGTGAAGCTCACGAAACCCCTGGATCAGCCTAGCGAGGCCGTCCTCAAGGGTGACCATGGGCTGCCATCCCAGCAGCGCCTTCGCGCGCTCCGGCGCGCCGAAGAAGCGCGCGACGTCGAAGTCGCGAGGTGGTGCTGCGCGGATCATGGACCCTGGCTGTCCTAACCTCATCGCGAGGTGCGCGAGCTCACCGAGCGTCGTCGGCCTGCCGCTGACAAAGTGAACAGGCGGTGGTGGTAGCTCGCCAGCCGTGAGCAGCTTGACCAAGGCGACGACGCCGCGTGTGACATCGTCGATATGGGTGAAGTCAAACGTGTGGTCGAGCCCGTCGACCCGCAGCTCTTGCCCGAGCGCCGCCGCGCGCGCGAAGGCTGGGACCACGCGGTCGACGTGATCAGCGGTCGAGCCGAACACATTGGACAGGCGGATCGTGCAAGCGCGGACACCAGCACGCTGCGCCTGCTCGACGAGCAGCTCGCCCTCAACCTTGGATCGCCCGTAGATGTTCACCGGGCGCAGCGGGGCGTCCTCGTTGGCTGGGAGGCGGTCGGGCTGACCATACACCTCACGGCTGCTCGCGAAGATCAGCCAGGGCGCGCGCGAGGACTCAGCGGCCGCCGCGAGGGCGTTGCGCAGCCCACCCACATTCGTCGCCCAGCACCGCTCAGGCTCCCGCTCGCCCCAGATGACACGAGACACTGCGGCGAGGTGGACGATGCCGTCGACGCGCGCGATGAGCTGGCGCAGTTGAGCTTGGTCGCACACATCTCCGCGCGCCTCGCCAATCGCGCGCAGATCGAGGTGGACGACATCCGCCCCTTCGGCCCGCAGCGCCGAGGTGAGCGCCGTGCCGACGAGCCCGGAGGAGCCCGTGATCAGGATGCGGTGGTTCAACATGGTCATCTCAGCAGCTCACCCCTAAGCTTGACATGGCATATGGCCGCTCTCGCGGGCGCTCTGAGCGCTACTCGTCATCTGCTATCGCAGAGAGTACATAGATTCCAGGCTTCGTTTCAGGTCCTGGCAGCAAAGCCCGACTGCTTGAGAGATTGCGCACTTCGCACTCTCGGGCAAATGCTCCCAACGTCTCAAGGCGGCAGCTCAGCTCGCTCAACCCGTCGAGATACTCTGCGACGGCGATCTGCCGGCGTGTCCAGTCGTCCCCGAGCGCGGCGTTGTACGACATCTCAAGTTCGAGAGCCGCCTCCTTGGCCACGCGGCTCCGACGGCTGTCGGATAGCTCATGGTCCGCGCGGTGGAGGTGGGCTAGCCTCTCCACACGCTCAGGCATGATAAACGGGCGGAATCTGGGCGCCTCAAAGCGCAGCGCTGTCTGCAGATGGGGTCGCTTGTTGGCGATCAAAACATCCGCCCAGTGTGCTGCTAGCTTGGCGAACCTTGGATGTTCGCTCTGGATGAGCTGTCGTGCGTCACGATGCTGTCCCATGCTCATCAGCAAGTTTGCCTCCGTCGCCGTCGCGATGATCCATCCTCGGATTGAGATGTCTGCGACCAGCATCACCCTTGGCTCGAACTCAGGTGTTGCGCGGAGCGCCTGATCTGAGAGAGTACGTCGCACCTTGTTAGCGGCACGAATCGCCTCCTTCGGAGAGTCGTCGGGGAAGCGAGACAGCTGATCGAGCCAGGATTGAAGCTCGGCGAGCTCGGAGACGAGGACTGCCCGATGTAGCTCTGCCAGCGAGTCGCTGATCTTGCGCTGTTCGCTTGAACTCGACTCAGCAAGCAAGAGCAGGTAGCTGAGCTGACCCGCGATAGCATCCAGCTTTGCGTCGACCCGGCCAAAGCCAGCCTGCATATGCTCCTGCATGCTCGACATCGAACGCTGTATTTGATTGAGCTTGTAGCCCATGTAAGCGAACCCAGCGACGCTCACCCCCAGGTTGAGCACGCTCGCGGCTGCGGCTACTTGCGAGACTTGAAGGACAGATGAGAGTGTTTCTTGGATCGCGTTGAGCTTGCGATTTGTCACAACGTGTCCGGCCGCATTAACGGCCACGTTGAGCACGCTCCCAGCCCCATGTACAGCAGCCCCAACAGGTCCACTCGCTGCTATGCTCGCGGCTCCGCTAAGTAGGTTGGCTGCTGGGGTCTGCATGATCATATTGGAGGCTCCTGGTGCCTCCATAAGATGTTTGGCGATTCTCCCGGTCGCTGTTTCTCGAAGCACGCCGCCGTGGCGCTTGAGCTCTCCAGATATAAGCTTCTTGATGATGGGGCCATTCTCCAAGAGGAGAGTCGTGTCAATCATCATAGTCATATCCTATCTGCTGTAGGTGTCTGTGGTCCCGTAAGCGTCACTCGGCAGTCGCGGCGAGACCGCGGCCTTGAGTCCACTAGAGCGCAAGCGGCGAAACGCATCGAGCCGGTCTAACTGTGACGCGCCGCGATGAAGGCCAGGATCATCTTCTCTCAGGTCGAAGCGAATTAAATGTACGTCGTACTCCGTAGTATGAGTCACGGCTCGATCTTCGCTGAACCAAGCTGCTAGGGTGGAGGTCTCAAAGTCTTCCTCAGCTCCAAACCAGAGTGCTTGTGTCGCTTTATATAAATGATCGTCAGCTAGGGTAGCTGCGCCTCCTGAACGAAGGGTGTCGATGATGTTCTCACGATCCGCGTTGATGACCAATACTACCGTCCATGAAGTTAGTGCGTTTTCAGGTGCCTTTCTCGCATTAGGTGGATTTTTTTGTTTTAGGTGATAAGCCGCATAGCCGGCAGCTGCGACTGCTAAGGCGAAAAGAATGTATCCGTACGGGATGTCTTCCATTTTTGATTTATCCTTATTGCTTGGGTTTGAGTTTTTCAATTCCTTGTTCGAAGGCCTCTGGTGATAGGTGTCAGGCGTAAGTCTGAGTTCGATCTTTTTTAGATGTGCCGACTCTTGGTACAATTTGATGGCGTCGTTAACATCCACCTGCCATTTCAAATGCTCACACCAAGCCCGAACGCAAGCCTGGAGCTGGGTGTAGTTTTGAGTATTTTGATAATGATGAGCTTGCTTTCTGACGTCTTGGACCACATGCTCAAAGTGATTTGATGTTGACATGGGTCACTCATGCTTTGATGTGGCGGATTGGTGCACGCCGTTACATGCTCCGATAATTCGATCGACATCCCCATCAATCCGCTTCCAGCGCTCAATGACGACCTCATGTTCGCTAGCTGCAAATTTTTGTTGTTGCTCAAGGGCCCGGTCTGCCAAACGAAGCACTGAGTCAATGGCTGTTGAGAAGTTTATCGACGATTCGCGCAATGCTTCGATCATCCAATCGCGCAGGGTCTCCCAGAGCGAATCTTCAGCACCCTTTACAGCGCTGTCCCACTGGCGAGCCATGCCATCTTCATCAGGCAGGGTGAGGAGTTGATAGGAGATGTCTGCTTTGATATCGTGCGTGATTGTACGATTTCTCTTGACATCAATAAAAGCTCCGCCGCGTCCTCCAGCCAGCGCCCCAATCGCTCCTCCGACAACCGCACCCAAGGGCCCGGCGATGAGGGCGCCGGCTACGGCTCCACCAGCAGCGCCTCCCAGTGAGCCTTCAGCAGCTCGACTCCGCTCAATATACTCATCTTCTTCCTCGCGCTGCCCTACCACTTCCTCTTGCTCATATTGGTGTTGCTCAACAGCTTCTGGTAAGGGAAAGAAATGAGGAGGGAGGGCGAGGAGTTCATCTCGGCTGCGCGCTCTACGAGCCGATTCAATCGCTTGTTCTAAGGATAAATCCGGGAGTTTCGATAGACATGCTGCTGTGATGTCATCAGCTTGTTGTTCTAGCAGTCCGGTGAGGGCGCGGCGTATCGACTCTGCTTGGCCTTGTAACTTGAACTCCGCGCGGGCGATGAGGCTGTCGCTCATGTTTTTATAGAGCCTTCGGGCGTCTCGCTCTGTCTCGTGAAGTTGCTCTAACCCATCATCATCATCACTCACTCGCAAGGTGAAGGTCTTCTCCTCGCGCGACAAAGTTGGGATTCGTCGACTGAACCGATCGTACGCGTCGACAAGCTCTTTCGCCGCTGCAGGGTTGAGCACTTGGTTCATCTCATCTTGCAAGTCGTAGACCCCACGGCTCATCTTGAGCGCGTCCCGGACTGGAGCGATGAGTGAGGTTATGAGGTCGCCAGTAACCTCGTTGATGGCGTTGAGGAGGCTCTCGAAGCCGACCCCGAGCTTCTTTGTCAGCTGGTGACGCTCACTCTGGTCGCCAGACTTCATGCCTTCTGCTGCGTCGGTCAGCAGGGTGCGAAATCGCTCCCGCGTCGTGCCCACGTCCTCGTGCAAGTTGGTCTGCAGCTGCTCCAATCGGTGTCGCTCTTGCTCCAATTGTCCTTGGGAGTCGATCTTTCGAATCCTCGACACGGCTCTCAATCCATCTGTGAAGCTTTTATGCGTGTCCAAGACCTCAATGAGCGCGGGGAGGATCACCAGCTCAGCGAAAGACTCTTCGATACGTGCGCGCAGCCGTTGCCATAGCTCCTTGCCACCACTCCACTCTTGTGCGTGCTGCAGTAAAGTGCGGAGGTCATCGTCGGAAGGGACGATACCCTCATCGACCTGATCCTCAAGATCCCGGAGCCATGACCGCACATCTGGGCGCTCGCGCCCACGTCTCTTGAGCGATGAAGCGGATTCTTCGAAGAGCGATCGGAGATGATCGAGACGTTGAGCTGAGGTGGTTGTTGGGTGTGTTTCGTCACTAGCACCCCAAGCGCACTGTGCGCGATAGAGGAGACGCGCTTCGAACGGGAGCACATCGGGCTCGGTCTGAAGCCCCAAGATATCTTTGATCTCTCTCCTCAATGCCTCAACGCGCGCCTCGATAGGCTCGTCATCCATACCTCGTTGATCGACCCGATTCAGGACGAAGATTGTTGAGTCGGTGCGTCCCCCCAGGTACTGCACGACGTGCTTCAACTCTTCAAGGAGCATCTTGCGGTGTTCTTCATCCGTCTGCATGTAGTCGAGCGTTACAAGGCCGAACGCTTTGTTAACACGCGCTTGGATGATCTGTAGATTTGTACGATCTTTTACTGATTTTAAGCCAGGTAGGTCGATGAACTCTAAGCCAAGATCTGCTGGGAGCCCTAACAAGCTAGCGTCGATAGACGGAAGGAGCGGACCCTCGGAGATGACCTGTGGTGAATGGCAGTCTCGTGCCTTTCGAGCTTCATGGTAGGGACGCATGACACCATCGCGGATTCGATCGTAAGCGTCCGCGTCAGAGATCCCCGCCCATGTGCCTGCATCCCAAGGCGCGCCCTCGGCCTCCTCCACTGTCAGCCGTCGCTCGTTGCTGCTGCGTAGTGTGAGGACTCCTCCGCTCATCTCCCCAGCTTCGATCGGTGCGATACGCCGCCCCACGAGCGCGTTAACGATGGTTGACTTCCCAGAAGAGGTTGTCCCGATCGTCGCTATGCTCAGTGTGGGCTCAGCAAGGCGTGCTTGAGCCTCGTTGTACGCGCGTTTAAAAGTATCAAGGCACGTGCGAAGCTCGCCCTCAAGAAAGACGTCTGTGTATGAGATGGTCAGCTCATCGGTCAATCGGCCAAGCTCTTCAAGGCGTACGCGTGCCGTCTCAAGCTTGGTCGCTACACTGGTGCTCATAGGGCTCCTTGTCATCAGTCTAGGCGTTGGATCCTAAGCGGATTTGTGGTCCCCTCGTTGGCCGTGATTTTTCGAACAAGAATGAATGGCCTCAGTAGTCTGGTTCTCGTGCTTTTTTGCTCTTTAATCGAAAACCTATTGTGAAGAATTTTACCATAGGCTTTGCAATGTTGAGGGCTGTCGCTGAGTTCGATGTTTTTCCATTGCTTCTTTCGATGGAAGATCCCCTGCAAGTGCCATTTAACCAAGAGTGGTGGGATAGGTTGATCCAGTATCCCGATCCCCGCCGATGCTGTCAATCGTAACTGTTAGGTTGCTGGACCCTCCAACCTTGGGTGCCCTCACCCACCTCACCACAGCGCGTCTAACTCATCGCCATAGGCATCAGGCCTACCTCGCAGCGAGCGCAAGATGCTGAAGAATAAGCCAAAGCAAAAAGCGCCCCGACGGTTTCACCGTCGGGGCGCCCTTTGCTTTGGCTCAAACTGACTCAAGAAGCTCCGGCGGTAGGGTTCGAACCTACGACCAATCGGTTAACAGCCGATTGCTCTACCACTGAGCTACGCCGGAATGCGGGCGCCTGGGAGGGCGCCGGGGTGACGCGATTAATGCCCGCGTCGTCTGGGTGTGTCAAGCGCTTTTTGGGGGTGGTTTATTCCGGGGATGAGGCCAGGGGCGCACATTCGCCTCGGATGGGGACCGTGGCGGTGGTGATGGCGCGGATGGGGTGGCCGGTGAGGGCCGGGTTTGGGGCGAGCGTGGTCCAGGTGATGCCGTCGTCGCTGCGGTAGTATTCTTGGCGATCGTACCAGGTCTGCCAGCCGCCTCGGATGGCGACGATGGCGCCGTCGGGTTCGGCCGCGCTTGGGCCAGGGGTGAGGTTTGAGGGGGTGAGGTCGTGGGTGGTCCAGGTGGTGGCGTCGGCGCTGCGGTGCAGCTTGCCTCGGCTCCAGGTCTTGAGGTGGCCGTCGTGGACGACGAGCTGGCCGCTGATGCTCGCGCCCAGCTCCTGTGCGCTGAAGGTCTGGCCGCCGTCGCTGGAGTGGCACGCGACGCCGTCGCCGCCCACGATCACGATGATCCCGTTGAGCGCCGCGATGCCGCCTGCGGTCTGGATGTTCGCGCCGCAGCTCGCGGACGCCGTGGCCGCTTGCCATGTCATGCCGTCGGGGCTGACCACGATGTCGGCGTCATCGCCCACCATGATGAACCTGCCGCCTGCGGCGCTGATCACATGGGCGGCGCGGCGCACGTTGCCTGTGCGCATCATCGAGTCGCCGCCTTGAGTAAAGGTGAGGCCGCCGTCGTGGGACAGGCGCGGCCTGCGCGCGGCTGCAAGCCAGGTGGTGCCGTCGGTGGCGACGCCGCCGAAGGTGGTGTCTTCGAGCGGGGTGGTCCAGTTTTGGCCGTCCTCGCTGCGCCAGATGGCGCCGGGCGGCCCCCAGCCGAACGTGGCGAGCGTGATGCCGCCGTGGGAGGTGATGCCGCGCCCCGCGCCGGGGTGGTGGTCGCAGTCGGGCTTGTTGTCTGCGTCTGGGTCCCAGCACTTGAGCGTGGCGTCGAGCGAGCGGTCGGCGATCCAGCTGTGGCCACCATCGCAGGACATCATGGTGCGGCCCATGTGGCCCTGCGCGATGAAGGCGCGCGTGGTCGTGGGCGCGGGCGGTGGCTGGTCGATGGGGGCGTCGTCGGGCGCGTCGCCTGGCGTGTCGATGAGGTCTGGATCATCGATCACCGCGTCGGGGCGCATGTCAGGCGGTGATGTGGGCAGGTCGTCGGGTGCGTCGTGAGGCGCGTTGATGGTGTTGGGGGTGGTGTCAGCGATGTTGGGGGCGTCGTCGCGTGGTGCGTCGGCGCATGCGGCGAGTGAGGTGAGGAGGGTGGCGAGGATGAGGTGGCGGGGGAGGGCGGGCATGGTGGCCTCTTTCTTGGCGTTGGCGAGCTGTGCCGCTAGGGTGGTTCGCAGCGCTGGCGTGTACAAGAACCAGCGTAACTTAAGCGAGGCCTCGCGGTCGCGCGACTTTTTGGTGTGAGCGGTGAGGTGAGGTGATGCGCTGGTGTGACACGCACTGTCATCTGGACGCGATGGGCGGCGAGGACGTGGGCCTTGAGGCGCAGCTTCAAGAGGCCCGCGCCGCAGGCGTGGGCGCGATCGTGCTGCCTGCGGTGGCGCCTGAGAACTGGGCGCGCTGCGTTGAGATCGCCGCAGCCCATGAGGAGGTGAAGCTCGCGCTGGGGATTCACCCGCAGGCGGTGCGCGAGCTGAGCGACGCCATGATCGATGAGGCGCTCGCGCGGCTGCCAGGGCTGTTGCGCGCGCATGGCGCGGTGGCCGTGGGGGAGCTGGGGTTGGACTGGCGCTGGGATCGCGATGAGGTGCAGCGCGCGCGTCAATTGCGTGTGTTCGAGGCGCAGCTGGAGATCGCGCTGGAGGTGGGCTTGGCGCCGATCATCCACTGCCTCGACGCGCAGGAGGTGCTCTTGCGCAGCTGGCGGGGGCATCCGTGCCGGGGCAAGCTGGAGGGGGTGATGCACTCGTACTCGGGCAGCGCGGACATGGTCCCCCTCTATGTGCGCGAGGGGATGTGGATGAGCTACAGCGGCTCGGTGACGTGGCACAATGCTAAGCGGACGCCGCGCGCGGCGTCCGCGACGCCGCTGTCGAGGCTGCTGGTCGAGACGGACGCGCCCTATCAGCCGCCGCATCCGCTGCAAGCGCGCCAGAATCACCCGGCGCGGGTGGTCGAGGTGGGGCAGTGTGTGGCACGGCTGCAAGATCGGCCCGTGGAGGAGGTGGCGCGCGAGACGTGGGCCAACGCCTGCGCGGCGTTTGGGCTGGGATGAGCGCGTCGCGCGTCGATGCGACAGATTAATGTGACCTGCGCGCGCAGCGCGCTCTGGGTGAGCGTGCTGCTGAGGCGCTGGGGCGCATGTGTGGCGGCTGTGCGGCGCGGCAGGTCAAAGGTTAGCGCTTGAACGGGTGATTAGTTGTGTGCGATAGCATGTGATAGAGACAGTCCAAACGCGCATCACTTCAGCCGCTCACTGCGTGTCAGCCTCAGGATTGAGGTGCTTGAACATGGGTTTGCGAGCGCACCCCGTCATCGCTGACGGGGCGCGCGCTGTTTCGATGACATGACGAGATATTGAAGCTCTCACGAGGTAGTTTATGGGACAGATGAGATGGCTCGCGCTGGCGAGCTTCGCGTTATTGACGCTCTCGTCGCAGCTCGCGTTCGCGATCTGCGGTGATGGCAATCGAGAGGTGGCTGAGGCCTGTGACGATGGCAACTTGGTCAGCGGGGATGGTTGCTCATCCACCTGTCAGATCGAAGACCAGTTCGTCTGTGAGAGCAGCAACTTCTCGCTCCAGACCGCTGAGGCGTTGCCTGGCGGCACGCAGCCCGGCTGGGACTTGGCCGCAGACAACCTCGGGGTGACGCAAAACCAGAACTCTGCGGCGGGCGTTTACACGACGAACATGCCTGCGGACATGGGCGAGATCACGTTCACGCTGCGCGTGGGCGCGACAAACGACGATGACTTTATCGGCTGGACGGTCGGCTATGACACGGGCGAGCTGGCGCCCACAGGCGCCGCAGGCGACCGAGACTTCTTGTACTTTAACTGGAAGCAGCTCGCGCAGGTGAGCGGCGGAGTGCCCCGACCTGCGGGGCTGTGGCTGACGCGCCTGACAGGGCCTGCGACAGACTCGCAGCTGTGGACCTCCACGGGCAACGCGACCAAGGTCGCGGAGGCGGTGAGCGGCTTGGGCACCACAGGGTGGGTGGATAACACCGCCTATCGCGTGCGGATGCGCTACACCACCAGCAGCATCCAGGTGTGGGTGACGCCCTCCTCGAACACGAGCCTCAATGGCAGCTTCGGCGGTCAGCCCGAGGTGTTGGCGTTTGACCTGACGGGCAGCTTCCCCGCCGGTAACTTTGGCTTCTGGACGCACTCGCAAGAGCAGTGCCAGTTTCGCCTCGTGGGCCTCAATGGCGCGGCGCCTGGATCAGATATTTGCAGCGTCGACACCGACGGTGACGGGGTCAAAGATCGCAGCGACGGCGACGCCGATGGCGACGGCATCCCCGACTCGGTGGAGGCGCCAGGCTTCGCGGGTAACCCAAACGCCGACACCGACGGTGATGGCATCCCGGATTGGAACGATCCGGATCACATCCCAGGCGGCTGCACCCCCACGGGCAGCCCCGCGCGCTGCGCGTCGCTGCCGCTCGTGTATGATCGCGATCAAGATGGTATCCCCAACCACCTCGACCTCGACAGCGACGGCGACGGCTTGCCCGACTCCTATGAGGCCGGCCTCATCGATCTGAACCTCAACGGCAGCCCCGATCTGTGCGTCGCGGTCGACGCGTTTGGCCTGTGCTTGATGGGCGGCGTGGTCGGCCCCGCGCCCGACAGCGACGGCGACGGGCAGGCTGACTACTTAGACGTGGACAGCGACGATGATGGCATCCTCGATGCGGTCGAGGCGTTCGACACCACGGGCGATCTGATCGCCAACGTGGTGGCCAGCGGCTTTGACACGCTCGGCAATGGCATCGATGACACGTTTGATCCGCGCTGCACCGCCGCGCTGTGTGACGGCCGCGTGGGCGTCACCTCGACGCTGCCCGACTCGGATGGCGACGGTGTGCCCAATCACCTGCAAACCTGCGGTGATGGCTACAAGATCGTGGCTGAGGCCTGCGATGATGGCAACACCACCACGGGCGATGGTTGCTCCGATGTGTGCGCCGTTGAGACTGGCTACGTGTGCGATGGCACCCCGCGCAGCGTGTGTGAGACCGTCTGCGGTGATGGCGTCGTCGCGGGCGCGGAGACCTGCGATGACGACAACCTCGTCTCGGGCGATGGCTGCTCCGCGATGTGCGCGGTGGAGGATGATTACACCTGCCCCGTCGCAGGCGGCGATTGCCTGACCGTGGACCTGCTCACCCCCGCGTCGATGGCGCGCTTGGACGCGAACACGGTGACCTATTCGGGCACCGCGACCGCTGGCGCGCAGGTCACCGTCATCGTGCGTGACAGCCTGGGCGCAGAGCTTGAGACGTTCACCGCGACCGCCAATGGCAGCGGCGCTTGGACCGCCTCGCGCCCCCTCGCGGATGGCGCTTACAGCGCGTCTGCGTCGGTCACCACCACGGGTGGCACCTTCACTGACGCGCCCAACGCCTTCCTCGTGGACGCGACCGCGCCCGCCGTGGCGCTGACCGCGCCCGCGAACAACGCCATCGCGAACGACGCGACGCCGACGATCAGCGGCACCGCCACCGATGCGGGCGGCTTGGCGATGATGTCGCCTGTCACCGTCACCGTGCTCGACGCGCAAGGTGGCGTCGCGTTCACCGCCACGCCAGCCGTCGGCAACGACGGGCTGTGGAGCGTCGACACCAGCGCGCTGACCGATGGCGTCTACACCGTCACCGCCACAGCGCTTGACGCTGCGGGCAACACCACCACGACCACAGCGCGCACCTTCACCATCGACACCATCGCCCCCGCGCTGTCGATCCTCGCGCCCGCCAATGGCGCCGAGATCAACGACAGCGCGCCGACGATCAGCGGCACCGCTGAAGCGGGCGCGTCGGTGATCGTGACGATCGACGGCGCGCCGCAGCCCCCCGTGATCGCAGCGGCCGATGGCACCTGGAGCATCACCTCGCCCACGCTTGATGGCGGTCCTCACACTGTGAGCGTCGTCGCCACCGATGCCGCTGGTAACGCGAGCACCGCAGCCACTACGACCTTCACGGTGGACATCGCAGCTCCCGCTGTGGCGCTCGTCGCACCGCTCGATGGCGCCACCCTTGATGACAGCACGCCGACGATCAGCGGCACCGCTGAAGCGGGCGCGTCGGTCGTGGTCACGATCGACGACGAGCCGCAGCCCCCCGTGATCGCAGCGGCCGATGGCACCTGGAGCATCACCTCGCCCACGCTCGATGACGGCTCGCACACCGTGAGCGTCATCGCGACGGATGCCGTTGGCAACGCGAGCGCGCCTGTCTCCGCGTCCTTCACGGTGGATCTGACCGCGCCCGCTGTGGCGCTGACCGCGCCTGCGGATGACGCCGTCTTGAATGACGCGACGCCGACGCTCAGTGGCACGGCCAGCGACGCAGGCGGCTTGGCCGCTGGGACGCCTGTCACCGTGACCGTGCTCACCGCGCAAGGCCTCGTCGCCTTCACCGCTGATGTCGCGGTCGACGGTGCGGGCGCCTGGAGCGTCGACGCGGACATGCTCAATGATGGCATCTACACCATCACGGCGACCGCGACCGACGCGGCGGGTAACACCACCACGACGACCGCGCGCTCTTTCTTGATCGACACCGTCGCCCCCATCGTGACGATCATCGCGCCCGCCGACGACGCGACGCTCGCCAACCCGCGCCCCACCCTCACGGGCACCACGGAGCCAGGCTCAAGCGTGATCGTCACGGTGCTTGACGCGCAGGGCGCCACCGTCTTTGAGGAGACGGTCACCGCCGACGCCGCCAGCGGCGCCTGGCAGCTGCCGCTTGTGGCCGACCTGCCCGATGGCAGCTACACGATAAGCGCCGTGGCGACCGATGTGGCGGGTAATGAGGGCGTGGCCGCGACGAGCGGCTTCGCCATCGACAGCACCGCGCTTGAGCTGAGCATCCTGGAGCCGACCGCAGGCGCGTCGCTGTCGCAGTCACAGCCGCCTCTCTCGGGCACCACCGCGCCTGACGCCGAGGTCACCGTCACGCTGCGCGACGACCAAGGCGCCGTGGTCGAGACGCTGAGCGTCACCGCCGATGCGACCGGCGCTTGGAGCGTGACGCCGACGATGGCGCTGGCCGATGGCGCCTATGAGGCCACCGCGACGGTGACCAACACGGCGGGCATCGTGACCACGGAGGTGGTGGGCTTCATCATCGACACCATCGCGCCTTCGCTGGCGCTGCTGACCCCGCTGGAGGACGCCTCGCTCAACGATCCTGCCCCCGCGATCACTGGCACCAGCGAGCCGGGCGCGCAGATCGAGGTGGAGCTGCGCGACGCACAGGGCGACATCCTGGAGACGCTGACCGCGATCGCTGGCCCGCTCGGCCAGTGGAGCGTGGCGCCGTCGATGCCGCTCACTGATGGCGCCTACAGCGTCGTGGCTGTGGCCCTGGATGACGCTGGCAACAGCACCACCCAAGGCCCACGCGCCTTCACCATCGACACCATCGCGCCGGCCCTCACCATCACCGCGCCCGCAGCCGATGAGCTGTTCATCGTGCGTGATGTGGTGGTCACAGGCGTCACCGATCCTGACCAAGAGGTGGTCCTCACGCTGCACGACGCGCAGGGCGACGTGGTGAGCACCCAGACCGTCACCGCCGACGCGCAGGGCGACTGGAGCGTGAGCTTCGAGAACCTCCAAAACGGCGCCTACACTGTGAGCGCGAGCGCCGTCGACGCGGCCACCAACGCGAGCGACGCCGAGGTCGACTTCGTGGTGGACTCTCAGCAGCCTGAGCTGATCCTCACCAGCCCCGCCCAGGACCTGCTGACCAACGCGCCGAACCTCGTGATCGCAGGTCAGGCCAGCGCCGACGCTGAGGTCGTGATCATCATCCGCGACAGCGCGGGCGTGGAGCTCGATCGCCTGACGCCCACGCTGGACGACAGCGCGATGATGCCGCTGGCGAGCTTCGACATCACCTCCCCGATGCCGCTGCCCGATGGCGCCTACACCGTGGAGGTCATCGTGACGCGCCCCAACGGCCTGTCCACGCAAGAGACGCGCGCCGTCATCATCGACACGATGGCGCCCACCGTGACGATCTCACAGCCCGGCGCGGGCGCGATCGTGGGCGTCAACAACCCCATGATCAGCGGCATGAGTGATCCTGGCGCCACCGTCGTCGTGCGCATGGATGGCCAAGAAGTTGGCACCGTCACCGCCGACGCAGCCGGCGTCTGGACCCTCGCGCTGAGCACCCCCTTGGCTGATGGTGCGCACGCTGTCAGCGTCACGGCGACTGACGCCGCAGGCAACGTCGGTGAGCCCGTCACCCGTGACTTCACCGTCGACACCAGCGCCCCCATGGTCATGCTCACCGCGCCCGTGCAAGGTCAGACGCTCGCCCCGGGCGTGGTCGTCGTCAGCGGCATCGCCGCGCCCGGCGCCACCGTGTCGATCGTGATTGATGGTGAGGTCGTCGGCATGGCGACCGCTGACGCCAGCGGGATGTGGTCCTTCCAGGCCCCCGCGCTGGCTGAGGGTGACCACACGGTTGAGGCGCGCGTCACCAACGAGGCTGGCACCACCGGCACCTCCGGTGAGCTCACCTTCGAGGTGCGCGAGCCTATGATGAGCGCCCCCGTCACCATCACCAGCCCAGGCCCTGGCGCCACCGTCTCCGGCCCAGGCGTCACCGTCTCCGGCGCCGGCACCCCGGGCGCCATGGTCACCGTCACCGTGGGCGACCAGAGCCAGACCGTCACCGTGGGCGAGGATGGGATGTGGAGCGTCACGTTCGATGAGGTGGCGCAAGGGCGCACCACCATCAGGGCGAGTGATGGCCGCACCTCCGTCACCCTCACCGTGACCGTGGGTCAGCTCCAGTCGCCCTACAGCGACGCCTACTTGGTCGGCGGCGGCTGCGCGCAAGGCAGCGGCCAAGCGCCGGCTGGCGCCGGGCTGTGGCTGCTCGGCCTTGGCCTGCTGTACCGCGCGCGCCGCAAGCGGCGCGCTTGATGCCGACGAGGACGCGCCCGCAGGGCGCGCCCTCGCTCGGTGCGGTGAGGACGCGAGCGGGGCGCGCTCGGGCTTTAGCCCGAGC
>CAYXWB010000002.1:59800-69537 GCA_964468515.1 uncultured Bradymonadales bacterium | reverse complement strand
GGCATGGGCTGGGCCCAGGGCTGCTGATGATCGGTCACGATGATCTGCTCCATTCACAAAGGTTAGCGCGCGCTCTCTAGCGCGCGCGTCGGGTCGCGGGCGAGATTTTAATGGGTTTATGACGAGGATCAAGGGCGCACCCGCGCGCGGGGGCTTGGATGCGCGAGGGCGCGCGTGGATTGCGTCAGGTCGCGGCGAATGGCGAGCCTTTGGCGTTGACCGCGGCGAGGTCTTGCTCGGTGTCAATCTCGCGCCAGCCGCCGCGAATGGGCGCGATGCCGATGCAGACGCCGCGCGCGATGAGGGCGTTGAACAGGTCGCTCAAATAAGCGCGGCGAAAGTGAGGGGCGTCGCCAAAGGGCTGCTCATCGTCGTGCGTGGCGCGCACGTCATCAAAGCAGTCCACCAGCGCCTGGGCGCCGCGCGCGGAGTAGGCCGCCAGCCCGATGAACTCGCCAGCGGCGTGCTCGGGGCCCACGCCCTTGCCCACGCGCGTCACACGATCGCCCTCCACCTCGACCAGCTCGGCCTGCTCGACCGGGTGCGCGTCGCGCCCGACGTAAGCGTCGGCCCAGTCCAGGTCGACCACCAGCGCGATCTCATAATCACTGGCCAGCGCCTGCTCGACCACCTGGGGCGTGTAGACGATGTCAGAGTAGGTCGTCAGCAGCCGCCCCTCAATCGCGTCGCGCGCGCAGAACAACGACAAGAGGATGTTGTTGGTTTGATAGTTGGGGTTGTGATGGTAGGTCGCGCCGGGCACGACGAGGCGATCGGCCAAGTAGCCGCGCACGATGTGCAGATCATCGACACCGCACGCGCGCAGCGCGTGGAGCTGGTGGTCAAGGATCGAGCGATCGCCCACGCGGACCATGCACTTGGGCTGTTCTTGCGTGTGGGGGCCGAGGCGGCTGCCCATCCCTGCGGCGATGATGATGGCGCGCATGCTGGTGTCTCCTGCGCTTGGGGTTCAAGCTGGGGCAGGACCTTCTTACACCCGCGCAGGGCGCGACGCTAGTTTGGTGGTGGTGGGCGCGCGGCTTGGAGGGGGCGCGCTTTCACGGGCCTCGCCCGACACCACCAGGGACATCGGTAAAGCCCCCTGGACCCGCTTATCGGGGTGGTCGTGTGGCGGCTGAGGCGATCGTGCGCGCGGCCACCTGCTGTAAGCAGGTGGCCGCGACAAAGGAGAGTGACACACGCTGTGCGTGTGGAGCGATACTCAGCTCTTTTGCAACGCGCGCGCCTTCTTGATGAGGCCGATCAGCTCTTGGCGGTCGGCTTGCGCGCTGGTGGCGCCTGCCATGGCCAGCTCCTCGACGAGCGCGAGCGACATGCCCTCGACGTAGGGTGAGCCGCGCAAGACCTCGGCGAAGGCGGCCACGGCTGCGGCGAACTGAAGATCCTTGCTCGCGTCGGAGAGCTTGGCGGCGAGGTCGGCGCGGGTGAGCTTGAAGGCGGCCTCGGTGGCGTCGTAGCCGTCGGGCTGCTTGTGACGCAGGCGCACCGTGGCGAGCAGTGACTCTGCCCCATCGGCCAGCACGACCTCATAGAGCGCGGTCACATTGTGACCTGCGCCGAGCTCGCCCGCGTCCACGCGATCATTGCGAAAATCCTTGTCGGCGATGTCGCGGTTCTCATAGCCGATGAGGCGATACTGGGTGACGGCCTTGGGGTTAAACTCGACCTGGATCTTGACGTCCTTGGCGATGACCTGGAGCGTGCCGTCGAGCTGATCGCCGAAGACCTTGCGAGCCTCATCAGCAGAGTCGATGTAGTAGTTGTTGCCGTTACCCTTGTTGGCGAGCTGCTCCATGGTGTTGTCTTTGTAGTTGCCCATGCCCAGGCCGATGGTGGAGAGGGTGACGCCCTCTTGCACATATTTGGCGATCTGAGCTTGGATCTCCTTCTGGCTGGAGGGGCCGACGTTGGCGTCGCCATCGCTCAGGATGATGACGCGGTTGACGTGACCGCGCTTGAAGCTCTTGAGCGCCTGCTGGTAGGCCAAGCCGAGGCCATCATTCATGGCGGTGGAGCCGCCCGCGCGCAGGTCATCAATGGCGGCCAAGATGTCACCGCGACGCTCCATGCCGGTGGGCTCCAGCACGACGCGGGTGCCGGAGGCGTAGGTGGTCAGGGCGACGGTGTCACCGGGGCGCAGGTTGTTGGTGAGGATCTTGAGGGCTTGTTGAGCGAGCGGGAGCTTGTTGGCGCTGCTCATGGAGCCGGAGACGTCGACCAAGAAGGTGAGGTGGACGGGCTTGCGCGACTTGGCGGTGAGCTGCTCGCCTTGGACGCCGACGCGCACGATGTGGTGGCCTTTCTTGGCGCTCCAGGGGCTGGGGGCGGCATCCAGATGGACCGCGAAGGGGCCGTCTTTGGGCTGAGCGTACTCGTAGCGGAAGTAGTTGAGGTACTCCTCCACGCGCACGCTGTCCTTAGGCGGCAGGGTGCCCGCCTTGAGCTTACCGCGGCCGAGCGTATAAGAGGCGGTGTCGACGTCGATGGCGAAGGTGGAGAGGTTGTCTTTGGCGGTGTCGGTGAGCGGGTTGACGCCGTAGCCGGTGTAGCCCTCGCTGGAGCTTGTGCGATCAGGCTGAGAGGGCATGGAGCGAGGGCTGCCGGGTGAGCGCGATAAGGCCACGGGCCGACGCGGCGCAGCCGCGCCGTAGCTGCGCGAGCGGCCCCCTATCCCGCTGCCCGTGCCGCTGCCCGTGCTGATGCGCCCCAGGTTCGCCGCGCCCATGGAGGGCGCAGGGCCTGAGCCACCGATAGGCTTGCCCGAGTTGATCGTGCCAAACTCGGCGGGCGTGGCCGCCGCATCGCCCGCAGCGCGAGCTTCCTCTTTCGCGGGGGCCAGCTTCTTCTCCGTCGCCTGATTTTCCGCCGTGGCGCGTGACGTTCGCACGAGCGCTTGGCCGCTCGTGTGCATCGCGCCAAGCTCGCTGTGGAGGCGCTGCGCCTCGGCGCGTGCGGGATCATCGGCTGACATCTTCTTGAGCATCGCGGCCGAGGAGCTGTGCGCTTGCTTGAGCATGGGCAGGTGCTGACGCTCACACGTTTGCACGGCGGCTGGCGCGCCAGCGGCCTTGGCGATGCACTGCTCAAGCGCCGCCTTGGTCTTGAGCGCGCTGGCGTGGAGCTTGCGCGCATCATCAATGGGGGCGGCGCTGGCGAGCAGCGGCGTGGCGACGAGCAAGGTGGCCAGGATCATGGCGCGCTGGGTGGGGGTCTTCATGGGGGCGCTCCTCATGGGGTAGATGATCAACGTCATGGTGTCGACATTGAGGTTCTACGAGCGCAGAGTGAGAAGGTTCTTATAAAGTTCCACGCCGATGCGCGAACACGCGCAAGCCAGGGTGAGCTCATGAGCGAGGAGGACGCGCTGCGCGCGCGGTTGCACAGCATCATTGGCATCGGCGCGGCGCTCTCAAGCGAGCACGATCTGGAGCGGCTCTTGGCCAGGATCGTCGATGAGGCGCGCGCGCTCACGGGCGCCGATGGCGGCACGCTGTTCTTATTGAGCGAGGATGGCGCATCACTGCGCTGGGCCATCGTGCAGAGCGAGACGATGAGCGTGCGCGTGGGCGGCCCCGACGGCCAGCCGCTCGATGAGGCGACCTTCTCGCCAGTGGCGCGCTTTGGGGCCGATGGCGCGCCTAAGCAAGCGCAGGTCGCCTCATGGGTGTCACACGCTGGCGAGGCGATCCGGATCGCGGACGTGTACGATCCTCATGATCGCTTTGACTTCACGGGGCCGCTCCAGTTCGACGCCCGCACGGGCTATCGCACCCGCTCGATGCTCGTGGTGCCGCTGCGCCACTTTGACGGCGGCGTGATCGGCGTGCTCCAGCTCATCAACGCGCGCGATGCGTCAGGTCACGCGGCCACCTTCAGCGATGAGGATGAGGCGCTCACGCTGTCGCTCGCGAGCCAGGCGGCGGTGGCGCTCAAGAATGCGCAGTTGTTCGCGCAATTGGAGCATCAGTTCGAGGCGTTCATCCGCACCATCGCGATGGCGATCGATGAGAAGTCACCCTACACCGCAGGCCACGTGCGGCGCGTGGTGACGCTCGCGATGGCGCTCGCCGAGGCGATCAACCGCGAGCGCGATGATCCGCGCTTTGGGCCGATGCGCCTGAGCGCGGAGCAGCTCAAGGCGCTGCGCGTGGCGTCGTGGATGCATGACATTGGCAAGATCGCCATCCCCGAGCATGTGGTGGACAAGGCGACCAAGCTCAGCGGCCTGCACGATCGCATCGCGCTTGTGGAGACGCGCTACGTGCTGTTTGAGCAAGCGGCCAAGGCGCGCGCGCTGCGCGCAGCCCTTGACGCCCCCGACGCTGACGCGCGCAGCCGCGCGCTCAAGGCGTGCGACGCCGAGATCGCAGCGCTGCGCCAGGAGCTTGAGCTCATCCAGCGCTGCAACCAAGGCGGTGAGTTCCTCTCGGACGCGCTGGTGGCCAGGCTGGAGGCCATCGGTCGAGAGGTCGTGATGCTGGATGAGGGGCGCGCCATCCCCAAGCTCACCCCCGATGAGGTCTACAACCTGACCATCCGCAAGGGGACGCTCACCCCAGAGGAGATCACGGTGATCCGCGATCACGCGGCGATCTCGTATCGGATGCTAGCGCAGCTGCCGTTCAGCCGCGCGCTCGTGCGCGTGCCCGAGATCGCCGCAGGCCACCATGAGAAGCTCAACGGGCGCGGCTACCCGCGCGGCTTGCGCGGCGACCAGCTCTCGCTGGAGGCGCGGATCTTGGCCATCGCGGACATCTTCGAGGCGCTGACCGCGGCTGACAGGCCCTATAAAAAGCCTACCCCCTTGTCGACCGTTCGGCGTATCTTGCACGCGATGGTCCGTGACGGCGAGCTGGACCCGGCGCTGGTGGCGTTCGCGATGCGCAGCGGCGTGTTTGATCATTATGCGACGCGCGAGATCGCGCCCGCGCTGCGCGACACGACGTTCGCCGCCCCGCTCGCCAGCGAAACGCCCGAGCCGACAACCCCGACGAGCTGATGACCCCGACCCCAAACTCGCCGCCCCCCCAAAACCTGTGGGCCCACATCACGCAGGTCTATCGCGCCTCCTTGAAGCCTCACGACATCGTCTGGAACACGTATGTGGCCAGGCCCTTGGCCGCGCCGCTGGTGGCCGTGCTGGCGAAGACGCCGATCACGCCCAATCAGGTGTCGTTCTTTGGCGGCTTGGTGTTCTTGGTGGCGCTTGTGCCGATGCTGCTCATCGACAGCGCGTGGGGTTTATTGTGGGCGGCCGTCGGCGTGGAGCTGGCGTATGTGTTCGACTGCGTGGACGGGCAGCTGGCGCGCGTCACGGGCAAGACCTCGGAGGCGGGCGCGTATCTGGACTTCTTGATCGACGAGTTCAAGGCGCTGGCGCTGGTGCTAGCGTTGTCGATCCGACTGTGGATGCGCGCCCCAGAGCAGCCGCAGTGGCTCTTTTTGGGGCTCTTTGGGGTGGCGCTTGTGGCGGTGGCGACCTCGCTCACCACGTTCGTGCGCAGACCTGAGTACGCGGGCCACACCATCAAGCCCGGGGTGCAAGGCCCCGTGCTCATCCCCAAGTCGCTCGTCGGCAAGCTGGTGTGGGGGGTGGAGCGGGTGGCCAAGTGGCTGGTCCACTACCCGTCGTGGATCCTGTACCTTGCGGTGCTGGACGTGCTCATCAGCGCGCTGGATGGGACGCTGTGGTTTCTTGGGCTGTTCTTGGGCGTCTACGCGCTCTACGCGGCGAAGACGGGGCTTGGGGTGTTCGTGAAGCTGGCGATCCGCGCGCGCTGACGCGCGCAGCCGCTGCAAGGGGACGCCTCGCTTGGACGATCCCCGCATAAAATCTGGCGCAGCGGCGCACCGCGCGGGAGGTTGTGTGGGAGCGCGCCGCCCAGGGGGGCCGGCGCATCGCTTGAATTAGACCTTCACAAGCTCGCCTTAAGGCCTGACTGGAGCGCGTCGGCGCGCGCCCACAGCGGACAGCTCAGAGCAGCTCAAAGGCCTCGTGAGCGTCGGCGCTCAGGGCGACGGCGCGCTCAGCGGAGATGCCAAATTCTTGGATGAAGATGCTCATCAAGCCGCGCTCATGATCGACGACCTCCTGATCAGAGCACACGATACGGGCGGCAAAAGCGTAAGCCTGCTCGCGCGCCTCAGGCGTGCCGAGCCGGGCGCTGATGTCTTGGCAATAATCGCGCGCGGCCTGCGCTGAGGCGGTGACCTGCTCGAGGCGGTTGAGCGCGTCGGTGATGTACTGCTCGCGAGAGGTGTCTGAGCGCCACGGCAGGTGCGCGATGGCGTCAGTCAGCTCGCTCAGCTCAGCGCCCTCAAACTGCCCATCGGCCATGATGGCGAAGGTGAGCGCGTCAACGAGCGCCTCGCGCTGGGTCTGATCGGTGCCCGTGAAGGCGTCCTTGCGCGCGAACTTCTCAAAGAGCTGGGAGAGGAAGCCCATGGGTGTGTCACTCCAATTTCAAATGAAGGAGGTCTCGCGCATGATCTTCTCTGTGATCACGCCTAAGCGCTGACGTGAGAGGCTAAAGCCCAGCACGAGGGTTTGCAAGAACTGGCGCTCAGCCTCATCGAGCGACGCGTCAGCGGCCGAGACGCGGGCGGCGACGTAGTAGGTCTCCTCGCGCAGCCAGTCGGCGGCGAGCCGGGCGCTGATGTCATCGACGCGCGCGCGCGTCGCCTCGGGCGTCGCCAAGTGAACGTAAGCGTCCGCCAGCGCGCGATCAACATAGACATCCGCCTCGCCATGCCAACCCATCAGCGCGGTGGCCTGCTTCAGCTCCTCCAGCTCTTGGGGGTCGATCTGACCATCAGCGATCACGGCCAGCGCGACCGCGTCGATGAAGGCCTCGCGCTGAGGCTGCTCCATATCCTTGAACATCTTGCTGGTCATGAGGTTGGCGAGCCAGCGCTTGAAGAAGGCCATGAGGGGGCTCCATCAGTGAGAGGACAACACGGGATGAGCGCGCGCAGGATACCACAACCCTCAGACGCGCGCGCCCAACCGCACACCTTCAGGTGTGCGGTTGGGCGCGCGTTGAGCGGAGCTCGCGCTAAGCTCAGCGCGACAGCGGCTTGTACTAGATGCGGTGCGGCTGATCGGCGGCCTCACCCAAGCGCGCCTTGCGATCGCGCTCATACTCTTGGTAGTTGCCCTCGAACCACTCCACATGGGAGTCGCCCTCAAAGGCCAAGATGTGCGTGGCGATGCGGTCGAGGAACCAGCGATCGTGGCTGATGATGACCGCGCAGCCCGCGAACGAGGACAGCGCCTCCTCCAGCGCGCGCAGCGTCTCGACGTCGAGATCGTTGCTAGGCTCATCGAGCAACAGCAGGTTGCCGCCCTGCTGGAGCATCTTGGCGAGGTAGACGCGGTTGCGCTCACCGCCAGACAGCGTGCCGACCTTCTGCTGCTGGCTGCGGCCCTTGAAGCCGAACGCGCCCACATAAGCGCGCGAGTTGAGGCGCTCGCGGCCGATGTCGATCGTCTCCTGACCGCCGGAGATGTTCTCCCACACGGTCTTGTCGTCTTGGAGCGCGTCGCGCACCTGGGTGACCGACGCGATCTTCACCGTGTCACCGACCTTGAACGCGCCCGAGCTGGGCTGCTCCAGCGCGTTGATCATGTTAAAGAGCGTGGTCTTACCTGCGCCGTTGGGCCCGATGACGCCGACGATGCCGCCCGGCGGCAGCTTAAACGAGAGATCATCAATGAGCAGACGATCGCCAAAACCCTTGGAGATGGCCTGCGCCTCGACGACCAGATCGCCCAGGCGCGGGCCGGGCGGGATGACGATCTCGTTCTTAGCCGCGCGATCGGTGTCGCTCTGAGACTGCTGGAGCAGCTCCTCATAGCGGTTGATGCGTGACTTGCTCTTGGCTTGGCGGGCCTTCTGGCCCATGCGGACCCACTCCAGCTCCTGCTGCAAGACGCGCGAGCGCGCGCTGGCGGTCTTCTGCTGCTGCTCGGCGCGCTTGGCCCGCTGCTCAAGCCACGACGAGTAGTTGCCCTCAAACGGGATGCCCTCGCCGCCCTCCAGCTCCAGGATCCACTGGGTGACGTTGTCGAGGAAGTAGCGGTCGTGTGTGACGAGGATGACGGTGCCATGGTACTCGCGCAGGGCGCGCTCAAGCCAGGCGACGGTCTCTGCGTCGAGGTGGTTGGTGGGCTCATCGAGCAAGAGCAGGTCGGGCTTGGCGAGCAGGAGCTGGCACAGCGCGACGCGGCGCTTCTCACCGCCGGAGAGGCTGTCCACGGCGGCATCACCGGGGGGCACGCGCAGGGCGTCCATGGCGATGTCGAGGGTGCGATCGAGGTTCCAGCCATCGGCCGCCTCGATCTGATCTTGCAGCTCGGCTTGGCGCGCGATGAGGGCGTCCATCTCGCTGTCGGACATCTCCTCGGCGAAGCGTGCGCTGACGAGGTCGAACTCATTGAGCAGATCGCGCACTTGCTTGAGGCCAAGCTCGATGTTGCCGCGCACGTCGAGGCTCGCGTCGAGCTGAGGCTCCTGGGCGAGGTAGCCGATCTTGGCGCTGGGGTCGATCCAGGTCTCGCCTTGGTACTCGGTGTCAACGCCAGCCATGACGCGCAGCAAGGTGGACTTACCGGCGCCGTTGGGGCCGACGATGCCGATCTTGGCGCCTGGGAAGAAGGAGAGCCAGATGCCCTTGAGGATCTCTTTGCCATCAGGGGAGACTTTCTTGAGCCCCTGCATTTGATAGATGAACTGCTGGGCCATGAGCGGGACCTCAACGGTGGGAGAGAGCGGGAGTGCGGCGCGCGGCGCGCGTGGCGGCGACAAGAAAGGGCGCGCGCGCGAGTGAGCGGGCAGGATATAGCAGGGAACGTGGAGGGTTCCAACCCCTGTCACGCGGGCGAGGCGGCGCTAAAAATGAGCGCGCTTTGCCTTGATAAATGGTGCAAAAGGGTTAACCTCAGAGGGCGCATCGCCATGACGAGGGTGGCAAGAGGGTCGCCCCACTTTGGCGCGCGTGTGACATCAAGCAGGCTGAGGAGACAGGTCATTAGCGGCAACATGAATAACAGAGCAGCAGAGACGGGAAAAGAGCAGACCCACCGCGTCAACCGCGAGATCCGTATCTCGCCCATCCTCGTGATCGGCCCTGATGGGGAGAAGATGGGGATCATGTCGGCGGATGAGGCGCGGGCCAAGGCTGAGGAGTTCGGGCTGGACCTCGTGGAGGTCGCCGCCAACGTCCGCCCGCCGGTCTGCCGCATCATGGACTTTGGCAAGTTCCGCTACGAGCTGTCGAAGAAGAAGACCGCCGGCTCGGCCTCTAAGATCGAGATGAAGACGCTGCGCTTTCGGCCCAGCACCGACGATCATGACCTCGACAACAAGCTCAAGAACGCGGACAAGTTCCTCGTCAAGGGCCACAAGGTCAAGCTCGTCATGCGCATGCGTGGTCGTGAGCGCGCCTACACTAACCGCTGGGTAGACGACATGAATGACATCCTTAAGGCGCTCAACGCGCGCCATGAGCCCGGCATTCGCGTGGTCGATCACCCCCGCAACGAGGGCCGCCAGATCACGGCGGTCGTCGAATCCGCAGGCTGACGCCAGCGCCAAGCATCGATCGCCACGAGGCGCGCGGGGGTTTTTCCCGCCCCCCGCGTCGCGGGGGCGGGGGGGGTGGCGCGGGGGGCCCGAGCCAAAGACCCACCGGGCGGGTAAAAGGCTTTCCCCCCT
>CAYXWB010000002.1:0-59790 GCA_964468515.1 uncultured Bradymonadales bacterium | reverse complement strand
ACCGGGGGGCCCCCATCTCCGGGGGGTGTCCCACCCGGCGGGGTCCCCCCCCCCCAACGACCGTCCGCCCCGGCGGGGGGGGGCATTCACGCCCGCGCGCCTCGTCTCGTCTGCGGGGGCGGTCGCGCTGCTGTCACGAGCAAAAGCCCAAGCGGGCTGATAACTGGCTTGCCAGCCTCGCCAGCCGTGGGCATACACAGAGCGAGTGCGCGCCGCTCTCTGTGCGGATTGGGAGTGGGTTTTCCTGTCTTGTGTTGGCTTTGTGGAGGGATCGATGAGCGTGGAAGAGTTTCGCAGCCTGCTGCCCGAGGGCGCACGCTTGCCCGAGGCGCTCGCGCGCCTGATCCGCTATCAAGATGATGGTGGCGACTTCGGGACCGACTTCGAGCTGCAAGCCGCTGATGCGACCGCTTGGTTCGCAGGCGATGAAGAGGCCGCGAGCCACTTCTATTGTTTTGGCACTGGCGGCGATGGCTCGCTCTATGCCCTGTGGCGCTACAATGACACCCTGCTGCTGAGCGACGCCCCTGTGGTGTTCTTGGGCTCCGAGGGGACCGACTGTCAGGTGATCGCCTCAAGCATTGAGGACTTCTTGGGCCTGCTCGCGCTCGGCATCGAGGACCTCGGCTACGCCATCGCGGCGGGCGATCTGGAGGACGTCGATGAGGACAGCACGCGCGAGCTGCGCGCGTGGATGCTCGACGTGTTTGAGCTGGAGCTGAGCGATGATCCTGTCGCGCTCATCAGCTCGGCCCAGGACAGCCACCCCGATCTGGGCGCGTGGATTGAGACATGGCAGGCCAGCCAAGGCATCGACGTCGACGAGGACTGAGCGCGGCGTTGGCGCTGCTGGCGCCGTGGAGCGGCTGCGCGCAGCGCGAGCCGCTGTCGCTCAGCGCGCCGTGGGCCTGCGATCAGACGCACCGCGTCAGCTTGGGGCACAAGTGGAGCACGCATCGCGGCGACGCGCGCTGGGCGTGGGACTTTGAGCTGCCTGTGGGCGCGGCGGTGCACGCGCCGCTTGACGGCGTCGTGCGCGCCGCGCGCGATGACAGCGCGCGCGGCGGCTGCGCCCCAAGCTTCGCCCCCGACGCCAACTACCTGGTGATCGCCCAGCCTGATGGCCGCGAGGTGCTGCTGGTGCACCTGGCGACACACAGCCTCACGGTGCGCGTGGGCGATGTGGTGCGGCGCGGTCAGCAGGTCGCGCAGGTAGGCCTCACGGGGCGCACCTGCGGCCCGCACCTGCACCTGCAAGCGCAGCGCTCATGCCAAAGCTGGAGCTGCGCCTCGCTGCCCGCGCAGCTTGAGGGCCACGATCCAGACCTCGGCGCGAGCGTGACACGACGCTGTGATGTGGCTTTAGATCGTTCTGAGCGCTGACACGTTGACACCTTCGCGATGATGCGGCAGCAGGAGGTGTGCATGCGGGTGATGTGGGCAGCGATCGTGATGGCGCTGGGCTTGTGCGCGAGCACAGCGCAGGCTGGCGATCACCCGTGGCTCAAGGGGCGCGATGATGTCAGCGGGCTGACCACGCTTGATGCGCGGTTTGCGCCGCCTGCGGGCTTCGCCCGCGTCACGGTCAAGCCGGGCAGCTTCGACGCTTATCTGCGCGCGCTGGCGCTGCGCACCGATCGCGTCGAGGTGCGCTTGTTTGATGGGCGCCCTGTCACCATGCCCTCAGCGGCGATCATCCCGCTTGAGCTTGGCCCTAAGGATCTGCACCAGTGCGCGGACTCCGTGATGCGGCTGCACGCGGAGTGGCTGTGGGCGGCCAAGCGCGCGGATGAGGTCGCCTTTCACTATACCAGCGGCCACCGCTCCGCGTGGTCAGACTGGCGCCGAGGCGCGCGCTGGCGCGTGCGCGGGGCGAAGGTCACGCGCGCCCAAGGCGCGCCCGTGGCCGCGACCTATGCGGCCTTTCGCGCCTATCTTGACGACGCGTTTCGCTACGGGAGCACCCGCTCGCTGCATCGCGACACGCGCGCCATCACTGATCCTGCCACGCTTCAGGCTGGGGACATCTTCTTGCAGGCGGGCAGCCCTGGCCACGTCGTGATCCTGCTCGATGTAGCCGAGCACGCGGACGGGCGACGCGTCGCCTTGCTGGGGCAAGGCTACATCCCGGCGCGCGAGGTGCACGTGATCAAGGGTCGCGCTCACGCGGTGCTCGATCAGGTGTGGTTTCACCTGCCCACAGCTGAGGGGGATGTCATCGACACGCCGACTTGGGCGCCGTTCTCGATGCGTGACGCGCGCCGATGGAAGGTGCGCTGAGCCACGCCTATGCTGCGTCGGCCCGCCTCACTTGGACGAGCCCCGCATAAGATGCGGGGCATCGACGCACCGCGCGGGAGGTCGTGCGGGCAAGGGCGAAAGCTCAGAAGGCGATGGAGGTGCCCAGGCCGATGGCTGCCAAGGTGCTGGGCTCGTAGACGCCATCATCACGCAGGCGCCACAGGGCGTCGAAGCGGGCGACGAGGTAGAGCCAGCGCGACAGGTCCACGCGCGCCTCGCTCGACAGGAGCGCGCCTTGGGGCGTGATGGCGCCAAGGTCGCCTTGGTAGTGATAGAACGCGGCGAGCTGCACGGTGTCGAGCGGGCGAACCTGCGCGGAGACGGTGAGGGTGTCGGCCGCGGCGAGGTCGAGCGCGCGCGAGGCGCTGGCGATCAGGGCCACATCGAGCGGGGTGTAGTCGAGGCGAAGCTCGGCGGCCGCATGGCGCGCGGCGCGATGATCGAGCGAGGCGGCCACCCGCAGCCGGGGCGCGGGCAGCGCCTGTCCAAAGCCCAAGGCTTGATAGCGATCGATCTCATAGAGGGGACCAAAGTAGCGCGGCGTGTAGCCGCCCCAGGCCAAGCTGAGGTCAGCGGTGAGGGCGGCGCTCAGGTCATCACCCGCCCACAGCAGGCGCGCGCCCAGGTGCGCGCCGCGCCCGATCAGGTCATGCCAAGCGAGGTCGCCGAGCGCGCTGAGCGCCAAGCGCTCCCCACGCCAGATCGTGTAATCGGCGTCGATGGCCCAGGCCATGGTGCGGGCGCTCTCCAAGACCACGGGCAGGCGACCAGGGCCGACGATGAGCAGCTCATCGTCGGCGCGGCTTAAGCGCGTGGGGGCGCGCAGATCGGTGACGCCGGAGAGGCCAAGATCGAGCGAAGCGATGGGGGCGATGTGCAGGCGCGCGGCGATGAGAGCGGGGGAGAGGGCCTCATCCATCAAGAGCGAGAGGCCCCACCAGGGCTGCTCCAGCTCAGCGCGCAGGCCGAGCTTGTAGTAATCCGGCGATATGACGTTATGATAACGGTGCAATAACACCCCTCGCCCGAGCGAGGCGTCGGCCACCTGCCCGAGCTGGATCACCAGCGCGTCGCCCGGCTCGCCGAACGCGAGGCGCTGGATGATGCGCCCGATGTCGCGCGTCTCATCCCAGTCCTCGGCGCGAAGCCGCCCCGTGTCGCCAGGAGCACGATCGACCAAGCGCAGGCGCAGCGGCGCTTGCAATGAGACGTTGAGCGTGGTGCGACAGTCGGGGCGCTGAGGCGCGCACAGCGGGGCTGGCAGCTCAAGGCGCAAGCCCAGGCGCGCGCTCAGCGCGAGGAAGGTGTCCTCATCGATCTGGGCTGCGCCAAGCTCCGCTTGGGCTTGCAGTGAGGGGCGCGTGGCTTGGGCTTGGCTTGGTGCGGGCGAGCTCATCGCGATGAGCGCGCCCAGGGTCCACGCCAAGCGCGCGCCGATCCTTGGCGCGGGGTGGGCCGATCCTTGGCACATGAGGCCTCAGCGGGGCGGCGTGTTGCGCCCGATGCAGAAGTAGGTGAACTGGTGCGAGGCCAGCTGCGCCCGATCGTAGATGTTGCGCCCATCAAAGATGACCGGCTGGCGCATGATCGTGCTCAGGCGCTTCAGATCGGGGGAGCGGAACTCGTTCCACTCGGTGAACACGAACAGGGCGTCGGCGCCCTCGGCCACGGCGTAGTTGTCCTCATCAAAGCGCACGCGATCGCCCAGCGCCTCAAGCTCCTCGCGGGCGTTCTCAATGGCCACCGGATCGGTGGCCATGACGGTGGCTCCGCGCGCCACCAGCTCGCGGATGGCGATGAGCGCGGGCGCCTCGCGGATGTCATCGGTGCGCGGCTTGAAGCTCAAGCCCCACGCCGCGAACTTCTTGCCCGTCAGATCCTCGCCGAAGAAGCTGACGGCCAGATCGACCAAGCGCAGCTTCTGGCGGTTGTTGACATCCTCGACGGCGTGCAGCAGCGGCGCGTCCATGCCTTGCTGTGCGGCCAAGCGATGCAGCGCGCGGACATCCTTGGGGAAGCAGGAGCCGCCGTAGCCCGCGCCAGGGAAGATGAAGTGCGAGCCGATGCGCTCATCCATGCTCATGCCCACGCGCACGAGCTCCACATCGGCGCCGACGCGATCGGCCAAGTTAGCGATCTCATTCATGAATGAGATCTTGGTCGCGAGCATGGCGTTGGAGGCGTACTTGGTCAGCTCAGCGCTGCGCACGTCCATATAGAGGATGCGATCGGAGCGACGCATAAACGGCTTGTAGAGCAGGCCGACCTTGCGCGCGGCGTCGAGGTCATCGCAGCCGATGACGACACGATCGGGCGACTGGAAGTCCTTGAGGGCGGCGCCCTCCTTGAGGAACTCAGGGTTGGAGACGACGGCGAAGGGGACGTCGGTGAGCGAGCGCACGAGATCGCGCACGCGATCACAGGTGCCCACGGGCACGGTGCTCTTGCACACGATCACCTTAAAGTTGTTCATGTGCGTGGCGATCTCGCGCGCCACGGCGAGCACGTAGGAGAGGTCAGCGGAGCCATCCTCGCCGGGCGGGGTGCCGACGGCGATGAAGATGATCTCAGCGCGCTGGATAGCTTGAGCGGCCTCCACGACGAAGCTGAGTCGCCCCTCCTCAGCGTTACGCTGCACGAGCGCCTGGAGGCCAGGCTCATAGATCGGGATCTCGCCAGCGCGCAGCAGCTCGACCTTCTGCGGGTTAGCGTCAACGCAGGTGACCTCATTGCCGACATCTGCGAAGCAAGCGCCCGCGACGAGACCAACATAACCCGTTCCGATGACTGTAATTTGCATAGGGGCGCTCGATAACAGTGGGGGTAGAGAGCGCGCGCCTGAGGGGAACCCTCAGCGGCGCGCGGCGCAGCCGAGGCAGGTTATAACGAAAAGCGCCCTCGGCTACAACCCGACGCACAACGCGACGGCGAGGGGCACGCGGTGTTGCCATGCGATGCGAGGATGAGGCATAAGCGTTGCGGTGTGGCGCGCCACGCTGGCGCCCGACAAAGAGAGCGAGAGCGATGCAGCAGCTGGAGACGCTAGAGCGCGCCCAACAGGCGCTACAGGGGAGCGTGGTCGCGATCGGCAACTTCGATGGCGTGCATCGCGGCCATCAAGCGCTGCTGTCGCGCTGCGTGAGCGAGGCGCGCGCGCTCGGCGCGCAGGCGGTGGCGCTGACGTTCGCGCCCCACCCTGTCCGCTTCTTTCGCCCTGACGCCGAGCCCTTCTTGCTCAGCACCCCCGCCCAGAAGGCCGCGCTGCTAGCACGCTGCGGCGTCGACGCGGTGGTCACGCTGCCCTTTGACGAGGCGCTGGCCGCGCTGTCACCGCAGCAGTTCGTCACGCAGGTGCTGTGTGAGGGGTTGCACGCGCGCCATGTGCTGGTGGGCGAGGGGTTTCGCTTTGGGCATCGGCGCGCGGGCACGACGCAGGTGCTGCGCGCGCTGTGTGAGGCGCGCGGCGTCGGCTTGACCGCGCTCGACGCGCAGCGTGAGGGGGTCGAGGCCATCAGCTCCTCGCGCGTGCGCGAGCATGTGCGCGCGGGTGAGCTTGAGCAGGCAGCCGCGCTGCTAGGGCGGCCCCATCAGGTCAGCGGTCAGGTGATCCACGGCGACGCGCGCGGGCGCGTGCTCGGCTTCCCGACGGCCAACGTCAGCAGTGACAATGAGCTGCTTGGCCCTGATGGGATCTATGTCACGACGCTTGACGTGGCCCCCTATGGCCCGCTGCCCGCGTGCAGCTATCTGGGCGCGAGACCGACCTTTGGCCAAGGACCGCGCACCTTTGAGACGTTCGTGCTGAAGGCGCCCGAAGATGAGCTTGATCTGTATGATGCGCAGGTGACCGTGTCATTCTTGCGCAGGCTGCGCGGCGACATGGCGTTTGAGAGCGCTGACGCGCTCGTCGCGCAGATGACGCGTGATGTCGAGGCCGCCCGCGCTTACTTTCGCGCGCGCGGTGAGCATATTTAGCGCGCGGGCGCGTGAAAGTAAGCGCCCGCTCAGGTGAGGGTTGAGGTTGGTGGGCTGACGCGGCTGGCGCGTCCCAAGCGCAGGAGCAGAGGAGAAGATGAGCGATAAGAAGATCATCGTGGCGACCGATCTGTCAGAGTCGTCGGCGTTCGCGGCGAAATGGGCGCAAGACTATGCGGCGTTGTCTGGGGCGCAGGTTGTGGTCGCGCATGTGATCGAGATCAACCTCTCTAACTGGGCGAAGGACGCCTATGAGGTGCTCGATGATGCGGCTGAGATGGAGCGTGTCAAAGGGCAAGTGAGCGGCTGGTATCAGCAGCACACGGGCCACGCGCCAGCGCACGTCGAGGTCGTGGTAGGTGACTTTGAGCCGCGCTTGACGGAGATCGCGCACCATCACAACGCGCAGCTCTTGGCCCTGGCGAAGTCGGGCAAGAGCGCGGTCAAGCGCTTCTTCGTGGGCTCACGCGCGCAGATGATGGCGGTTCACCCGCCCTGCATGGTGGCGCTGATCGACGCCGAGCACGCGTCGTGCAACGTCAACACCCAAGTCGCAGTCGCGGTGGATCTGACGGAGAAGACCTCGCACGCCATCGCGGCCGGCCATGAGCTGCTCAGCCTCACAGGCGGCGACACGCTGCACGTCGCGCACGCGACTGACCTGGACGACAGCGCGCTCATCGGGCAGGTGCTCCAAACGCATGGCACCCGCGCTGAGCTGATCGCGCGCGCCGAGCAAGAACTCACAAGGCAAGCCTCTAGCAGGCTCGCCCCCAACGTGACCGTGAACGCGCACCTCTATGATGCGTCACCCGCCGAGGGGCTTGGCGAGCTGGTCGAGGCCCACCAAGTGGACGTGGTCGTGCTCGGCGTGGCGAAGGCCTACAGCTCCGTGACCAACGCGCTCGGACGCATGTCCGTGAAGCTCGCGCAGCGGCTGCCCTGCACCGTGCTGATCGTGCCCCCGCGCGCTTGAGCGCGTCGAGCCATCCCCCGGCGCGCTCAAGCGCGCGACGAGCCAGCGCGCGTTTACGCGCGCTGGCTCGTCGCGCGCAGCGTCGTTTACAAATCGCCGTAAAACCCGCAAGATGGAGCCATCTCTCGTGGCCTCAAGCGGATGAGGTCGCGCGCGCGCGCTCAGCGCCGACCACGCGCTCCTGACGCGCCCGCTCGTGAGCTGCACACCTCAAGGCATCGGTCGTGCCTATCATGTCATGCGACGTCACGAAGCAGCATACATCTTGTGCGCCGCAAGCCGCGCGCCAGAGAAGGAGAACATGAGCCACGTCAAAGCCAAGCGCGCTCAGCTGACGCTGTGCCTCGCGCTGACCACGGTCATCGCCGCCTGCGGCAGTGAGCCCAACGACGCCCACTCGCCGATCTTGATCATTGATGACCCCACCCCGATCGATCGTCCTGACGCGACCCCCGATCAAGAACTCACCCCGGACTTAGGCCCGCCCGCGCTGCTCAACAACGGCGACGCGTGTGACACCAACGCGCAGTGCGAGGGCGGCATCTGCTCGCCAGCGCCGGGCTGGCCCGGCGGCTATTGCACGGCGAGCGCGTGTGAGCCCAACAGCTGCGGCAGGCGCGGCGGCGGTCAGTGCGCGCAGGGGATCAATGGCCTGTTCTGCGGCCAATCTTGCTTTGATGACGCCGAGTGTCGCGAGGGCTACAGCTGCAGCGCGACGACCCTAGAGGGCGGCTTGGCCTGTGAGCCCACGCGCCCCACGCCCACAGGCAGCGCCGATGGCGAGGCGTGCGCGCGTGACTCAGACTGCCTAGGCGGCACCTGCGTCCCCAACGCTCAAGGCTGGCCCGGCGGCTACTGCACCACGCTGGGCTGTGAGACACAGGAGGACTGCGCTACCCCCAATGGCGAGGATAACCGCTGCCTGCGCCAGCGCCCCTCACTGTGTGTGCGCATCTGCGCCGCGTCCTCGGACTGTCGCGAGGGCTACTTGTGCCAAGCGCTCGGAGGCGGCGTGGGCGCGTGTCTACCTGACACCAGCGTCCCGCTTGAGGAGGACTTCTCACAGTACCCCTTCCCGATCACCTGTGAGGCGACCACAGGCGCGATCACGGCGCTGAGCTACAGCGTCGACGCGCAGTCGACCAGCTACATGATGACCCCCATCGCGCGCGACGGCAAGCGCGTGGTCCCGCGTCGCATTGAGCTGCCGGACGGGCGCCTCGTGGACATGGACACCAACCAGCACGCCTTCCAGTCAGTGTCGGCCGAGTTCTTGGAGGTGATGAACCCCACGCTGATGGCCGCCGCGCCGCAGTTCCAAGACAAGGTGCTCGCTGGCGAACACAGCTACCTGATCCAGAGCGAGAGCCAGGAGCTGTGTCACTACCTGCTCCAAGAGCAGACCCCCGGCACCGCGCTGGATCTCAACATCTATCTGGTCGGCGTGCCGAACGTCACCGCGGCGAGCGCGCCCGAGGACGCCAACATCCAAGAAATGTTGGCGCAGTTTGACACGATCTATGAGGCAGCGGGCGTGTCCTTGCGCCACGTGCGCTTCTACGAGCTGAGCCCCGCTGAGACGCAGAGCTTCCGGGTCATCCGCAGCGACGCGGAGCTAGGACCGCTCGTCTCGCTCACCCAGCGCCCTGGCCCCACCTATGATGACGTGCTCAGCCTCAACGTGTTCTTCGTGCAGCGCTTCGCCATGCGCGGCGGCGCCATCGGTGTCTCGCTCGGCTTGCCTGGCCCCGCCGGCCTTCATGGCACCCCAGGCAGCGGCGTCGTCTTCACCAGCGAGTTCTTGGGGCGCGGCGTCCAAGATGGGCTGACAGGTCAGCAGGTCAACGGCAACAACTATACGGGCATCGTGATGGCGCATGAGGTGGGCCACTACATGGGGCTGTTCCACACCACCGAGTCGAACGGGCAGTCGCTTGAGCCGCTGCAAGACACGCCGCAGTGCAACCGAGGCGACTTCCCCAGCCGCTGCCCTGACCTCAACAACCTGATGTTCCCGCTGGCGGGGATCTCACACACGCAAGTCTCACCGAACCAGGCGAGCGTGATCCAAGCAAACCCGCTGAGCAAGGCGCCCTGAGATGAGAGCACGAGCGATGAGACAGCTGAACCTCACCACGCGCGGCGCCCGCGCTGCGATCCTGATCGCGGGCCTGCTGATGCCCTCGCCGCTGCTCGCCCAGAGCGGCCCGAGCGCGGCGCCCGTCGTCGCGCCCCAACCTCCGGCGCCGCTGACCCCAGTGATGGAGAACCCCAAGGCGCGCGCCACGCTGTCGCTGCTGCTGTCAGCGCATCATGAGCTGCCCGCACGCGAGCGCTTTGACGCGCTCGGCGCGCGCGTCGATCACGCGCTGGCGAGCGTCGCGCGCGACACCACCACCTTCCCCTTGCAGCGCTACCGGGCCTTAGAGGCCTTAGGCACCCACTACCCCGGCACGCTCGCAGCCCAGGTCTACGCCGAGGCGCTGCGTCAAGGTGATGATGAGGGGCTAGTGCATCGCCTGCTGCTGTGGGCGCCCCAGCTGCTCGGCGCCCGCGCGCTGCCCATGGTCACCCCCTACCTGTCGCACGATGATGTGCAGCTGCGCTTGAGCGCGGCCACAGGGCTTGAGGCGCTGCGTGAGCACGCGCCCGCACGTCAAGCCGCCAACGCGCGCTTGGACGTCGAGGCTGACGCGCAAGTGCGCGCCCAGCTCAACCGCGTCGCGCGCGAGCTGCGCTGACACGCAGCGCGCGCCGCCTCAGAGCGGCGGCGCCTGGGGCGCCGCCGCCTGGGACGCGTGACCCGCGAACGCGCGGGTCACGCGCCCGACCACGTCGCTGCGAAAGTGCTCCTGATACGCAGGATCAAAAGCGTAGCCACGGATCACCAGCTGCATCGACGCTGACGCGTCCTCAGGGGCATGCAAGAAAGCCTCAGGGCGATGACGCGGCGAGGCCAGCGGGCTGAGCATCGCCTCAGCGCGCGCCAGCGCCAAGGCGCGCTCAGGAGATATCGCGAGCGGGATCATCATCGTGATGTCACACGCTGACTCCCCCCCTTCCGCTTGCACCTTCGCGACCACATGGGCGACGAGCTGCTCATGGGGGATCTCATGGGTGGTCCCATCCACCGCGCGCACCCGCACCGCGCGCACGCCAAAGGCCATCAGCTCGCCCTCCATCGCGCCTACGCGCACCGTGTCACCCAGGCGCAGCCGCCCCTCTAGCGCGAGCGCGACGCCGCTGAACACGCTGCGCAGCCAGCTGTGATTGAGCACGATGAGCACGAGCAAGAGCACTAGCTCAAAGATCAGCCAGTCTGTGGACAGGGAGCGAATGGAGGCGCGCGCGATCATCCACAGCGCGACGCACCAGATCACCAAGTGGGCCATGGGGGCCCAGCGCTTGATCTCACCGAGCAAGCGCTTGCTGCCGAGCCGATGCACCACCAAGCTCAGCATGGCCGCGATCACGAGCAGCGGCACCACGCCCCAGATCCCGCTCGGCGCTGGGGTGGGCGCTGGCTCCGAAGTCGGCTGCTCGATCACCGCCTCAGGGGCGTCAGCCGGCTCGGGCTGCTCGGGCGTTGGGGGGCGCAGCTTAGGGCCTTGCGACGCTTGCGGCGTCTTCAGGGGACCATCCACATCGGTCGCATCGCGCGGTGGCGTGCTCGGCGGATCGCTCGGATCAACCGCAGCGGGCTGGGGCTGTGTTTGCGGCTCGCTCATCCTCTCACCTCGACGCTAGACTAGGTTTTGGCGGCGCAGCTCCCACGTCGCGCGCGGCGCGGCCAAGGGGCGCACTTGATAGTGATGGGCGGTGCCCATCAGCGGCTCAATGAGGCCTAGCCGCAGCAGGTGATCAAGCTCCGTCTGCACCTCACGCGGCGCGTCGCACAGCAAGGCCGCGAGCTGTGGGGCGGTCAGCGAGCCATGCTGCAGCAGCGCGGCGAGCATCAGCCGCTTCTTGAGCGTCAAGGTGTCCATCAGCAAGAAGGGGGTCACCTCGGGCTGGCGCACCAAGAGGCGCGTCTCATCGCCAGGGATCAGAGCCACGACGCTGAGCCAGTCCAGCAGCGCCAAGAGCGGGTTGCCATGGCTGCGCTGACGCAGCCTGCGGAAGTACTCGCCGCGCGGCTGGCGCAGCGACTCGCTGCTGGTGAAGGGGTGACGCGTGCGCTCCAGCAGGCGCCAGTGCGGCAGCTCAAAGTCCACCTCAAAGCCGCTCACGCGATGGCGCTTGAGGATCATCTGCTCCAGCTGGTCCTCATCGAACGGACCAAGCTCAAAGGCGTGCGTCACGAAGTCGAACAGATCGATCATCGTGTCCAAGTAGGTGACGGCGGGCGTCTCCATGAGCAAGATCCAGAGGACCTTCTTGCTCGACGCGCCGATCATCTCCAAAAAGTCGCGGCAGCGCTGCATGCCGGGCTCAGAGCGCTGATAGCACTTGTTCGCGTTCTCAATGATGACGATGCGGCGCAGCTCTTGCTCTTGGAGCAAGCGCAGCACGGTGGCGAAAGAGCGCGGCTGCGCGCCATTCTCGAACAAGGGCCACAGCTGCTGGCACAGCCCCTCCTCGTCCTCGACCTCATCGCTCAGGCGCAAGGTGAGGATGGGCACGTCTTGAAAGGTAGCGGACAGGTCGTAGACCCGGATGGGGGCGAGGTAGTGGATGAAGGTGCGCTTGCCCACGCCCCGATCACCGAAGATGAGGATGGAGGTGTCGCGCCCCTCACCCCATCCCGCGATCGCCTCTAAGCAGGCGCGCTCGATGGTGGGACGCGCGACGTAGAACTCAGGCAGATCAAGCGGCACAGGGTTGAACAGGCGTCGATAGATGGGCGGCAGCTGCTCAAAGGGGTCCGCCTGATCCGCGCCCAAGCGCTCACGCAGCAGCGCGCGCTGCTGAGGGCGCTGCTCTGCGCTGAGGATGTTACGCACATCCTCAATGACCTCCTCAAACAGCGGCGCGAGCGCCCTGTAAGCGCGCGAGCCTAGCGCACGCGCTGGCTGCAGCGCGCGCGCGACCAGCCCCTGGGCGCGCTCCGCGCTCGCCGGCGCGTAGCGCTCTTGCTGAAGCTCTGAGAGCTTGTAGGTGGCGAATGGCGAGACCGCGCGCTGCACCTGCGAGGCGACCTCTTGGCCAATCCAGCGCTCGATCTCTTGGGCATCCTGCGCCAAGCTCTGCGCCAGCTGCTCGACCAAGTGCGCGCCGCGCTCCAGGGCGGTGGTGGCGAGCTGCGCGGACAGCTCAGGGCCTTGGCCCTCATCCGCATAGGCGCGCTGCGCGGCGTCGAGGTTGTACTCAAGCACCTGCTCCAGATCTTCCAAGCCTACGAGCCCGCGCCGCACGGCGTGCTCCACGCGCTCGCTGAAGTCAATGTATTGCAGCGCGATCTCATTGACGAGGCGATGCGAGAACCACTGGCGCAGCAGCACGCGCGAGAGCTCATGGCCGGTCGTCACCTCAGGGCCTTGCACCAGCAGGTTGACCTCCTCCGAGATGCGCGCGACGCGATACTCCAACGCGTCAATGAGACGACGCGAGGTCACGCCTTGACTGAACGCGACGAGCGCCCGATCCAGCGCGCGACGCACAGCCAAAGATGCAGGCACGACCTCCCGCTTGAGCCAAGCTTGCCAGTCGACCGGATCGCCCTCTCCTGGCGCAGGCGCCTGCGCGAGCACACTCTGCAGACGCTCCAGATGTTTCAAGATTTGCTTGTGAAAGTGGCCCTGTAAGGTGTCCGCGATGCGGGTCTGATACAGCTCCGACCACGCGCGAAACAGCACGAGCTGATGGTCCACCACGATCCAGCCGATCTGGCCCGCGACGACCTCATGCTCACGACGCAGCGCTTGGCGCAGCTGCTCCTCAGCGCGCAGCGCCTCATGGTAGCGCGTGGAGGGGCGATATTTGAAGGTGGGCAGCTCCATCGTGCCAGCCCCCTCAACCGCGCGCAGGAAGGCCTCGAAGGCGCGCTGCAAACCCCAAGTGTAGCCTTGGGTCGCGCGCTCAAGCGCGTCGGTCAGCGAGGCGGTGAGCTCGCCCGCGATCGCGGCGCGTCGCTTCACCTCAAGCCGCACCAGCCCCAGCGCCCGCTCGCGCGGTGGCTCCTGCACGTCTAGCTCGCTCAGCTGCGCGAGCAGCGTCGGCATCGCCGCCTCACCCTCCTGCTCATGCCCCTCCGTGTGCCCATGCCCCTCCTCCTGCTCATGCGGCGCGGGCGGCGCGGGCAGCTCAATCGACTCACCGCGCAGCAGACGATCGACCATCGCGAAGAGCGCATCCGCTCGGCGCAGCTCCGCGCCGAGCTCGCGCCAGAACGCCTGATGGTGCTCGCCCGCCTGCACGGAGGCTGCCGCCAAGTGCGAGGGCACTGACAGCTCCATGTAATAACGCCACAGCCGCCCCAGCGGCACCGTCCGCCGCATCGCCACGCCTACGCTGCGTTGCAGCCGACGCGCGCTGCGCATCAAGCGCTGAAACCGCGCCTGCGCGGCCACGATGTTGAAGAGGTTAGGCTCCATGTCCACGATGTAGTGGCTCTCAAACTCCTCCATCCCACGGATCGCGTCGAGCAGCTGCTGCGCGCGCGCGGCCGTCAGCGGCAGCGGCTCCAGACGCTCCCAGGTGTCAATCAGCGGCTGCAGCTTGCGCCGATGCTGCACGTGCAGCTGCGCGATGGTGCGACGCGTCGCCTCATCATCTCGCCCCGAGGCGCCTTGCAACGCCTCAGCCAGGCGCGTCAGCGCAGCGTCTAGCTCACGTTGCGTCTGCGCCAACGCCTCCACCAGCGTCGCGCGACGCTTCTCCGTAGGCGCCGCGATCAGCCGCTGATGCAGCGCCATCACGTCGTCACGCAGCTCGCCCAGCCTGCCGTTGAGGTACGGGTCAGGGAAGTTAGGCTGGGCGAAGCGCCCCCCATCAAGCGGCGCCTCCAGCCCGCTCACCCCTGTCGCAGGTACCGCGCTCGTGCGCTTACGCGCCTCCTCCGTCTCCCCCATCTGACCTAAGGCATATTTTAGCAGCGGCGGCCCCGCGATGATGTGCACCACCACCATCGCCATCACGACCGTCTGATACTCCGCGCCCCACTGGGGGATGCGCGCCGCGACCATCGCCGCCAACACCAAGTCCACGCCGCCGATCGACAGGCACGACACCCACCAGTAGCGCCGCGTCAGCTCGCCACGATTGGTCACCTTCGCCGCGAAGCGCGACGCCACAAAATAAGCGCTCGCTCGCCCTGACGCGATCAGCAGCGTGATCGGCAGCGCCGTGAACACCGCTTCCAGGCGCAGCTGCGCGGCCTGCGTCATAAAATAGACGATGAACACAGGCAGGCTGATCGTCTCTAGCTCATGGATCAGCTTGTGCCCATAGCGCGACGTGTTCTGCACCACGAAGCCTGCGGTCAAGAACGCCAGCAGCGTCTCCGCGTGCATGATCTTGCACACATAGGAGGCCGCGAAGATGATCGCGATCGTAAACAACATCATCTCGCGCTCCACATAGCGCATGTAGATGATGAAGATCACCCCCGTCACGATGCCGATCAGCAACGCGAACCCAAACTCTTGAATGATCGCAGGCAACAACGCGACCACCGCGCCCGTGGAGATCCCCTCAGGCGACAGCAGCAGCCCCGCCACCGAGATCCCCACGAGCATCAGCGCCACGATCGTCAGATCGGCCATCACCACCGTGCCAAGGACCAAGCTCGTGAACTTGCCGCGCGAGCGCGTCTCCTGGATGATCGGCAGTGACGCTGAGGGGCTCATCGCCATCGCGATGATCGCGAACAGCATGATCGCCGCGATCTGGCTGTTGCGCGGCTCATCCTTGAGGAAGCCGATCAGATCAAAGGGCACGTTCAGCGCGATCGTCAACAACACCGCCATAAACGGGATGCCACCAAAGATCAGCAGCCCGATGAACAGCAGCAGCGACTTGCCGTTCTCTTTGACATCCGCCAGCTTCAGCTCGCCGCCACCGAGCGTGCCGATCACGCCGATCGTGAGCACGTTGATCAGCGCCAGATCGTCGATCACGCCCTGATCAAACAGCGCGGTCGCGTCTTGGCCCAGCACCAGCTTCGCGAGGTTTGGCCCAAAGAAGATGCCCGCCAAGATATACCCCAGCAGCGCGGGCAGCTTGAACCGCTTCATCAGCTCGCCCATCGTGAAGGCGGCCAGCACGATGAACCCTGTCGCGGCTAAGCTCTTAGGATCGAAGGGGCCCGTTGGGACCGCGGAGGACAGCTGCTGCATCCCGATCATGATGCCGAGCAGGACGACGATCGTGAGGATCTGCCACATCGTTCAAACCCCCTCAGCGCGCTGCGGCGCGCGGCCCCCGCGCAGCTGCGCGGGGGGCACATCCGTGAAGTCGATCAGCCATGACTTGGTGCGACGATGCGCTAACAGCTCGCTGACCACCACGCTGCACAGCAAGGCCGCGTAGACGACCTGCTCAAACTGCGCGCCCAGATAGACCGCATGAAAGTCCAAGATCATCGCCACGCTCAACCCCCCAGGCGCCAGCAGCGCACGCGCCATCGACGGCTGCTTGGGCTCGATCGCTGAGGTCCGCATCGCGAGCAGCCCCCCCAGCGCGCGCCCCGTGCTGCGCAAGACCAGATACGGGATCACCAGCCCCAGCGACCACCACGGCGCCTGCAAGCTGAACGTCGCCCCCGCGAAGAAGAACAGCACGATGTAGAGCGGGCGCTCGATGGACACCAGCATCGTCTCCACGCGCTTGCCCTGATAGCAGGTGTTGATCAGCACCACCCCCAACACGAAGTTCACAAAGATCGGTGACAGGCGCAGATAATAGGCGATGCCGCTGGTGAAGATCACCATCCCCATCGCCACCGTCAGCAGCTTCTCATCCTCCAGCTCGCGCCTTAAGAACGTGCCAAAGATCAGGCCCAGCAGCGCCCCGATGAGCAAGTGAACCAGCAGCCACTCCACCGCCGGATAGGCCGCCAGCACCGCATAAAATGACTGCGCTCGCACCCCCGGTGGCAGCACCACTTGCCCTGGGTTATACAGGCAGAACAACACCCCAAACGCGATGATCGCCAGCGATGAGCTCAGCTGCGCTGTGCTCACCGCCAAGCTGATCGCCTCCCCGCGCGCTTGCAAGAACTGACGCAGCGCGTGCATCGGGCTCGTGTCCGCTACCAGCGCCACCGCCCCCGCGCACACCACAGCGGGCGTCCAAAACGCCAGCTGTGAGGCGGGCGCGAACGCCCACAACAGCAGCAGCGGCAGGCCCACCATCACCAAGAGCGTCGTCAGCGTGGTCCACATCGCCACGCGCGTCGCCTCCAGCTCCAGCGCCCCAAAGCGCCGAAAGCTCACATGCAACCCCGTTAATAACCCCAGCGAGCCTGTCCCCAGCACGATCGCTGGCGTGAACTGCCCGATCGTTGAAGGATCTAAGAACTCCAGCACAGGCCCTGCCAGCACCCCGAACAGGATGTACTCCACCCCCGTCACCACGCCGAAGCGCCGCTGCACGCGCTCCAACAGCGCGTGCGTGATCAGGTAGGCCACCCCCACCACCGCTAACAACACCAAGATGTTCTGGAACGTGCTCACGCTGAGCCCGCCCCCCTCGCCCTCCGCCCACGCCACCGCTGGCGTGTACATCACCAGCAGCGCGCTGGCGCGCGCGATCCATCGCTCTGAGCGCATGCTTTGACCTGTCCTCTCTCGCGTCATAATCACCCGCTGCCCTCCGCCTCACCACGACAGACGCGGTGAGGCGCGCAGACCTCGCGCCTCATCCCCACAGCGGCAGGAGCTCGTCACCCTCTTATGTACCATCACGCGATCCGCATCCCAAGCGCCTTGGCCTGCTACCACCCCTTAAAACCGCCTCATCTGTGTTAAGAGGTGTGCTTAATGCTACAATGACGATCACTTCACCCCGCGCTTGCCCCTCCCCCTGCTGCCTCCCCATCGCTATAGTCAGCTTATGAGCGCGCCTCGCCACCTCGACGATCGCGCCCCCCACCTTGCCTGGAGGTTACGATGCGCGCTGCGCCCTCTCCCCTCAATGACATTGAGCTGGAGCGCCTCGTCGGCGCCACCGCCTTACAACGTGGCCTCCCCTACTGGCGACGCGGCGCCATCTTGCAACCTCAGCGTCAAGATCACACCTTGCGAGGCCAGTGTGAGGGCTCGCGCCCCACCCCCTATGAGATCGTCATTGAGCTGCCCCCCCATGGCCCCCATAGCGCGCGCTGCTCTTGCCCTGTTGGCGCGCAAGGCCGCTGCAAGCACGTCGCCGCGCTCGCCACCCTGTGGCACCACGAGCCCGAGCGCTTCACCCCCATCCCCTCCCTCGCCGAGGCGCTGCGCGCGCGCTCTCGCGAGGAGCTGGAGGCGATGATTCAGCACATCATCGCGTGCGAGCCCGAACAAGCCCTCCTCTTAGGGATGCGCTTCCCGACAGACACGCCGCGCAGCGGCCCCCTTGATCCTGCCCCTTATCACGCCGCCATCGCGCATCGCCTCCACGTCAGCGCCCTCGCCACCCCCTCCCAGCGTGACGCCGCCCTGCGCCCTTACCTTCACCTCGCCGCCCAGCTCACCGCGCGCGCCGATGGCGTCGCCGCCGTCATCACGCTCGACGCGCTGCTGCGCGCCCTGATCTCCCCCGCGCCCCCCCCTCACAACCCCCTTGAGCAGCTCGCGCTCGACGCGCTCGACGCGCTCGGCGCGACGCTCCATGAGCTAGAGTTGCCCCCCACAAGTCAACACCTCGCCATGGACCTGCTGATCGACCTCGCCCACCAGCCCCAAGCCGACGGTGAGCTGGCGCGCCACGCGCGCGATCTCGCGCTCACGCTCACCTCGCCAGCGCAGCGTCAGCGCCTCGCGCTGACGCTGCGCCAACGCCTCGGCCTGTCCCACGCCGATGAGACCCAGCGCGACTCCTGGCTGCTGCTCCAACTAGAGGCGCATCAGCTTGATGATGCGACCTACCTGTCACGCTGTCGCGCCCTCGGCAAGACCGAGGCCATCATCCGACACCTCCTCGCCAGATCGCGCGCCCAAGAGGCGATCCTCGAAGCGCGCGAGGCGTCCGATGAGCTCTTCGCCCAGCTCATCCTTGAGTTCTCCGCGCGCGGCCACACGGAGCAGATCGTCGACGAGGTGCAGCAGCGCTATGCCCGCACCGCACACACCCCCTTGCTCGCTTGGCTAGAGGAGCGCCACGCCGCGCGCGGCGAGTGGGCAGCGGCCCTCACCGCAGCGCAGACGCGCTTCTGGCGCGCGCCGCTGGCGAGCCTCTATGAGCGCCTGCGCGACTACGCCTCGCATGACCCCTCAGGTTACGCTTGGGCGCTGCTGCGCCCTGGCCTGCTCGCGCACCTGCGCGAGCGCGGCGACTGGCTCACGCTCGCCAGCTGCGCGCTCCTAGAAGACGCGCTTGATGAGGCCCTGCGCATCGCAGAGGAGCCGCGTCATCGCGCCCAAGGCGCGCGCGAAGCCTGGCTCGCGCTTGATGAGCTGCTGCTTGAGCGCGCCTCAGCGACGCGCCCTCACAGCGCGCTGCGCGCCGCACAGCGCGCTGCTGAGGCGCGCCTAGAGCGCCCAGGCCAGCTTGAGCTCGCGCTTGACCACCTCGCGCGCGCTCACGCGCTGACGCGGACGATCGCGGAGCCCTCCCTGTGGCGTGATTATCGCGGCCAGCTTGAGACGCGCTTCTCGCGCGTCAGCGGCTTGAGCGAGGGCCTCACCCAGCGCGGCCTCGACGCTTGAGCACGCTCAAAGCACCGAGCGCGGCACGAAGATGATGTCGCCTGGCATCAGCAGCAGGTTGCGACGACGTCCCTCCACGATGTCCTGCACGGGCACCTTCACTTGCAGCGGTTCGCCGCTGCTCTGACGCGTGAGCAGGATCTCATTGCGCTGGGCGCGCACCTCAAAGCCCCCCGCCAACGCGATGGCCTCCACGATCGTCGCCCGTGAGCGATAAGGATAAGCGCCCGGGCTCTTCACATCCCCAAAGATGAAGATCTGCTTGGAGGTGTACTCGGTGATCGTGCATGACACCGCCGGATCCGCCAAGAAACCCTGTCGCAAGCCCTGGGTGATCTCCCCCTCAAGATCCGCACAGGTCTTCCCGATCACTGAGATGCGGCCGATATAGGGGTAGTTGATCGTCCCATCAGGGGAGACCGTGAAGGCCCCTGATAGCTCAGGCTCATGGAAGACGCGCAGGTTGAACTTGTCGCCAGGGCCCAAGTCCCCGATCGCGACGAAGGTGCCCTGACGCTCCACGAGCTGCTCATATGCAGGATCAACCTGACTGGGATGACACCCCCAGCACAGGAGCGCCAGCGCACAGAGCAGGACGGGGCGCCACAGACGCCCCCAGGACCTCAGCTTTGGTGAGCTCGCGCGCATGGTCAATAGCGCACGCCAACGCGACCCATGATCACGTTCTGCAAGAAGCTGCGCCCCTGCAGCTCAGTGACGCCGGGCACGGCGTTGATCAGGTCCACATTGTCATCGGTCGTGTTCGCCAGCAGCGTGTAATCGATCCCCGCCACGAGCCAGGGGGTGAACTGATAGGACAGCCCCGCGTTAGCGCGATACACCGTATCGTTGATCGTGTTGGGGATCGCGAAGGAGGCCGTGTTGCTGTTGACGACCGCGTTGTCAAGCGTCAGCTCATAGTGACGAAAGTCCACTGACAAGCTCGCGTCAAAGGTGAGCCGCTTGTCGGCGAAGGCTGAGCTGAAGCTCACATAGGGGCGATTATACGTGAAGAAGTTGCCGATCATGGAGTCGCGCCAGTCACGCTCAAAGCCGATCCCGACGCTGTTATCCCGCAACACGCCGAAGTGATACTTCAGCTCAGCGTCGACCAAGAAGGTGTTCGGATCGGCGCCAAGCTCATAGAAGCCCCAACCATAACCACCCAACAAGCGCACGCTGATGCCATTGGTGATCAGGCCGTTGATGCCCGCCTTGAGCCGAAGCGGCATGGAGTCGACGTTGCGCAGCGGTGAGGGCTGGTTGCCACCGGCCACAGTGCGAAACTCACTGTCATAGCTGATGATGCTGAAGTCGACGTCCACCAGCGCGACGGTCTTGGGCAAGAACTTGTAGAGCGCGCGCAGCTTCAGATCATGATCCGACTTGTTGAGCGAGGCCAGGCGCCCATCACTCAAGAAGTCGTTGTTAAACCAGCCCCAGTGATAGCTCAAGAAGCCTTGGATCGCGCGTCCGCCTGGGTGCACCCCCAAGACAGCGCCGAGCCGGTTGACGTTACGATTAAACGACTCATCACCGGGCTTGTTGGTTGGATCATTGGTGCGGGTGAAGGCCTCCTCCAGCTTGAGGCTCAACGCGCGCTTGGGGAACAGATGGGCTGAGGCGGCCAGCGTCGTGGACAGGCCGCTCTGGCCTCGCTCGGCGCGCTCACCCAAGAATTGATTCCAGCCCAGCGACCAGCGCAGCGTAAGATCAAGCTCTTGAGGGTCCATGGTGGTGAGGCCAATCTCAGGCCGCACCCGCAGCACCGGCACAGGATCGCGCCGCGTCGGCGCATCCTGTGACTCATAGAACAGGTTTGTGTTCACGCCAAAGAGCAAGTCTACGCCAAGATCGAGCGCATAAGCGCCCGACTCCACGCCCTCACCAGACTGAGCGTATGCAGGAGAGGCGATGCCAAGCCCACACAGCAGTGACGCGATGCGGAGCGAAGACAGCCCAAGAGATGGCAATTTCATATACAACCACCCATCGCCCTGATCTTATCCGGTCCTCAACACGCCTACCAAGGTTAACCCTGGGTGGGTGTGTATGACACGAGATCACGGCTCATTTAACAACGCTGAGTGAGGATTATTGAAAAGGGGTCAGCTCGGGGACCCGCTCGGGATCCAGCACAGCGTACCACCCCTCCCACTCATTGAGATGACCATCCAGCTCGACAGGCTGGACCGGAGCGATATCAGGATCTGCTGTGTATCCCGCCTGCCCACCGGGGTCAACCTCAGCGACCTCCCCGACACAAAGACGTGCCTCATCACCCAGTCGCGTGACCTTGTCATCGGACAAGACCACCAGCGAGTAAGCATGCGCTGAGCCCTCATCATCCTGACGACTGACCGCATCCTTGAGCTGCACATAGCTCTGCTCGCTGACCTTCACGAAGCCCTTCATGGAGACGAGCTTCTCATTGATACAGTTCAGCTTTCGAATGTCTCGCTCTTGGTTGCGCGCGCGCTCTAACAACACCTCGCTGCTCTGCAGCGTACGCCGCATCTGCCCGATCTTCGCTTGGCTGTCCTCGAGCTTCTGCGCGCTTGGCACCTCTCGCAGCGCCTCTTTATTGGGCACATCCTGGGCGCGCGATTGTTGGGCTAGTGCCTGGGGCACCACCAACGCCACCGCGCTCATAAGACATCCATACATTATCATTCGGCGCATGGTCTCACCTGGGGAGTCCTGGAGGGTGAGCGCTTTGGAGCAGCTCTCACGTAAACTTTGTTCGCCTAGCGTTAGGGGAGTGGAGCGTGGGTATCACCCCCTCCCTTCGCCTTAACGACGCGGGGTACACTCCCAACTACACATCAAACGCGGGCCAGGCGACATCCTATAACGCTAACACGCTCTCTGATTAAATCAAGGTCAATCCTAAATGTGGCGCTGCAGGCCCCCGCCCAGCACCTCGCTTGCGCCCCAGAGCGCATGAGCGCGACGCCTAAGAGGTCGCCGCGCTCATCAGCCTCAGCTCACACCCGCTGCCCTCACGAGCCGGGTGAGAACACGAAGGTCTTGCTCACGGTCGCGTCGCCACCCGAGGGCTTGGGGAAGCGCAGGTTCTGGATCACGGACGCCGTACACGCGGCTACACCGCCGCCCACGCCATCCACCGTCGCCTTCGCAGAGGTCACGCGACCCACCTGGCCCACGACGAACATGATCACCACGCGCCCACCTGCCTTCGGGTTGTTCTTCAGCTCCCGCTCATGGCACTGCTGGATCTTGGCTTGGTTGCGTCGGATCAGGTCATTGATCGAGGAGGCGTCGAGCTTGCCGCCGATCACCTGCTCAGGTCCCTTGAGGTCGATCTTCGACTTCACCTTCGCCTCGGTCTTGCCGCCCGTGTTCACGCCCTCGCCAGCGCGAGCGGCGCCCTTAGACGGCCCAAGCTCGCCGATCCCGACCGTCGCCCCGGTGCCATCACCATCGCTGGAGCCGCCCGAGCGCAGCCCGCTCTTCTCGGCGCCAGGCGTCGCGGAGGCCACGCCCGAGGAGCCCGCGAAGGCGTCCGAGATGGAGGTCTTGCCCGCCCCATCTTGCAGCGCGTCGAGCAAGGAGCCCGTTGACCCATCAGAAGACTTCGCGCCAAGCTGCGCCAAGATCGTGCTGTTCTGCACCTTGTCTGCCAGGCGACGCTTACGATCCGCCTCAGCGCGCGCTTGCGCGTCAGCGTCATTCTTGGGCGCCGCCTCCTTGGGCTCATCCTTCTTGGGCTCAGCCGCGGCCTCCGCGGCCTCCGCGGGCTCGCCATCGCCAGGCTCCGTAGCCTCCGTGGGCTCCGGATCGGGTTCAGGCTCATCCGGCTTCTCCACCTCGATCTGCACGAAGCGATCGGGCAGTGAATACTCTGCCTCCAGCGGCTTAGGCCAGTCTTGCAGCTCCAAAAATGCCACGAAGCCGACATGCAGGATGAAGGACAGCGCGAGCACGGTCGCCAAGATGCGGTCCATGCCTTGAACCCAGCCACCACGCATCGATGCAGGCAAAATGGGCGGCGGCCTCAGCGGCGGTGGCACCACATGCTGAAACAGCAGCGTCGCCTCGCCGATGACCACGCGGCCTTGCGCGTCAGGGGTCAGCTCTAACGAGAAGCCACCCTGCGCGTTGCGCGTTGCCTTGCCACCCGTCACCAGTTCTTGCAGCGTCGCGATCTCATCGCCGCGCTTGATCCGGCCGCTCATCTCTTTGGTGATCTGCAAGGTGTAGCGCCCTGTCCCCTTGTTATAGTCAAACAAGGGCTGAGAGGCGGGCAGATCAGAGGCGGGCAACACAAACATGTTGCTCTTGCTCTTATTGTAATCACTGCCGACCGTCACAGGACCGGGCGTGCGAAGCAGACGCTCCTCGATCAGACGACCGCTCTGAAACAGACCGATCCTCAGGACCTTCGCTTGAGCTTGGCTGGACATGGACACTTACCCTCGACAGACGTCTGAGACTGCTCGTGTGCGCGTCTCACCCTCAAAGGAGCTGATGAGTCGCGCGAGCGCTACAACACATTTAGGATGTGGCGCGCCCTCACACCACGACATAGACACATTGCGCATTCAAAAGTTCCCGCCGCGACATTTCATTCCAAAAAGACCGCCCCTATGATGCCACAGCTGCAGATAAGAAAAAAGGGGAACACTTGAGGCGCTGCGCCCGTGTCTCCCCTCTTCTCCCCACTCATGAGGCAAGCCCAAGCCCCCACTGCGCTCGCACGTCACCACGCTTCACTTGTTGAGGAAGTGACGATCCACCTTGATCACAGCGATCTTGTACTTGCTCAGCTCAGCCTGCCCGGCGGTGTAGATCACCTCGGTCACGAGGCGATAGGGCACCGACTGATCAGCGATGATGGTCGCCATCGGCTCATAGTCTTGACGCAGCAGCTCTCGCTCGCGACGCTTGCGCTTGACCGCCTCGGTGAGCTCATCGAACAAGGGCTGGATCAGCATGCCCTGATCGCCGCCCTTCTTGTAGCTCTTGTCGACCTCGCCCATCTTGATGTCGACCGCGTGCTTGTCATTGACGAGCACAGCGGTTTGGCTGACGGTGATGGTGGTCGCGTCCTCAGGGGGCAGCTGCGAGAAGCTCGCGGGCACCTGAAGATCTTCCGCCTGCACCTTCATCGGATCATCGCCGTACTGCTTGAGCAGGAACACGAGGATGATCACCATGATGTCCATCAACGAGTTGATGTTCATCACGTTGCTCTCACGCTGGGCGCGGCGGCCTTTGCGCTTGCGCTTCACACCCTCGCCCAAGAGGGCGACCCCTCCTGGATGTTGTCCTTGGTCGTTCAGCGTCTCTTCTGACATGCGCTTACCCTCTTACGAATGATGAACTACTTAGACGTCAGGGATCACTGAACGATCGCGAAGACGGGATCACTGAACAACAGCTCGTAGGTCCTCGTCTCGCCTTCGGCGCCGTTCGACTTGGGCGTCGCCTGCCAGAAGACCTCATCGTTCGGATAATCGTCCTTCTCCAGCTCATAGCGCGCGACGTCCATCAGACGCACCACCATGGCGAAGGGGATGTCAGGATCGGCGCTGATGTTCATCACCGTCTCCTTCGGGTACTGGCGCTTGATCTTGATCAGCTGAGCATAGAGCTCACGCCAGTTGTAGGCACCGATCGCCTCGTTGAGGATCTTCTCCCCCTCACGCATACCACCAGGGTTTGCCATCGTCTGGCGCGCCTGGTTGAACTTGGCCTTCACGTCCATCTGACGATCAGAGCGCAAGCACAGCGTCGGGCCATCGGCAGGGCAGCTGCCCGTGGCGGGCAGGTTGCCACCCGAAGCCGAGATCTGAAAGCCACGATCGCCGATGCCGATCGTCAGGTTCAGCGGCTTCTCTTCTTGCTCAGGCGTCTCAGCTGGGGGGCCGCCCACGGAGAGCTTCGGCGCCGTCACGTTGATAACGCTGACCTCCACGAACACCACCGAGAGCAAGAGCAGGGGGATCAAGATGATCACCATGTTCATGATCGGGGCGAGGTCCAGCTCAGGATCCGCTTCAATAGGCCTTTGGCCACGAGCCATGTGCCTGCTCCGTGCGTCGGTTCTCTTTCAATCAATCGCCACCAAAGGCCAACTTGACCCTTGGCGACAGCGCGCCCGGCAAACGCGCCTTAGTGAGAGCACATGTGCCGGGCGACGCAGCTACGCGATCACTCCTCGATGGGCGCACCGCCGCTCTTGTTGCGGCTGATCAACAGGTTCTCCAGCTTGACGCTGTACATGTCGATCTCATCAAGGATCTTCTTGGTCATCGCCGACAGGATCATGTGGAACACGAGCGTCGGGATGGCGACCACGAGGCCGAAGGCCGTCGTGTTCATGGCGAGCGCGATACCCTTAGCCAGCAGCTTCTGGCGCGTCTCGGGCGTCGCCTTCTCAAGCGCCTCGAAGGCCTCGATCAGACCAACGATGGTGCCCAAGAGGCCCAGCAGCGTGGCGATGTTCGCCAGCGCTGGCAGCGCGCTCGTGCGCTTCTGCACGAGCGGGACCACCTCAAGCGTGGCCTCCTCGATCGCGCTCTGAATCTCGCCCTCACCCTTGTTCGCGCGCGTCAGGCCAGCCTTGATCACGCGGGGAAGGGCCGCAGACGGCTGCGCGTTACAGAGCTTGATGGCGCGGTCGATGTTGCTCGCCATGACGAGCTTCTGGATCTGGGCCATGAACGGCTCGGCATTTACGCTGTACTTGAAGAACAGGTAGATGAACCGCTCGATCGTGATCCCGATGGCGATGATGCTGACACCCAGGATGATGTACATCCAGATGCCGCCTGTACGAAACGCTTCTGCAATAGCGCCCATGCTCAGTAACCTCCGTGCGCGTTAATTTTGCCGGGGAGCCACACTCCCTCGTCTCTCGCGGTCAAGTCCTGCCGAACAGGCGGCGCGGGCTCTCTCGTCTTCTCAGGATGTGTCACCTTTGGGTCAGGTGACACATTCAATCCGGCGTCGAAAAACGACAACTTCCTATAGCACACAGGCGGCGGGCCCTCCAAGCACTTTTTCCCGACGCCGACGGCGTCGAACGCTTGGCAGGCGGCGCTGCCTCAGGCTCAGAACGGCTCATCCTCCACGCTCGCCTTGATCTCCTCCAAGAACGACGGCTTGAGCTCCAAGTTCTCATAGCTCAAGTTAGCGTTGCTCAAGATGTAGAAGGCCTCAGGCTTCTGAATGCGCCCCTTGATCTCGGAGTCATCCAGCGTGATCACCCCGCCCTGCGCGAGCGCCACGCTTGTGCTCATCCACACCAGCGCCATCACCCCCAGCGCGATCGCTGCTCGCTTGTGCTGTCTCATCTGTCGGCCTCCTCGCGCCTCGCGCGCTCTTGATGACACCCTCGCTGCGTCCAAGTTCCCAAGACGCAAGATCTTCTCAAGTCCCATCCTCTGACATCTGCGACTGTCGCATCATCTCTTGGCGCGCCTTCTCGTCTTCGATCCCCTTGCGCGCCTCGGCGATGTACTTGTCGGCAGGATCATCACGGCCAAGCTGGCGCTGCGTGTCCTTGTACTTGGTCAGCAGCTCGACCGCCTTCTCCAAGCGCGGGATCGTCTCCACGCCCGGGATGGGGCTGTCGAGGTACATGATCCCCAAGTTAAAATAGGCGCTCGCGTAGTTAGGATCGACGCTGATCGCCTTGCGAAAGGCGACCTCCGCGTCGCGGAACTGGCGCAGCCCCTTGTGCGCGTTACCCAAGCTTAAGTGAGCCTCTTTGAAGCTCGGGAAGCTCGTGATAGCCGCGTTAAACTGCTCCACCGCGCCTTGATAATCGCGCGCCTCGTGGTAGAGCTGACCCAAGTTCAAGTGCGCTTCGGCGTAGCCAGGGCGTAGCGCCACGGCCTTGCGCAAGCTCGCCAGCGCCCCGGGCTTGTCACTCATGCGCAGGCGCACCAGCCCGAAGCGATAATACAGCTCAGCGCGCTCGGGCTGAAGCTCTTGAGCGCGTGACAGCACGGAGCTGGCCAGCTCATAGCGCTTGAGCTGATAGTAGGCCACGGACAAGGCGAGCATCGCGTCGACGTGCTGCTCATCACGGCGCAAGATCTCGCGCGCCTTGATCTCCACATCCTCGTGACGCCCCTGCGCCAGCAACACCTCAAGCTCTGCGGCGCGATGGCCGAGGTTGTCAGGGCGCTGATTCATAAAGCGCGAGGCCAAGGTCTGCGCGTCGCTGAGCTGGCCTTGGCGTACATACAAGCGCACCAAGTTGAGCAGGGCTGGCGAGAAGTCCGCGTTGCTCTGCAACGCCTTAAAGTAGGCCTTAGCCGCCTGCTCATAGCGCCCTTGGCGCTCGTAGAGCACGCCCAAGTTATAGGACGCCAAGTAGCCCCCGTTGGGGCGTTCCACGAGCGCCTCCAGGGCGCGCGTAGCGCCTGCGACGTCGCCGCCGCGCGCGTCCGTGAGCGCGCGGCCGATGTCTTGGCTGAGGCCTGGGTCAAGGGTCGATGGGCCAGCGCTTGGGCTCGGCGCGGCGTCCGTCGACGCGACTGGCGAGGTGTCGGGCGCGGCGAGCGCTGGGGGCGCGCCGACAGGCTCCTCTTCGGCGCCAGCCAGCGACTCAGCTGAGGGCGCCTGCTCCGTCTCAACCTGCGTCTCTTGCTCAGTGATGGGGGCGTCGTTGTCGGGCTTCACCTCGGGCTTGCTGCTGCAGCCGACGCCCAAGGTCAGGGCGAGCGCGATCGCTAAGCTCACATGTCTGCTGTGGCGCGTCTTCACGATCCGCCCTCCTGGGTCGTCGGTGCGGGCTGCGACATCTTCTTGAGGGTCTCCCCATCAAGCAGCGGCATGCCAGAGATGCTGCGCTCCTCGCTCGCCTGACGCTCCTCTTTGTAGAGAGGATAGTCTTGCGGCTTGTACTTGTTCAGCTCATCAATCGCGCGCTTGGTCCACTCATTGACGATCTTATCCTCGCGCGCCTTGGCGACGAGCGCCTCGTAATCCGCGACCGCCTTGTCCTCAAGAGGGACGGCCTGATCATCGAGCGCTTGGCGATACATATCCCACTCTTCGGTGCCCTCGTTAAAGGGGACGGGCGCCTCGTACAAGGCCACCGCGAAGCGCTGGTAGAGGTTGGCGTTGCGAAACGCTGCGGCCATCGTCCACTCCAGGTTTTGGTAAGCGAAGACCTGATTGTAGGACTGGGACAGGGCCTTAAGCCCCTCGGTCTTCTCAGCGAGCTTCTTCTTCTGGTTGTTGAGGCTGCCGCTGAGCTTGATCTTGTCCCAAGGCGCGAAGCGCTGCTCGACGAGCATGAACTGCGCCTTGGCGGCGTGGTAAGCGGGGTTGGTCCCAGGCTGCACCTGCAAGCTGACGTAGCTTGACAGGGTGCGCTCGTACCACTTGGCGGCGTCACGATCGCTCTTACGCGCGGCGTGATAGTCGGCGACCATCATGAGGCCTTCGAGCACACGCTCGGCGGTGGCGGGGGTGCCAAAGCGCGAGGCGTAGGTCTCAATGGCGGCGATCATCTCGCGCGTCTTGCCAGCCTTCTCCCAGGCCTTAACGGCCTGCCACTGGACATCACCGATGCGCTCATCTTGAGGATATTTGCGGATGAACTCCTCATAGCGCTTGGCGGCGGGCTCATAGCGCTGCAAGTCTTCGAGCAGCAGGCCGACCTCTTTGAGCGACTCGGCGCCCTTCTCCTCATACTTGAAGTCGGGAGGCAGCCCCTCGGGGGTGGGCTTGCTGCCGTAGCGCTCATAGAAGCTCAGGTAGGTCGTGACAGCGCGATCGAAGTCGAAGAAGCGCTTGGCGTTGACGGCCACGCGATAGAGCGCGTAGCTGGCGAGCGGATCATTGGGGTACTCGCGCGAGACGCGCTCATAGAGCTGCATCGCAGCGTCGTAGCGCTTGAGCTGCTCGTTGGCGACCGCCGCGTTGACCAGCGCCTTGATGGTGTAGATGCGCTCGGAGTCGCGGACGACGACCTCCATGTACTTGTTGACGGCCTCGGTATAACGCTTGGCGTTGTAGTCGGCCTCGGCGGCTTTGAACAAGGCGGCCAGCTCATACTCGGCGATCTCGCGCTCAACCTCGGGCAGATCGATGGTGGCCTTGAGGCGCGCCGCGGCGGCCGACAGCCCCTCATAATCGCGCTCTAGGCGATAAGTCTCCAACATCAGGCTCGCGGAGAAGGAGGCGATCTCCTTCTCCGGCTGTGTGGTGTTGTAGTTGCCGATGATCCAATCAAAGCGACGACGCGCGTCTTTGAAGTGGCGATAATCGTAGAGGATCTTAGCGGCTTGAAAGGCCAAGCGCGCGTCGAGGGCGGGCTCCTCGGGCTTGAAGTCGAGGACGACGAAGCGATCAATGGCGGTGATGTACTGCATCACGAGCGCGGGGATGGGCTGCGGGACGACCTCCTGCTTGCCCTGCTCAGCGGCGGCGGCGGCATCGGTGTTCGCGCTCTCGGGCGCGGCGGCCTGTCCCCCTTGCGGCAGCAGGCTCGGGGGCAGCTCACCCGCGCGCACGAGCTCCTCGATCTTGAACTCTAAGGCCTTGATCGCGTTGAACGCGCTGACCTGTTGGATCTCTAAGAAGGAGGCGACGCGCAGATCCGTCTCACGCACTTGCTGGTACTGATCAAAGGCGGGCAAGAACTGTGATGAATAGAACAAGCACTCAGCCAGATAATACGTCCACTGATAGACGTCCTTATCATTGGGGTTCTTGTCGATGAACTCTTGATAGGTCTGCGCGGCCAGCCCGTACTTCTCACGGGCGGAGCTGAGCATGGCCTCATCTTGTTGTGAGATGGCCTGCTCGCGCTCCTTCTGGGCCTGCTCGTGGTACCAGAGGGCAGAGTTGATGAGGGTGTCGCGCACCATATTGTTGGCGTAGCGGGTCGCCTCAATGTTGCCCAGCTCGCGCTGCTTGGCATACCACGCGCTGTCAGGCCCATACAGCACGCCTAAGCGGCGACGCTCGGCGAAGGCGCCGCTCATGTCACCATCGCGCATCATGGCGAGCACGAGCTTCTCGTGGAGCTGGGGGTTCTCGGGATGATCGGGGAAGCGCTCAAGCGCGAAGCGCGAGATGTCGATGAGCTGAGGGAAGCGCTGCGCCTCGAACAGATAATCGACGAGCTGCGCCATGACCTCGCGCTCATAGGGCTTCTCGCCAGGCAGGTACTGTTTGACGCGCGTCAGGCCAAACTCGGGATCAGGCGCGAAGTCGCGATCCCAGTCATACTCCGCCAAGCTGATGGCGATGTACTGCACAGACTCCGAGCGCAGCACGGAGCCAGAGCGACCGGTCCGCGCCTCTTGAGCGTCGCTGTACTCGACGAGCTGCTTGAAGCGCTCGATCGCGCCGCCGAAGTCATCTTGACGGTAGTAAGTCCAGGCGAGCTTGTAGAGGGCCTTATCGTAGAACTTGCTGTCCGGGGTGCGCATGGCCTGCGCATAGGCCTCGCGCGCTTTGAGCAGATCGCCCTGATCAAAGTAGTATTCACCGACGCGGATCCACGCCTCAGGCACAAAGCGGCTCTCAGGCTGCTGCTCAATGAGGGTCAAGAACAGGTCACGCGCCCGCTCCTCATCCCCCTCTTGCAAGACGCAGAAGGCGATCAGGTAGTAAGCGCCGTCGAGCTGACGGTAGTCAGGCCACTCATCAATGAGGCGCTGAAAGGTCGCGATGGTCTGGGTGTAATCACGCGCGGGCTCAGGGGGCCGATCAGCGAGCTTGCCCGCATCATAGAGGTTGAGCTGGTCTTGGTATTGCTCATCGGCGATGTTGAAGTCGTCGTTGACCTTCTCAAAGCGCAGCTCAGCCAAGCGAAAGAGCGCGTCTGGGGTGTAGCGCGCGTTGCGCGGGTTGCGCCCGATGAACTGCTCAAAGGCGACGATCGCGTCGGCGCGCTGGCTGCGGCTGATGGCCGTCTGAGCGTTGATGTCGCGATTGTAGGCTTCATTGATCTGCGCGACCTTGAGGCGATAAGCAGCGTCAACGATGGTGTCAACGGTCTGCTGATAGTCCTTGGTCTCGGCATTGTAGCGATCAAAGGCTGACTGGTACTGCTCAAGCGCGCGGGCCTCCTCAGGGGTGGCGCCCTGGGCTGAGGCGAGGCCGAAGGTGTCCTTGGCCGTAGGCTCAGCGGGGGGAGGCTCTTGCGCATGAGCGGGAGCGTCCGCCGCTGGTGCGGCGTCATCGGGTGCTGGCGCGGCGTCAGCCTCAGCTTGACCGACCTGAGCCGCTGGGGGGCTCTCCTCAGGCTGCGCCCAGGAGGCGACAGGCGCCATACACAGCAGGGCGATGACGCCGAGCTGATGGAGGCGACGCCCTGGGGTCATCCGCGACATGATACGCACGATCATTTTATCTTGAGACCGCATGGTCTTATCACTCAGGCAAGAGGGGGCGCCAGGGCAGCAGGCAGACCGCTCATATCTTGACCACCTCATCGGACCTCTTCAAATGCCTCTTGCAAGGCGCGAAGCTCCTCAGTGCGGCTCTCGAACAGATCATTAATTTCTTGGCTTGTATCGGTGTGTCGTTGATAGAGCACATCGATCTTGCCGACATCAGCGCGCAAGACGATCTGCTCAAACTGCGCCTTGCGATCGAGGAAGCTGGCGACGGCGACATCGGCCATGATCTGGCGCCCATCGCCGGACATGGTGGCCAGCGTCTGCTCGTAAGAGCTCAGGAGCTGGCGCTCTTGCGCGACCTGCTGGCGCAGCTCCACGACGCGCTCATCGACGAGCTGGAGGAGCTTGCGCTGGTAGCCTTGGACGCGGGCGTCGAGCTGCGCCAGCTGCTCACGCTGAGCGGCGATGCGACCGCTCTCTGCGCCAGCGGCGCGTTGACGGGCGCCCTCCAGCAGCTGCCCCTGCGCGGCGAGCAGCTCACGATAGCGCGCACGCGCGAGCCTGTCAGCGTCGCCCAGGGCGGGGCCGCCGACCTGCTGACGCACGATGTCGATGTCTTGGCGCAGGCGCTGGCGCTGGGCTTCGAGGGCGACCAGATCAGCCTTGATGCCTTGACGCTCGGCCTCAACCTGCGCGCGCTGCTCCTCAGAGAGGATGACCTGCTGGTTGAGCAAGAAGACGTTGATGGCGTTGAGCTCAGCGGCTTGGCTGTCGATCTGATAGCCGAGCTCGTCGAGGCGCTTGCGCAGGGCGGCGAAGTCTTCTTTGACGCGATCATCGCGCTTATTGATCGCGGTAGGATCGGTGGGGGCCTGCGCGTAGATCGTGGCGAGCTCAGCTTCTTGGGCGGAGAGCTGCTGCCACTGGCTCTTTTCTTGGGGCGACAGGGCGCGCTCTAGGGCCTTGTAGGACTGAGCGTTGAGGTCTTTGCGCGTGGCGATCAGCTCACTTTCTTGGGTGAGCGCGCGCCCCAGCGCTTCTTGAATGCCAGGGAAGGCTTTGATGCGCGCGCCGCTGGAGAGCATGGCCTCGATCTCATCGAGGATGCTCTGGCCGCTCTGCACCTCGGCTTGGGTGCCGACAACATCACCCGTGAGCAGGCGCGCGCGCTCAATGGCCTTGCCTTGCAAGAGCCACTCGGAGGCGGGCTGGAGCTGAAAGCGGGTGCGAATGGGGGGCAGCTCGGAGGGGGCGTCGAGGGTGAGATCGGGGCGCACGAGGGTCAAGAAGAAGGTGCGCAGATCGGGGTGTTGGGCGGCGAACTGGTCCATCTGGCTCTTGATCGGATCGTAGCGCTCCAGGACATCCTCAAAGGAGTCGAGGGCGACATCATAGTCGCGCAGGCGCAGGGCGAGGTCCGCGCGCAGGAGCATGGCGCGGGTGTACATCTCGGGGCTGGGGTCATCGTAGACCAGCACGTCGATGTTCTCTTTGGCGGCGTCGAAGCTGCCCTTTTTGACCAGGACCCAGGTGGCCTCGTAGACGGCGTTGATGAAGTTGGGGTCTGTGCGAGGCAAGCGATTGTAGTGATCGAGGGCCTCATCGAGCTTGTCTTGTTCGAAGGCGATGCGCCCTAAGCCAAGATAGGCGAGATAGAGGACACGCTCATCGCGGGGGTCCTTGGGGGGCTGCGCGACGATCTCGGTGAACTTGGCGGCGGCGGCGTCGAGGCGCCCAAGCTGGACATCAGACACGGCGCTGTAGTAGCGCGCGAGGGCGCGAAACTCGGCGTCAGACGCGGCCAGATCAAAGGCGCGCTGCGCGTCTTCAAAGCGGCCCTGACCGTAGAGGGTCTTGCCTTGGAGGTAGCGCACAGCGGGGGAGAGGGAGCCCTGCTGATTGAGCTGAGCGTAGACCTCATCAACGCCTTGATAGTTGTTGGTGCGGTAGGCGACCTCAAGCAGCAGGCGCAGGCCTTCTTGGGCGAAGGGGCCTGGGCCGAGGCGGCTCAGCTCGGTGAGGAAGTTGCGCGCGCCCACGAAGTTGCGCATCTCAAAGAGGGCCTCACTGAGCAGGTAGAGGGCCTCACGATGGGCGGGATAGGTCTCGGGCTTGGTGCGCGTGATGACGTCTAAGAACAGGCGGCTGGACATGTCGTATTGTTTGAGGACATGAGCGACCTTACCGTCATTAAAGCGCGTCTCAATGGAGTATTGAGAGGTGATCAGCTCAGGCTTAATGTAGCGCTGATCGAGATCATCAAGCGCGGTGCGGATGCGATCCAAGCGGCGCTGGGTCTCATCAAGCGACTGGGCCTGGGCGACGCCCGTGGCGAGCTCGCCCGGCAGCAGCGCGGGCGCGCCCATGAGCAGCGCAGTGGCGAGGCCAAAGGCGGCCGCGCGTTGTGTCAGAGTCGTCGACTTCATCATCCCTCGCGATCCTCGCTTAACCGGGGCGCCGGGTGCGGCGCGACCGCTCACTACTTCTTGGGCGCTTCGGCGGCCTTGGCGACATCAGCGGCGCTGACATCGGACTTGGTGACCTCACACTTGAGCCTGGGGCGATCTTCCACGGAGGTGGTGGCGTCGCCGCCCTCGTGGGGCACGACCGCCAGGACGGTGGACATGCCCTGCTCGACGGTGAAGGCGCACTCCTTGCTCAGCTCAAAGGTGTAACCTTGGAAGTAAGCGAACGCGGTGCTTGAGCCCTGGTATTGCAGGACGACGGTGAGCTTGTGGGTGCCTGGCCCGATGCTGCCGTTGAAGATCTCGAAGCTGCCCTTCTCAGAGAGGCTGCCGTTGCGATCGATCTCGTTGAACTGGACGTTGCCGTCGAGGCGATAGAGGGCGCGCTTGAGGGCGAAGCGACCGCCCAGCTCGTCTTGGTGAGTGATGACCGCGCGGCTGCCAGCGGTGCGGCCGCCGAGCAGCGTCTCGCGAAGCAGCACGATGCGGCTCTTGGAGCGGAAGACGTTGGCCTTGAGATCATCAATGCGCGTCTCCAGCTCCTGTACGCGCAGCTCGTAGGCTTGCTCCGGGGTGCGATCGCCTGGATCAGTGATGACACCATCTACCGACATGCGCGGCTGCATGGCGTCAGGCACGCCCGGATAGTCTGTGCGCAGCTCGCGGCCCCCTGGGCCAACTTGGGGAGCTGGCGCGGGCGCGCCATCGCCGCTCGGGGCGTCGGTCGCAGGCGCCGCCTCGGCAGCGGGCGCCGCCTCGGCAGCGGGCGCCGCCTTGGCGCCAGGCGCCGCGTCAGCCGGGGGGGCATCAGCCGGGGGAGCAGCCGCTGCGGGGGGCGTCGTCTGCGCCCACGCGCTCAGCGGCATCATCCCGAACAGCGCAACCACACTCACCATCAACACACGTCGCATCAGAGATCACCTTCTTTCGGTCTGCGAGGACGTCCAGAGCCCTTGCGCCCACATCCTTACATCAATACAACGTTGCACTATAGCGACTCCCAGTGTGAACACAAGCGCTACCTCCTGCGAGGCGGCGCGCGCCAGCTGCCGAGGCGTTCTCACTGGACGGCGCGAGCGCGCTGCTCTAATTTTCAGCGCTTATGCTGCGCGCGTCAGCGCGATGAGCCAAGACCGACGCGGAGCGACTCATGGATAATGCCTATTATGCGCGCATCATGCGCGAGATCTCCCTGCTGATGCAGATCAAGGGAGAGAACCGCTTCAAGATACGCGCGTTTGACAACGCGGCCACCATCTTGGAGGACCTCACCTCGCCCATTGACGCGCTGGTGGAGGGCGACGCGCTCACGCAGATCGACGGCATCGGCAAGAGCATCGCGCAGGATCTCAAGGAGATCTATCAGACGGGCACTTGCGGCGCGCGTGAGGCGCTGCTGGACTCGCTCGATCGAGGCCTGCTGGCGCTGCTGCATGTGCAGGGCCTCGGCCCCAAGCGCATCAAGCTGCTGTATGAGCAGCTGGGGATCGCCAACATGGAGGCCCTCAAGGACGCGGCTCAGCGCCAGCAGATCCGCCAGCTCGCGGGCTTCGGGGCGAAGACCGAGCAGAACATCTTGGAGGACATCGAGCGGCTGTCGCAGCACGCGGGGCGCACGCCGCTGCCTGCGGGCTTGGCGCTTGCGCAGCATGTGTGTGAGGTGCTGTCACAGCTGCCGCAGGCGCAGCGCGTGGAGATCGCGGGCTCTCTGCGGCGCGGGCGCGAGACGATCGGTGACATTGACATCCTCGTGGCGAGCGATGATCCGCAGCCGATCCTGGACGCCACCGCCACGATGCGCGGCGTGTCCAAGATCTTGGCGCATGGCGCCAAGAAGACCTCGGTGCTGCTTGGGCCGGGCGTGCAGGTGGACGTGCGGGTGGTGGAGCCGCAGGTGTTCGGCAGCGCGCTGCATTACTTCACTGGCAGCAAGGAGCACCACGTCAAGCTGCGCACGCGCGCCAAGCGTCAGGGGCTCAAGATCAGCGAGTATGGCGTGTTCCGCGAGGGCAGCGACGAGGCGATCGCGTGCGCGACAGAGGAGGACGTGTTCGCGGCGCTGGGGCTGGCGTTTATACCGCCGGAGCTGCGCGAGGGGGTGCGCGAGATCGACGCGGCGCAAGACGGTAAGCTGCCCCAGCTGATCACCCTGGCGGACGTGCGCGGCGATCTGCACATGCACACCACGGCGAGCGATGGCGAGCACTCGATCTTGGAGATGGCGCATGCGGCCAAGGCGCTGGGGTATGAGTACATCGTGATCACGGATCACTCGCAGTCCTTGACGGTCGCCAACGGGCTCACCCCGGAGCGGCTTGAGCGTCACATCGAGGCGATCCGCGAGGCGGATCGTCAGATCGATGGCTTTCGCATCTTGTCGGGGCTGGAGGTGGACATCCTGAAGGATGGCGCGCTCGACATGACCGATGAGCTGTTGCAGGCCTGTGACTGGGTGGTGGGCAGCGTGCACTCGCTGATGAACCAGACCAGCGAGGTGATGACGCAGCGGCTGTTGCGCGCGATCAGCTCGGGGCTCATTCAGTCGCTGGGGCACCCGACGGGCCGCATCTTGGGCGGGCGCGGCGGCTATGTCTATGACATGGAGGCGATCTTAGAGGCGTGCAAGGCGCACGGCGTGGCGGTGGAGATCAACGGCTCCACGGGGCGCCTGGACTTCAACGCGGAGCACGCGGCGATGGCGCGCGATCGGGGCGTGAAGATCGTGCTGGGCTCCGACGCGCACTCGACGCGCGGCCTGGAGGTGATGCCGCTGGCGGTCCAGCAGGCCAGGCGCGCGTGGCTCACACCCGCTGACGTGATCAACGCGATGCCGATGAGCGCGCTGTTTGGCGCGCTTTAGCGCGGGCGCGGCCAGCGCGGCACGCGCTGGCCGCGTCCTCACCGGGCCGAGCGCGCGCGAAGCGCGCGTGAGCTTGGAGCGCGCGAAGCGCGCGTGAGCTTGGAGCGCGCGACGCGCGCGGCTTGAGCGACGAGCACTTCATGATTCGATCAGGTCGTGCGTGCATCGCGCGCCGTGTGATCGCTGAGCGCCTGATGTTTACAGCACCTTCGACAGGTCATCCGGGAGGTTCGGGGCGCGCTGCTCGCCGTAAAGCCAGCTGTAGGTCCAGAAGCTGGTGAGCACGCGCTTGGTATAATCGCGCGTCTGGCCGTAGGGGATGTCCTCGACCCACAGCTCCAGCGGCAGGGTGGCGCGCTCGCGAAGCCAGCGGCTCACGTTGCCATAGCCACCATTATAACCCGCGATGATCAGCGCGGGGTGTCCGGCGAGCTGGCCGTGAAGCTCCTTCATGTAGGCGGTGCCGAGCTGGATGTTGGCCTCGGCGTCAAAGAGCGTGTCGGCGGTGAAGTCTTTCATGCCCTCGCGCGCGGCGACGGTCGTGGCGGTGGAGGCCATGAGCTGGAGCAGGCCGCGCGCGTTAGCCCAGCTCTCAATGCCAGGGTTAAAGCCGCTCTCCTCGCGCATGATCGCGTAGACCAGCGCCTCGGGCAGCGCGCGCGCGGACGCGTGGCTTTGGACCTTGTCGTGGAAGGGGCGCGGGTAAGCGATCTCCCACTGCCAGCGGGTGGGCGGTGTGGGCCAAGCGTCTTGCCAGCCGCTGATGCTGCGGCGCGGGATGTCATGGGCCAGGGGGTGAGCGCCCGCGGCGTCGAGCAGCGCGGCCAAGGCCCAGAGCTGCTCGGGAGACTTGGCGAGCTGGCCGCGCAGGCGGCGCAGCTCGCGCTCAGCGAGCTGGATGAGGCCCAGGCGAAGGAAGACGCCGCCGCGCTGGAAGGCCTCGCGCTCGCGCATCGACTTGGGGATCGTCAGCGGCGCGCTCGGGGGGGCGTCCGCGCCCGTGGGGCTCAACGGAGCGCACAGCGCGCCGCCCTTGACGGCGCACAGATCTTGCGGCAGCGGCTCGCCGGGAGGTTGTGCCAAGCGCGCCTCGCGGTTGACGGCGAGCATGGCGTAGTAGCCGAGCGGGTTCTCCAGCGCGAGCTGCTTGTACATGGCGCGCGCTTTATCACGCTCGCCTAAGGTCTCACGGGCGCGGGCGGCGAAGTAGGCGAGCCTGCCGCGCGAGTAGAGGTCGTTTTCTTGGGGGTCGGTCAGCGACGCGACGTGGGCGATGACGCCCGCGTGGTCGTTCTTGGCGATGAGCGAGCGCACGACGAGCCAGTGCGCGTCGCTGGCCATGTCGCCGTCGGGGTAGACCTTGACCTGCTGCGCGAGCAGGGCGCGCGCTTCCTGCTCGTCGCCGCGCTCGCGCAGGATGCGGGCGCTGTAGAACATGGCGTCGTCGGCGTAGCTGTGCTTGGGGAAGCGCTCCCACAGGAGCTTAAACTTGGCGAGGGCGGCGTCGCGATCGCCCGCGTTCCAGTGCGCCTTGCCGCCCAAGTAGAGCGCCTTGACCTGAAGCTCAGGCGTGTCGCACTGGGCGAGCACGCGGTCATACCAGGGGGCGCTGTCGGCGTGCTTGCGCAGCTTGGTGATGCTGCGCCCGATGAGATAGGAGACCTGGCAGTGCTCGGTCGATCCTTTCTTGAGGGATTTGAGCAGCGCTTGGCCTTGGGTGACGACCTCATCGCTGCGGTGGCGATCAAAGCGTGCCTCCAGCGAGGCCTGAGCGTAGCTCAGGTCAGCGGCATCGAGCGCTGCGCGCTGCTTGGGGGAGAGCTTCGGGCGCAGCGCCTTGAGGCGCGCGTCGGCGGTGGCGGCGAGGGTGGACAGCGGCGCCAGGGCGCGCACGCGCTGATGAGAAGCGGCGGCCTTATCCCAGGCTTGCAGCTCCTCGCTGAGCGAGGCAAGCCTCGCGGCCACAGCGGCGGTGTGTGAGCGCCCATCGTGAGCGCTCAGATAGGCCTCAAAGGCCTTGAGAGCGTCTTGGCGCGCGCCGGGCTTGCTGGCGAGGTAGAGGGCCTCGGCGCGCAAATAGAGGGCGCGCTCGCGTAGGGAGCTGTCGGCGCTGACCTGTGCGGCGAGTGAGGCGGTGGCGGGCCAGTCCTTGGCGCTGAAGGCGGACTCCATGGCGAGGGCGGCGGCGTCATCGCGCAGCAAGGGGGAGGCGGCCGCGACGGCCTTGAGCGTCGCGATGGCCTCGGCGTGTGCGCCGTCTTGGCGCGCGGCGTAGCCCATCAAGAAGGCGCGCTCGGGCTGATCTTGAGGGTTGAGCTTGGCGTCACGCAGCGCGCGCCAAAGCGGCCCCCACTGGCGGGCGACGACCATAGCGTGCAAGTTGGGGGGTAGCGGTGAGCCGGGGAGCTCGCGCGCGAGCGAGGCGGCGGCGCCCTCATCGTGCTTGGCGCGGATGCGGCTGGGGCCAGCGGCCTCGCGCAGCGTGTCAAGGCGCGTGGGCGCGCCAGGCGCGCCAGGCGCGCTGGCGGTCGTGGCGGGAGGCGCCGCGCTGGCGCTCGCGCACAAGGCGCAGATGACGAGCGTGAGCCCGCCTGATGAGAGAGCACCTCGCCATGAGCCTGTAAACATCGTGCGCGCTCCTTGCATGACCACGGGACGCGCCGTCCTGGCGCGTGAGCATCATCCTATTGATGCTCACGCGATCGACGTCAAGAAAAGTCTCACTCCGACGGCGCCTTGTGTGTGGCGCGCCAGAAGCGCACGGGCATGCCGCCCAAGCGAAAGCGGGTGATTTCTTGCACGTCGAGGGCGTGGTGCGCGGGGGAGAAGTCGGACGGCAGCAAGAGCCCGAGCGTCCAGCCTTGGCCGACGCTCGCGAAGCGCGCGAGCAGGGTGAGGTCTACCGAGTCGCGATCGCGGCTGATGCGATGGCCAAAGGGCGGGTTGCTGATGATGATCCCTGGGGGGCCTTCGGGCAAGGTGAGGTGTTCGGCGTCAGCGACCTCAAAGCGGGTGATGGCGGCGACCTCGGCGGCTTGGGCGTTGGCGAGGGCTGCGTCGATCACGGCGGGGTCGAGATCGCCGCCCCACAGCAGCGCGCGAGGCGCGTCAGCAGAATCAGTGGGGGCGTTATCGAGCGCCTGCGCCCAGGCCTCGGGCTCAAAGTTCGCCCAGCGATGGACGCCGTAGGTGGGCCACATGCGGGCCGGTAAAGAGGCTGCGCGGCGCGCCGCCTCTAAGATGAAGGTGCCGCTGCCGCAGGTCGGATCGAGCAGGGGGAGGCCTGGGCGCCAGCCGATGAGGCGCAGCAGCGCGGCGGCGGTGGACTCGCGAAGCGGCGCGGGGCCAACATGCGCGCGCCAGCCGCGTCGGTACAGCGGGCCGGGGCCAGCGTCGAGGCTCAAGGTGCAGCGATCCTCGCTCATGCGCGCCTGCAAGCGCAGCGGGTCCATGTCTTGGGTGATGGGGTGGACGAGCGCCGCGCGGGCGTCGCGCATGGTGTCGCTGATGCCAAACCAGACGGTGTCGGCGATCTGGCCCGTGCCGTTGAGGGCGGAGCGCGCGGTGGTGGCGTCGACCTCCAGGGGGGCCTTGGGCGGCAGCAGCGTGGGCCAGGGCAAGCGGGCGGTCTTGCGGTGGAGTTCTTGGGCGTCGCGGGCGCGAAACTCGTCGACGCGCAAGAGCAGGCGGCTGGCGACGCCGCTCCAGATGAGGACGCGATAGAAGCCGGGGCGCGTGGCCTGGAAGGTGACGCCGCCGGGCTCCTCTTTGCACTTCTTGGCGCCCAGCGCGCGCAGCTCCTCCAGCAGCGCGGCCTCTAGGCCTGGCGTGACGGATGCGAAATAACTCTGCGCCATCGTGGACTCCTGAGGGATCTGATGTAGCAGGCGCGGCGCGCCTGATTTATGATGAGGGGGTCAAGGGATCGCCTGCGCCCGAGCGGCTTGATCGTCGCGGGGCACAAGCTCTGGCGAGCCATCTACCACACAATCGTGAGCCTTATGGACGTGAAGCGCGCGAGCGGCATCTTGCTTCATCCGACCTCGCTGCCCGGCCCTTATGGGGCGGGCGATCTCGGCACGAGCGCCCTGGTCTTTCTAGACATGCTGGCGCGCGCGGGTCAATCCTGGTGGCAGATGCTGCCGCTGACGCCGCCCGGATCAGGCGGCTCGCCATACTCCTCGACCTCAGCGTTCGCGGGCAACCCGGCGCTGATCGACCTCACGGCGCTCGTCGCCACAGGGGCGCTCACCCAAGAGGCGCTCGACGAGGTGGCCCAGGCCGCTGGGGCGCGCGAGGATCAAGCGGACCTCGACGCGGTGGCATCGGCGCGGATGGTGGCGCTCAAGCGCGCGCACATGCGCTGGCGCGCGCAGCCCGCAGGCAACGCGCAGCATCGCGCCTCTGAGGCGTTCTGTGAGGCGCACACGAGCTGGCTTGAGGATTACAGCTTATACGCGGCCTTGAAGGAGGCGCATGGCGGCGCGCCTTGGTATGAATGGCCTGAGCCGCTGCGCCAGCGCGATCCTGCGGCGCTTGCGCGCGCGCGCCAAGAGCTCACAGACACGTGCGCGGCGCACGCGTTCATCCAGTGGCTGTTTCACAGCCAGTGGGAGGCGCTGCGCGAGCAGGCGCACGCGCGCGGGATCAAGCTCATCGGGGACATCCCCATCTTCGTCGCCATGGACAGCGCGGACGTGTGGGCCAGGCGCGATCTTTTCCTGTTCGATGACAGCGGCCAAGCGAGCGTGGTGGCGGGCGTGCCGCCCGACTACTTCAGCGCCACAGGCCAGAAGTGGGGCAACCCGCTGTATGACTGGGAGGCATGCGCGCGCGAGGGTTACGCTTGGTGGATCGCGCGGGTGAAGCACGCGATAAGCCTCGTAGATGTCGTGCGCATCGATCACTTCCGAGGCTTTGAGGCCTACTGGGAGGTGCCCGCAGACGCGCCCGACGCCACCCAAGGGCGCTGGGTCAAGGGCCCGGGCGACGCGCTCTTTGAGGCGATCCGCGCGGCGCTCGGCGAGGTGCCGTTCATCGCGGAAGATCTGGGTCTGATCACGGATGAGGTGCTGCAGCTGCGCGAGCGTCACGCGCTGCCGGGCATGAAGGTCATGCACTTCGCCTTTGACGGCCAGCCTGACCACCCTTTCTTGCCGCACACCTACCCTGAGCGCTGCGTCGCCTATGCGGGGACGCACGACAATGACACCACGCGCGGCTGGTATGAGGGGCTCGATGGGGGGCAGCGCCATCAGGTGCGAGCCTACTTAGGGTGCGACGACGCGGGCGTCGTCAAGGCGACGCGCGAGGCGCTGCTTGAGAGCGCGGCGACGCTCGTGATCCTCACCCCTCAAGATCTGTTCGAGCTTGGCAGCGAGGCGCGCATGAACACGCCCGCCACGATGCGAGGCAACTGGTCATGGCGCATGACGCAGGCGCAGCTTGAAGATGCGACAGTGTGGCAGGCGCTCGGGGCGCAGGTGCGCGATCATGCGCGCGAGGGGGGAGGCGCATGACGATGCAGATGTTCTGGCCGCTGCTGCTGATCTTGGCGGTGGTGTTACCGGCGCTCGCGCTCAGCGGCGCGGCGCGCCTGATGGGGGCGCTGGCGGCGTGGGCGACGATGGGGGAGCTGGCCTGCCCCACCTGCGGCGCGTCGCGGCTGCGCTGTGTGGGCTGGTCACGTCACGAGGCGCAGCTGAGCACGTTCTATCAGTGCCACCACTGTGACGCGACGCTGCGCTTTGACGCGCCCAGCGGCTGGCAGCCCGCGCCCGCGACAGAGCGTGAGCTGATGATGCCGCTGCCGCCGCAGTGAGCCTGAAGCGCGCATCGCTTGAGTCAGGTGGTGCGAGGCCAAGCGCCGCTGCGGGCGCGCCCCTTGGAAGCGTCAGCGCGCAGGCCCAAAACGCCGCCCCTCCAGCGAGTCATCGGCCAAAGGCAAGAACGCGGTGTCACCTAAGATCTCCTCAAACGAGCGCTGCGCGCGGCGCAGCCCGGCCGCCTCCGGATAAGCGGGGCCGGCGTCAGCCTCGACGCGCGCGAGCTGGGGCTCTAAGTAAGCCTGCGCGCTGACGCGCGGCCAGATGGCGTCGGAGAGGACCTGAACCAGCAGCGCCTCCGCCTCGCCGGCGGGCCCAGGCCCCTGATCGATGAGGCTGATGCCTTGACGCAAGGTCGCGCGGCCGGTGCGCGCGCTGTCTTGGACGAGCGAGGCGCTAAAAGGGGCGCCCTCAGCGAAGCCAGTCACCCCCCAGAGCGCGACCTCATCAGGGCCTTGGGCGCCCTGGCGTCTGCGCAGCAGCATGGAGACGCCGGGCCACGCGCCGCCCTCCACCTGGCGATAGAAGCGGCACAGCACGCCCTCCCAGCCGTCGCCGGAGACGAAGGTCAGGTCCAAGCGCGGCGCGTGGCCCGGGGCGTCGGGCTCAAGCAGCGCCATGAGCAGGTGCAGCGAGCGGGACATGCTCGGATCGCGGCCTGCCATCGTGCGCAGGTGATCGAGCGTGGCGAACAGCCCCGTCCAGACGCTCGTCGCGAAGGCGTCGTCTTCCACGCGCCAGAAGTCGAACGCGCGGGCGTCGAGGCTGTCGGGGGCGGACAGCGGCGGCCCGCCCGCGTGCCAGTCGCGCCAGACGTCCACGCGCGCGGGCGCGCCAAACAGGCCGCGATCGGCGCCGAGCGCGTCTGATGCGGGCTGCTCGCGCGCGCCCGCTGAGGCGCAGCCCGCGCCCCAGAAGAAGATGGCGAGCGCCAGGGCCCGCGTGCGTGATGATGTGGTGTGGCGCGACATGCTCAATCCCATACATACCCCATGGCCAGCGACAAGGTCTGTCGGCGGTAGCCTTGGGGGCCGCCGAACTCTTGTCGATACAGGCTGTAACGCGCCTCGACGTCCCAACCCTCCCAGAAGGGCCAAGACAGCGCGGCGACGAGCGCGTTGCGGTTCTCCTCATCGAGCAGGAAGTTCGCGTCGCTGAGCACAGGATCATCATAGCGCGTGCGCAGCAGCTCTAGCTGCGCCGACAGCAGCAGCTGGCCGGGCAGCGGCGCGGTGAGCGTCAGCTGGCCGCTGTGACGCAGCAGGTCTTGCCCATAAGCGTTGGAGCTGTTGAGCGACAGCGCATAGGCCGCGTCGAGGATCACAGGGCCGCGCCAGCTGACACCCAAGCGGCCTTGATGAAAGAGGTCACGACGCAGGGTGGTCGGATCGATGACGATCTGCTCCTGCTCATCAAGCGCGAAGCGCCCCAGGCGAAAGCGGCGCTGGGTGAGATAGTAGCCGAGTGAGAGCGACAGCTGGGCGGGCAGCGGCGCGCGCGCCCACGCTTCGACAGAGGGGCCCGCGCTGCTGACGGCGGGGTTAGGCTTGAAGCTGAAGACGCCCCAGCCCGCGCCAGCGCCAAGCTCAAGCGGCCCGAGCCTGTGCGACAGCTGCGCGCTGACGCTCAGGCGCTGATAGTCAAACAGTGAGAGGCGCTCGCTGCGATCCTTGAGGTCGACGACGAGGCCCGCGCGCGCGTCCTCGCTGAGCGAGGCGCGCCAGGCGACGTTGGCCAAGGTCACGAGCGCGTCAGCGTCGCGCACGCGCGCGAACAGCTTGCCGCCGTGGCTCAGCTCCGCCACCACGTGCTGGCGCGGGCTGACGCGGTAGCCGCCCTCTAGGCCGATCAGGTAGCGTGTGAGCCAGTCGGACTCAGGCTGGGCCGTGGCCTCGCGCAGGGCGTTATCATCGCGCTCAAGCCCCACGCGCGCCTGCGCCTGGGCGCGATTTTCCTGTTGCGCCAGCGCGCCTGCGGGCGCCACCATCAGCGCCGCGAGCGCGGCGCTCATGCACACGCTCGATCGCCAGCATCTCGAATCAAGGGCCATGACACCTCGACGCTCCTCGCACCATCACGCGCGCTGTATCACACAAGGCCGCGAAGGATACCACGCCATGCTCACGCCTCGCCAGATCACCCCGCTTGTGCTGCTGCTGCTGCTGATCCTGCCAGCGTGCACGCGCGACATCCCACCCCCTGACAACGCGATCAAAGATCCTGGCATGCTGCGCGCGGCGGTGATCGCCCGCACGGAGCGCCTGGAGACCGCGCGCTTTAAGGAGGTCGTGCTGGACTACTATGGCGAGGAGCGCTTCAAGGTGCGTCAGGTCATCATGGTGCGCGCGCCCGATGAGCTGCGCGTGCAGACCAAGCTGCCCGGCTCCGAGGAGCTGGTCAGCCTGCTCGTCAGCGATGGCGAGCGCTTCGCGATGCACAAGCGTGACACCAATGAGTATATCACGGGCGAGCCCACGCGCGAGCAGATCAACCGCATGTTGCCCCTGGATCTGTCGGGGCGAGATGTCGTCAGCCTGATGCTCGGTGGCGTGCCGTGGGATCGCGTCGAGCGCGAGCCTGGGCCGTTCGCGCTCACGTGGAACAAGCGCACGGGCCGCTATCGCCTGAGCACCCCCACCCAGACAGGCGGCACGCTGGCGATGGAGATCCGTCACACGGACTTCGCCTTGGTCGAGCTGCTGGAGAGCGACGCCCGCGACAAGACCGTCTATCACTACACGGCCGAGAGCTGGGAGCGGCACGGGGAGCTGTCCTTGGCGAACTATCGCAGGTTTATATGGCCCGCTAAGTCGCTTGACTTCTCGCTTAACGTGAAAGAGACTCAGGTGAACGTCGCCTTCCCCGACAGCATCTTCACCTTCGACCCACCCGCTGGCAGCACCATCATCTCGCTGGACGGCCCAAGCGCTATGCCACGCCCCGCTGCCCCCGCTGACGCGCCCTCGCCAGACGCTCCCTAGCGCGCGAGGCTGCGCCTGACCACCCCCAAGCCTAGCCCGAGCGCGCCAAGCGCGAGTGAGATCGAGGACGCGCCATGATCGATGACCAGCAGCTCGCGCAACGCCTCCTCGAGCTCGCCCTCGTCTCGCGCGACGCGCTAGAGCGCGCTGTCAGCTTGCAGCAGCGCGACCCGCGGCCGCTCTATCACATCCTCATCGCCCACCAGCTCGCGCATGAGCAAGATGTCGTGCGCTTGGCCGCGCAGCACCTCAACCTGCCCTTCATCTGGCTCGCAGACTACGAGCTCAATGACGAGGCCACCGCGCTGCTGCCCGGCTCCATCGCCACGCGCAATCGCGTCTTGCCGCTGCGCCTTCGCCGCAGCAGCGCGGGCGATGAGCTGGTCCTCGCCATGGAAGATCCCCTCGACATCATGGCGATGGATGAGATCGCCAGCCAGACGGGCATCAACCTTCAGCCCGTGCTGGTCGGCCCGCGCGACCTCGACCGCGCGCTGGCCAGCGCCTACCCTCAGCGCGCCAGCAGCGCCGCGCAGAGCCACGAAGATCCTTTCTCAGACCTCGGCGCCATGCCCGAGGAGGGCGTCGGCGCCCAGGACAGCTGGGCCGCGTTCTTCGATGAGGCCAACCTCTCCCCTTCGGCTGAGCTGGGCGACAGCGCCTCCATCTCACAAGAAATGCGCGCGCGCCCCTCCACCATCGCCCTCGACCTGATGGATGATGACATCATCGAGCAAGGCGACCTGATGGACGAGGAGGAGGGCGATGAGCTTGGCGCGATGGATGACGCGCTCATGAGCCTCACCGACGACAGCGCGCCCATTGATCTGAGCGGCTGGGAGGTCGAGCCCCCCGCGCGCTCATCACGGCAGCTGCCCCCCCCGACGCGCCCCCCTCGCCTCGATGGCACCCTCATCGCTGGCCCCGCGCGCTCTATGGCCGAGGAGCGGCTCCCTGGCGAGGAGACGCTGTTTGACATGCTGCTGAGCCCGTCGTCAGGTGTGCCCGCGCCCATGATCGTCGTCCCCGATGATGATCCTCCCACCCGCGTGCAAGGCCATGAGGATGATCCTCCCACCCGCGCCCAAGCCGATCCGCTCCATGACGCGCAAGAACTGATCGCCGCGATGCTCGCGCAACCGTCTGAGCCCGCCTCCGAGCCAAGCGCCGCCCAAGAACTCGTGGTCCCCCCCGCGCTCGCGAGCTTCATCGCGCCTAACGCCTCGTGGCACAGCGCCCCGCCCCGGGCTGTGCCAACACTTGAGGCTGTCGTGGATCTGGAGAGCGACGCGTGGCAAGCCGCCGCCGAAGCGCTCGCCACGCCCAGCGTCGCAGAGACGATCGCCATCCCCTCCGCCTTAGAGGCTGAGCTCGCGCGGGCGTCCGGCGACGCCCCACCCCGCGATGCGCCTGAGCCTCAACCTGCGCCCGCATCACCGCCTGAGCCGGCCTCGGGGCAGCCCAGCGCCAGCCCGCTGGGCAAGCTCCAGATCAAGCGCATCGCGCTGCCACGCCCCCAAGGCATCGCCGAGGAGCGACGCTCCTTCGCCCAAGCCTCGTCAGACGCAAAAGACAAGCTCCCCAAGGCCAAGCCCCCAGGCGCCCTTGAGCTGTCGGAGATCGGCGCGCCCGAGCCGATGACGCGCGAGGTCTCCGCGCTGGAGCAGCACGAGCTGCTGCGCCACGCTGATGATGCGCCCACCCGCGATCGCGGCGCCAAGCTGGAGAACATCGCCAAGCGGCTGCAACACGAGCCGAGCGTCGAGGAGCGCATCGCGCAAGCCCCCGAGGAGGACCTCGCCGCGCTGCGCGCCACGAGCGACAATCCCACCCTCACCTCGCATCACCTGGAGCTGATGTTCCGCGAGGTGATGGAGCATGAGCATGAGCAGACGCGCCCCCGCGATGAGGAGGAGGGGCTCGACCAGATCAGCGGGCTAGACGCGGGCTTCGCCCCCTCCTCCATGCATGAGACGCGCCATGAGGGGCACGCGCGCCTTGAGACGGCGCCTTATGGCAGCGCGAGCGATCATCAGCTCTTGCACGCGCTCATCACGCTGCTGGTGCAGCGCGAGGTCATCACGCGCGAGCAGCTCTACGCGGTCGCGGAGGTGCTCCCCAACAGCCCGCTGACCGCCTCGTCACTGCTCGCGCTGACCAGCGACAAGCCGCCCAAGCGCTGAGCCTCAGCCCTCGCCCACCACGCGCGCGTTCATGCGGCGCAGGTACGAGGAGAGCTGACGTGAGAGGTTCCACAAGAGCTTGTTGCCCAGCGTCGCCTCCTCGCGGATGAGCGCCTCCAGGTGCATGTGAGGCAGCGTCAACAGCAGCGCGCGCTCGGTGCAGACCACGTCCGCCGCGCTGTTGGCATGCTCAAACAGCGCCTGCTCACCGAAGTTCTCACCCACGCGCAAGGTCGCCACCACCTGGCCAGCTTGGCGCACCTCGACCTGCCCTTGGGCGATCAAATACAGCGCGCCTTGCGGCTCGCCCTCGCGCACGATCACCTCGCCAGGCTCACAGCTGCGCTCATAGACCACGCGCAAGATGTGCAGCAGCTCCACACGCGACAGATCGCGAAACAGCGCGATCTCGCCAAGAAAGTCGATCTTCTTCAAGGTGTCCAGGTGCGGCGTCGCCGACACGCGCAGCGCCTTCTGAGGCTTGCCCGCGCCCTCGAACACGGCGAACACGGCCGTGATGTTGTCATGACCGCCGCGCACCTTGGCCAAGTCCACGAGCTGCTGAGCGACCGTCTGGGGCGGCTGCTCGCGGCTCAAGCTCAAGATCTCATTGCCTGAGACGTAGTCCGTGAGCCCGTCACTGCACAGCAAGAAGCGATCGCCCGCGATCACGTCGAAGAACGCCACGTCGACGTCCACGTGCGGGTGCGTGCCAATGCTGCGCGTGAGCACATGCGCGTAGCGACGCTCCTGCTCCGGCGTCAGCTCGCCGCCGCTCTGCTTCTTGAGCAGCTGCGCGTAGGTGTGATCTTCCGTGACGCGGAACACCTCCTTGCCACGCAGCAGATACGCGCGGCTGTCGCCCACATGCGCCACAAACGCGACGCTTGAGGCCAGCCACAGCGACACCAGCGTGGTGGCCACGCCGCCCTCATGCTCGGGCCGCTGACCCAGCGCGAAGACCTGATTGTTGGCCTGGGCGATGGCGCTCATCAAGGCGCGCAGCACCGCCTCGCGATGCGCGCCATCGTGCAGCGCGTCGCCCGCCTCGATCTGCTGCACCAGCGCGGGCGCCTGATCGCGCAAGGCGGCCACCAGCGCCTCGCTCGCCAGCTCGCCAGCGGCGCGGCCGCTCACCCCATCCGCCACCACGAAGACGCCCTGCGTCGCATCGCACAGGTAGCTGTCCTCGTTCTGCGACTTCACGCAGCCCACATCCGTCACCGCCCAGGCCTGCACCCGCATCACTCCTCCTCCCACGCTCACCAGCGTTATCGCGCGCTCCAGAGCGAAGATGGTAGCGCAGCCGCGACGCGCTGACGAGCGCCGATGCGCGGCCTCACGCGCGCGAATGACGCGAATGAGATGAAATGATCCGCGCAGCGCGCGCGTTGCATCGACGCGCTGCGCCTGCCGTTGTGACAGGCGCGCGCGTCATGATAGAACACGCCGTATCACCCTCACCGGGTGCACCCCACGCTTCGACCCATGCGCGCTCACGCGGCGCGCCACACGATACCCAGGAGTCCCCTCATGCTGTCTCTCACTGAGCGCGCTGCGGCCAAGGCCCGCGACATGATGACTGAGAATCAGATCAACCCCGATGATGGCCTCCACGGCCTGCGCGTTGGGATCAAGGCGGGCGGCTGCTCTGGCCTCAACTACGTCCTCGACATCGTCGAGGGGGGGCGCGACAACGACCGCGTGTTCGAGTTCCACGGCGTGCGCGTCTTCTGCGATCCCAAGAGCTACTTGTACCTGAGCGGCACGGAGATCGACTTCGAGCACAACATGATGGGCGGCGGCTTCAAGTTCGCTAACCCCAACGCCAAGCGCTCCTGCGGCTGCGGCACGAGCTTCGCCGTCTGACCCAGCGCGCTCACCCACCCCCCACCTCACTGCGCGCGGCGCGCCTCACCACGAGCGCCGCGCGCAGCCTCGGAGCGCGCTATGCCTCGCCACCGCTTGCCCGCGCTGCTCACGAGCGCCCTCACCCTGTGGCCCGCGATCGCCAGCGCCAGCGACGGCGCCGCGCACTGCGCTCACCCGCTCGTCAGCCTCCCATGCGCTCGCACCTACAGCTTCATCGCGATCTTCTACATGATCGTGCTGGTGCCACCGCTGCTGACCGCCTTGCTCATCCTCAAACCTCAGTTCGCCACCACGCGCGCCTGGGCATTATCACTGCTCGGCATGGCGCCCGCCTCGTTCCTCGCCGCGATGATCGGCTTCACCCTAGGCGGCGCGTCAGGCCTGATGTCCTTCCCCTACGACGCCTCCCCCTTCTTCTTCTTTGATCTGAGCGCCGCGCTGATCGCCGCGCTCGCGCTGGTGGGCTACGCCGTCGCCTGCGTCAAGCTCGGCGGACGCCGCGCCTGACGCGCGCGATCAGGGGAGCTTGACGCGGGCGCTGTGGCGCCCGATGCGATCGCCCGACCAGCTGATCTCGACCTCGCCAGGATCGCCTGACACCACCCAGCGCACCACCGCGACATGATCGCGCGCGCGGCCGCGCTGCGCCGACGCGCTCGGCATCAGCGCCGTGTGACTGGCGCGCCCCTCCAGGTGAGGCAGACGCTGCTGCGCAGCGCCCTCCACGAGGCGCTGGCCGCAGGCCAGCGTCAGGCGCGCGCGCGAAGCGCGCGTGATGCCTCGGTCGCGCCCATGCGCCGTGATGTAGGTCGGCAGATAGCCGCCGTTATGACAGCGCGCCTCCACCAGCCAGTGCGCCTGGCCAAGCGCGCGCGCGCTCACGGTGAGCGTCGGCTGGGGCCCCGCGCGCCACAGATCGAGGATGAGCTTGCTTGTCCCCTCACACTCTGCGGGCAAGAGCGACGGCGGCGCGTTGCGCAACGTGAACATCCAGCGCCACCCCCCTAGCTCGACCGAGCCAAGCTGAGGATGCTCAAACGCGCGCCATGGCACGAACCCAGCCCCGTCTAAAGCCTCATCATTCCAGCGCAGCAGCGCGAGGTCATCCTCGGGGGTGCGCCGCGCGAAGAAGTCCAGCAGCCGCCCCGTGAAGTCGAGGCCCGCCGCGCGCCACGGGCACCACAGCTCCAGCGTGTAGCAGTGCACGCCCATGTGCTCGTAAGCCCAATCATCGAACGCGCCGCGCGTCAGCGCGCGCGGATCATAGCAAAAATCGTGGAACGTGCTCACGCAGGGGTAGCCCAGGTGGCGCTGGGCGCTGGCGCCCAGCGCCTCAAACACGGCCAGATCAAAGCGCGCCATCGCGTCATCGGGGCGATCGCTGTAGGGGCGAAGCAAGACGCCGCTGTAGGTGTGCAAGGTCATCATGCCGAACACGTTGCGATGCGCGCGAAGGAAGTCCACGACGGCGCGCGTCTCCGGCTCGCTCAGCGGATAATCGCCGCTGCCCGCCTGCTCGTGCTCCGCGCGCCACTGGTAGGGGTAGTTGCGGTTGAAGTCGAGGCCATGCGCGGGCGCGCCCACCGGGCGCGTCGGCTGCGCCCACGCCTCCTCGCTGAAGCGCCCCTCAGGATAGAGCGTGTAATAGGGGCCATCACTTGGGCCATCCCACGGAGCGCGCGGGATCAAGAGCCGCGCATCCTGCGCGCTGCGCTTCCACGCCCCGTCAGGATCGATCACGCGCAGTTGCAAGACCTCACCGTCACCGTCAAGATCCTCCTCAAGGAAGCCTGGCAGCGGCTCAGGGTCAGGATAAACGCGTGGCGCGGAGCGCACATAGGTGCCATACAGCAGGCAGTGCTCCGCGCCGTCGGGGTTGACGCGCGGCACGATGTAGAGCGCGCTGCGGGCGAGCTGGTCAGCCCATGCGCCGCGCTCACGCAGCACGAGATCGATGAGGTAGAGGGCGGCCGCGCTGCCCGTGACCTCGCTGGCGTGAGTGTTGGCGTCCACCCAATAGGCTGGCCGATGCGCCGCATCGCCTGTGGTCCAGTCGGTGAGCGCCGCGAGCCACAGCTCGCGCCCCTCGGGGCTTTGGCCGATGGACCAGACGCGCAGCAGGTCGGGGTGCGCGCCAGCCTGCGCGTGCAGCCAGACGGTCAGCTCCTCATAAGTATAATAATGATCGGCGCGGTAGTCGGTCATTCAGGCTTGGCGCTGGCGAGGGCGGCGCAGGCCGCGTCGATGGCGCGGTCGATGTCGTCGCGGGTGTTCAGCTCGCGCATGAGCTGGCGCAAGACCTGCTCGGCGGGCGTATCGCGAAAATACCACAGCAGGTGCTTGCGGATCTGCTCACAGGTGCGCCCCTCGCCGTAGGTCTCGATGTAGAGGTCCACATGCAGCCCCAACACGCGCGCCTTTTCTTGCGGTGTGGGCGGCCCTGGCGGCGTCTCACCGCGCAGGTCAGCGGCGATCTCGGCGAAGACCCACGGGTTACCCAAGCAGCCGCGCGCCACCATCACGGCGTCGCAGCCGGTGATGGAGAACATGCGTCGGGCGGTGATCCAGTCGCGCACGTCGCCGTTGCCGATGACCTTGATGGCGACCGCCTGCTTGAGCTGACGGATGACCTCTAGGTCCGCATGACCATTATAAAACTCACCGCGCGTGCGGCCGTGGATGGTGACGGCGCTGGCGCCCGCGGCCTCCATGGCTTGGCCGATGGTGATGGCCGAGGTCTGCTCCCAGCCCGCGCGCATCTTGCCGGTGACGGGGATGTCCACGGCGCGGCGCATCGCGTCGAAGATCTGGTAGACGCGATCAGGATCGCGCAGCAGCGCTGCGCCGTGGCCGCTCTGCACGACCTTGCGCATGGGGCAGCCCATGTTGAGGTCCACGGCGTCGGCGCCCGCCTCTTGCGCGATGACCGCGGCTCTGGCGAGCGTGTCGGGGTCTTTGCCGTAGAGCTGCACGCAGATGGGGTGCTCGCTGGCGCGCAGATCGAGCATCGCCATGGAGCGCGGATCAGCGCGCACCAAGCCCTCGCTGTAGATCATCTCGGTGACGACCATGCCCGCGCCCATGCGCTTGCAGACCTCGCGAAAGGGCGGGTTGGTGACCGCCGCCATCGGTGAGAGCACCAGCGGCGGATCGATCACGCAGCCTGGCCCTAAGGCGCAAGGGCCGCGCTCGACGCGCTCGGGCGTGACGCCCTCCCAGCGCGGAATAGCGAGCTTCTCAAAGGGGATTCCCATAACGCGCGACCTCATCCTCACGAGCGCGCCGGAACTTGACGCGCGCCAGCGACTCTAACGAGGCTCGGGCGGCGCGCGCAAGCGCCGCGTTGACAGCGTCACCCTGTGAGGACACCATGCACGCACAGATCGCGCGCGCCTGCGGCGCGCGCTGAGGGATGGTCCATGAAGACGATTGAAGCGGTGAACCAAGCGCTGCGCACGGCGTGTCTGGCGGGCGTGATCGCCGCGTTGACCTTGCTCGTGCCCGCCGCCATGCAGCTGTCACGCGCGGGCTTTCACCCCAACCACGGGTTCACGCTGTTCTGCGCGGGGTTGATGCTGGTGCTCGTGTACGGCATGACCCGCTACAGCCGCGTGTGCGCGCTGACGCTCTTGCTCTTGTACACCTCCGGCAAGCTGCTGGTGGTCGTCACCCAAGGCGGCAAGCTGTCCGTGCTCACGGGCGTGTTCGCCATGATCTTCATCTTCGCGATGGTGCGCGGCGTGCAGGCCACGTTCGCCCATCACAACCTCGTGCGCTACTACGAGCGATGGCGAGGCCGCGCCGATCACAACCTCGATCCCAGGCTGTTTGAAGACTGAGCTGCCGCGCATGACGCGCGCACAAGCCCTAGACATGACGACGCGCGCGGGGCTACCCTGGGCGCGTCGTCGCTTGATCGACCTCTGTTTATCTGTTGAGGAGCACGCTTATCCCATGACCACCGCGACACCCCAAGCGCCCAAGCGCAGCTTGTCTGGCATCAAGTCCACGGGCATCCCGCACCTGGGCAACTACCTGGGCATGATCCAGCCCGCGATCGCGCTCCAAGATGACTTCGAGGCGTTCTACTTTGTGGCCGATCTGCACGCGCTCACCAGCGTGCGCGATCCTGAGCTGATGCGCCGCTCGACGCACATCATCACCGCTTACTTTTTGACCTTTGGCCTCGACCCAACCCGCTCGGCGTTCTTCCGCCAGTCGGCGCTGCCGGAGGTCACGGAGCTGGCCTGGGCGCTGAGCTGCGTCACCCACATGGGCTTGCTGGAGCGCGCGCACTCGTATAAGGCCGCCCGCGACGCCAACAATGAGAAGAACATCAACCACGGCGTCTTCGGCTACCCCGTGCTCATGGCCGCTGACATCCTCATCTATGACTCGGATGTGGTGCCCGTGGGCGCAGATCAGGTCCAGCACCTGGAGATGTGTCGCGACATGGCCGTGAAGTTTAATCAGGCCTTCCAAGGCGACTTCTTGAAGCTGCCCGAGGCGCGCGTGCGCGAGGACGTAGCGACCATCCCTGGGGTGGACGGGCGCAAGATGTCGAAGTCCTATGACAACATCATCATGCCGCTGCTGGCGCCCAAGCAGCTGCGCAAGCAGCTCATGAGCATCGTCACCGACACCAACGCGCTGGAAGACCCCAAAGACCCCGACACCTGCACCGTGTTCGCGCTCTACAAGCTGTTCGCGAGCCCCGATGAGAGCGCGCAGATGGCCGCTGATTATCGGCGCGGCGGCTACGGCTATGGCCACGCCAAGCAGGCGCTGTATGAGAAGATGACGGCGACCTTTGAGCCGCATCGCGAGCGCTATGAGGCGCTCATCGCGGACCCTGACACGCTCGAAGACGTGCTGCGCGACGGGGCGCGGCGCGTGCGCCCGACGGTGGAGCGGGTGATGGCGCGCGTGCGCGAGGCCACGGGCATCCCCCCGCAGCCCGTGCGATGAGGCGCCGCCAGCTCGCCGCAGCACTGCTCCTGGCGCTGACGCTCGCGCTGCTCGCGCCCACGGGCGCGCAGCGCAACGCCACCAACGCCATCGCCGCCGACGTCGCGATCCTGGCGAGCATGGACGGGCGCGGCCCCGACTCTTCGGGCCTGGCCAGCGCCGCCGACTGGCTCGACGGGCAGCTGCGCGAGCTTGGGATGGAGCATGTCATTGAGCACGCCACACGCCAAGCCTTCGAGGTCGTCATCGCGACCTCCACCGGGCGCGCCTCCTCGCTGCGACTCGACGGGCGGCTGCTGACGCCAGGGGCGGAGTATGTGCCGCTGAGCTTCAGTGATGACGTCAGCTTTGATGGCGAGCTGGTGTGGCTTGGAGAGGGCCGCGAGGAGGATTTTGCGCGTTGGGAGCTCACAGGCAAGGTCGCCCTGGTGGCGCCACCCGACGCTACCGACGATCCGCTCGACGATGAGGCGCGCGCTGCATGCGCGCTGGCCGCAGGCGCCAAAGCGCTGCTGCTCATCGCGCCTTCAGGGGAGCTGCAGGCCGGGACGCCGCAGCCCGCGCTGCGCGGGCTGGGCGTCGCGCGCTTGCGCGCGAGCGCTGCGGCGCGCTTGCGCGCCGGGGCGCCAGGGCCGCTCGCGCTGCGCGCGAGCGGCCAGCTTGAGGTCACGCGTCAGCACGCCGTGATGCACAACCTCATCGCGGCCTTGCCCGACGCCCAGGCGCCCGACGCTGCGCCCATCCTGCTGTCGGCCCACTATGACGGCTTAGGCGCGGGTTACACGCGGACCTCACGCGCGCAGGCCAAGCAGGTGCACCCTGGGGCGGATGACAACGCCTCCGGGGTAGCGGTGATGCTGGAGGTGGCGCGCGCCTTGCGCGCGCACCCCGCGCGCAGGCCCGTGTGGCTGGTGTTCACCAGCGGCGAGGAGCTTGGGGCGCTGGGGGCGAGGCGCGTGGCGCATGAGGTTGTGGGGCGTTGGCCAGAGGCGCTGGTGATCAACGCCGACATGCTGGGGCGGCTGCGTGATGACACGCTGTATGTCTCAGGCACGCCCGCGCCCGCACAGCTGAGCGAGGCGATGGCGCGCGAGGCCCAAGCGCAGGGCTTGCGCTTGAGCGCCAGGCCGCTGCGCGAGAGCCTGAGCGATCACATCGCCTACGCCGACGTCGGCCTGAGCACGCTGCACCTGACCACGGGGCTGCACGGCGACTATCACACGCCCGACGATGTGGCCGCGCGCGTGGACGCCGCAGGCGCCGCGCGGGTGGCTGCGTGGATCGTGGCGGTGATCCGCGCGCAATGATATAAGACAGATGCACAATGCAGCGCGGACGTCGCGACTCACTTCTTGTCCTGAGTGAGACGCGTGGGTAAGCTCGCGCCCGTTAAGCTGATGATTGATCCGCCGCAGGAGCGCCGCCGATGCGATCGCAGACAACCTCACATCTCTTGGGCGCGCTGCTCTGCCTCATCCTCCTGCCAAGCTGCGCTGATGGCTTTGGAGGCGCTGGCGAGGTCAACGTCAGCGGCACCGTGCGCCAGCTCAGCTTCACTGGCATGAGCGGGACCGCCGAGCGCGATGGCCTCGGCAACTATGTGGTCACGCTCACAGACTCGCCAGACTTCAGCTGCTTGAACACCCCCAGCTCGACCTACCTGAAGATCGCGATCGGGGAGTTCTCGCAAGCGGGCACCTTCTCGGCGCCAGGGCGCGTGACCTTCAGCAGCGTGAGCGGGTTTGTGGACATGGCGACCTCCGCCACAGGCGGCACGGTCACGATCCTGGACATTGACACCTTCGACGAGACCATCACTGGCGAGCTGAACGCGCAGAGCTCAGACAGCAGCGTGCGCGGCACCTTCAGCGTCAACCTGTGCCCATGACCCCCCCGGTCAAAACTCTTGGAGGCTCCCCATGCGCGCAGCACACGCCCTCACCCTCAGCGCCGCGCTGATCGGACTGTCGACCCTCGCGTGCATGATGCAACCTCCCCAAGAGGGCTCGCCACCCACGCCCGATGAGCTCGCCGCGTGGGACGTGCGCGGCAACTACACCCTCACCCACGAGGACGCCCTCACCGTGCGCCTGACCATCGGCGGCGTCACCCGCGAGGCGACCGCCTCAGGCATGGATCAGCTCGTCGACCTTGGCACTTGGGAGGGCGAGCCGCTGGTGCTCAACCTAGCGGAGCACTGCGCGCGCCCTGAGGTCACTTGTCCCTCCGAGGCGCTGTGGCCGCGCGTGTCGATCAACCAGCGCGACGTGCAGCGGCGTCAGACGCTGTACGGCCTCGACGTGATCAACAACACCACGCGTGAGCTGCCTGAGGGCCAGCGCGCGAAGGCGCTGGGCGGCCTGATGGATCGCGCGCAGCGTGATCAGTTCTTGATCGGCATCGACGGCCAGAGCGGCGGCCAAGGCGACTGCGGCGCGCTGGCGCTGTCGGTGGCGTCGGGGCGCTTCTCGCGCCAAGGGGAGCGCGATGAGGAGGTCCCGATCTGGCGCACCCCGGATGGGGCGCAGTGTGAGCCGATGGGCGATGATGATCCATCGTGCGTCATGAGCACGCGGCTTCAGCTCGTGCAGCCGCCAGGCGCGCCCGTGGATGGCATCGCGGACGGGCGCGTGACGGTGGGGTGGCTCGGCGCGTGCGCCTTCGGCCCCGCGCTCGTGGCCGCCACCTTGAGCGTTGAGGCGCGCTTTAGCGCCACACGCACGGGCGACTTCGACCCGCCCCCCTTCACCCCCGCCCCCACCCTGCCCGACGCGCCACAGCCCGACGCGAGCCCCGATCTGGCTGACATGAGCGGCGAGGCTAGGGTCGATGAGGACATGGCCGACGCGGACATGGGCGCTGCTCTGGAGGACCTTGGCGGTTGAGCGCGCGCGAATGGAGGCGCGAAGGGCCTGGAAATGGCTTGTCCGGCCACAAGCTGCGTGGCAGAATCGCGCCGCGCGGCGATCTGTCACCGCGACCTCTGCAGCCGCCCCCTCCCCCGCACCAAGGCGCGCCGTGTCCACCTGGCCTGAACTCTGGAAGGATCTGCCACTGGCCGTCATCGACGTCGAGACGACGGGCTTCGACGCGGAGCAGGATCGCATCATCGAGATCGCGATCATCCGCTTTGAAGGCGGTCAGGTGGTCGACACCTACGGGCAGCTCGTGCAGCCCCACATGACGGTGCCCGATGAGGTCATCGCCATCACAGGCATCAAGAACGAAGACCTGATCGGGCAGCCGAGCTTTGAGCAGGTCGCCCACGAGATCCACACGCGCCTGCAAGGCGTCGGGATCGTCGCGTACAACCTCAGCTTCGATCGCGGCTTCGTGAGCAAGGAGCTGGAGCGCTGCGGGCTGAGCTGGCCCGCCGACGCGCCCACGCTCGATCCGCTCATCTTCGCGCGCCAGTTCTTCAAGAACAGCCCGCGCAAGAACCTGGGCACCATCTCCAAGCTCTTGGGCATCCCGCTGGAGGAGGCCCACCGCGCCACGCACGACGCGACCGTCACAGGCCACGTCCTGTTCGCCTTCACCGATCGGCTGCCCGAGCGGCTGGCCGATCTGCAGGTGCTCCAGCGCCAGTGGGAGGCGGCCCAGGCCAGCGAGATGTCCAACTGGCGCGGCGGCGGGTTCTCACTAGGTGGGGCGAGCGCGGCGGGCACGCAGCCCATCGGGCTTGGGCCCGCTTACATCTACGGCGATGAGGCCGACCCGCTGCGCGCGCTGTTTATGAGCGTGCCCGAGGCGCGCGATCCCACCAGCTCATGAGCTGACCACACCACCTTATCTCAAGACTCACGCGCGCGACGCCTGGCGGCGCCGCGCACGACCTCACCTCCACCCACCTGAGCAGGTCGATCCAATCACCGTTGGGGCGCACGACACATGCAAAAGCTCAAGCAAGGATTCGCCACATTACAGCAGTTCTCGGCCTTCCTGTTGGTCGGGACCATCGGCGCGCTGATCTGGGCGAACATCGACTTCGCCGCCTACTTAGCCTTCGTCGAGAGCCCGCTGCTGCCGGACACCAACCCGATCGCGCACGCGCTCACGCACGGCAAGATGCCGTTCAGCCTGCACTTCATCGTCAATGACATCTTCATGGTGCTGTTCTTCGGCATCGCCATGAAGGAGGTCACCGAGAGCTTCTTGCCCGGCGGCGCGCTCTCAAGCTTGAGCAAAGCGGCCATGCCCGTGATCGCCACGGCGGGCGGCGTGCTCGGCCCCATCGCGATGTTCTTCACCCTGCGCGCCATCATGCCCGCGCATAACGAGAACATCCTGTGGGCGTGGGCCGTGCCCACCGCCACCGACATCGCCTACTGCTGGATGTTCGCGCGCATCATCTTCGGCGCGGTCCACCCCGCCGTCACCTTCCTGCTCGTGTTGGCCGTGCTTGATGACCTCATCGGCATGATGATCATCGCCACCGCCTACACCCCCAACGTCGAGGTCAAGTACCTGGGCTTTGTGGTCGCGGCCATCGTGATCTGCGAGGCGATGCGTCGCTTCGGCAAGGTCAAGAGCTTCTGGCCTTACTTCCTGATCGGCGCGCCGCTGAGCTGGTACGGGCTGCACGGCGCGGGCGTCCACGCGGCGCTGGCGCTCGTGCCGGTCGTCCCCTTCATGCCCCACGCTGAGCGCGACGCGGGCCTGTTCGCCTCTGATGCCCAGCACGGTGAGCACACCGATCATGGCCATCACAGCGACACGCTCAACCAGTTTGAGCACTTCTTCAAGCCCATCGTCGATGTCGGCCTGCTCTTCTTCGGCCTCGCCAACGCCGGCGTCATCTTGAGCGGCGCGGCGCTCGCCGGTACACCCACCTGGATCATCTTCTTGTCGCTCTTGCTCGGCAAGACGATCGGCATCTACGTGTTCTCGCTCATCGGCACCAAGGCCGGCCTCTCACTGCCCAAGCCCATGAAGATGAAGCAGGTCTTGGTGCTCGGCTGCGTGGCGGGCATCGGCTTCACCGTCGCGCTGTTCGTCACCGGCGTCGCCATGCCCAAGGGTAACTGGACGGCTGAGACGGTCGGCATGCTCAAGCTCGGCGCGCTGATGTCGTTCGCCGCAGGCGGCGTCGCCTTCGCGCTGGCCAAGGTCCTCAAGATCCAGAAGCTTGAGACGCAGGCCCAGCTCGACGCGGCCGTCGCCGCCGCTGATGCGGCCTGAGCTCATGCCAGACGCGCAGCGGTGAGACACGCTGCGCGCTGACCAGCAGGTCGTCCTCGACGCCGATCGGGCGACCGCC
>CAYXWB010000001.1:69277-71854 GCA_964468515.1 uncultured Bradymonadales bacterium | reverse complement strand
TGTCGCGATCGCATGCCCTCGCTTATCAAGGATCAAGGCGCGTTTGTCCAGCGCCTGATCCTCGCCATATCAGATGACCTCGCATGCGCTGGGGGCGCGTCTGCGCTATGATGTTGTGACGCGCTGGCGCGCAAGACGAGGAGCGAGCGATGAGGATGCGAGCCGAGCGATGGGGCGTGGTGGTCGCGGCGACGCTCTTTGTGAGCGCGCCTGTGCAGGCGCAGGAGCGCCCGAAGCCTGAGGCGATCGCGCCGGGCTTAGTGGATGGGCGCGATCAGCAGGCGCGCGCCATCGGCGCTGGGCTCATCGGTGGGGCGGGGATGGTGCTGGGGAGCGTGGCGGGCGCGGGGGTGGCGCTGCTGCCTGTGCCGGATGATGTGGTCGATCGGCGCGTGCTGGTGGGGGCGGGCAGCGCGATCGCGCTGGGGTCGTTGGGGGCGGGCGCCTATTTGTTGGCGACGCCGCCGCCTGAGGTGCGCGTGTTGGATGAGGCGATGGATCAGGAACAACAGGGGCGCACCGTGGTGGAGCGCCCGCGCGGCTCAGGGCAGTGAGGGGGCCTGAGGCTCCTGGGCTTGGCCGAGCACATCGCGCACATAGAGGTCGCGCTCCTCGGGGCGAAAGCGACGCAGCTTGCGGCACATGGCGATGAGCGAGCGGCCCGCGACCTGGGCGAAAGCGTCGGCGCCGAGCTTCTCCAGGTAGAGCGAGATGAAGTCATCGGCGGTCTGTGGGCTTGAGACCTCCTCGACGAGCCTGCGCAGCTCGCGCTCGGCGCGCTCCAGCGAGGCGCCAGGGGGCACGGTGGGCAGCTGAGACAGGATGTGCTCCTCGCGATCGCTCAGTCGGCGCGCATCACTGGGCGTGGTGGAGCGTCGGCGCAGCTGCTGACATTGCTCGCGCACCAGGTGGGCGGGCACCAAGCGCCAGCTGTCCACGCCAAGGCGCGCCTCAAGGGCGGCCTCATAAGCGGCCATGACCTCGGCGCTGCAGACCTCGCTCACGAGGGCGCGCCACAGGGCGTTGGCGGCCTTCCATGCGGTCGGGTCGTGATCGGCGTCGTCATCGGAGGGCGGTGAGACGTGCGCGATGGGCTTGGCGACCTCCGTGATCACGGCGACCTCAGCGACCTGATGTTTGCGCGCTGTGACGGGCTCAGGTTGATCCTCAGGTTGAGGTGTGGCCACGTCTTGCGGGTCGTCTTGTGACGCCTGCTCAGGTTGAGGCGCCTCGTCGGGCGGTGAGGGGAGCAGGGCGAGCTGTGAGGCGGCCTCGTCGAGGGGGGAGGGCGGCTGTGGGGTGCGTCGGATGGCGGAGAGCTCGCGCTCGGGGGTGGCAGTGTGTGCTGTGTCATAGAGCCAGAGGGTCTTGGTGAGGAAGTCTTCGAGGCCTTGGGTGATGGCGCGCTCATAGCAGGTGAGCGGGGGGCCTTCGGCCTGACCGATCCAGCGCGCGGCGAGCTGCTCACCGGAGTCGCCGTCGATGAGGCGCAGATCGAGGGTGACGCGAGCGCGGACGTGGTGGGGCTCAGCGGCGGGCAGCTCCAGGGCCTCGACGAGCGAGGGCAGCAGGATGAGGCGTCGCTGCGCGAGGAGGTTGCGCAGGGTGAGGAAGGGCCTGGGTTCTTGGGGAGAGGGCAGGGCGGCGATGAGCTGAGAGAGCTTGGAGATGATGGCGAGCATGGTGGAGACCTCCCGAGGTGGGGATGGGTGACGTCATGGGCGGCGGCGTGGGCAGCCGCGACGCTGAGAGGAAGATAAACATTTGAGGGGGCGGGGACAATTCATTGGATGATCGTGTGACGAGCGAATGAGGGGGCTTTGGGAGGGGGAGGGGGCGGTCGTAGTATGCAATTATTGTACCATGATGTTATCTGAACGCATCGTCAGCGCGATCTTCGTGATCGTATGGCGATCATCCCAGGCATGGTGTTCACTCCTCCCCGCATCTATCCTTGTCCTCACGGCGCTCCCTGCGCCCACCCTGTTCGCTCACCTCGTGAGGCCCAGTCATGAACGCGCTGTCCATGCTCCAACAGTTCGCCGACCGTTACCGTCATGACGGCCCCTTTCGCCGGCGCCAAGACGCGGTGACGCTGCTGACCTTGAGCGAGCAGCTCGACGAGGACGGCGCGCGCGTCTACTTGGCGCGCTTCATCCAGAAGTGGCAGCTTGAGGCCACGCTCACGGTGGCGCATCGCACCGCGCGCCGTCGCCCCATGTCGGATATGGAGCGCGCCATCGCCGCCGCGCTGAGCACCCCGCAGCCCAGGCCCGAGCCTGCGACCTCACCCGAGCAGGCGCCGCGCGCGCCGCACCTGCACGCTTCGCATATCGTCGGCTGACAGCGCCTCATCCCAGCGCTATCGTGGCGTCTCTCAACGCGCGCGCTCGACCAGCGCGCGCCGCCACGGTCGGCTAGACTTCCTATGCGCATCACCTCGCTCGCTCCCCTCAACACACAGCGCGCCGCGCTCATCACGCTGGCGTTTTTGACAGGCTGCGGCGTCTCCGCAGACACCCACCGCGCCGCCTTGCGCGACCTCGAAGACGCCCGCATCGTGGCCGCGCTCGCCAC
>CAYXWB010000001.1:0-69177 GCA_964468515.1 uncultured Bradymonadales bacterium | reverse complement strand
ACCGCGCCGCCTTGCGCGACCTCGAAGACGCCCGCATCGTGGCCGCGCTCGCCACCTCCCAGGCGAAGCTCGCCACCACACAGCAGACCCTCACCGCCCTCCAAGACAACCTGCCCAAGCCCCCTCATGACCTCACGCCTTTGCACGACGCGCTCAAGCGCGCCTTGGCGCAGCCTCTCGCCAGCGGCGCGGTGCGCCTGTCTCAGCGCGAGGGACACGTCATCATCCAGCTCGAGCAGGCGGCGCTGTTCGTCGACGCGCGCGACGCGCTGCGCCCCGAGGGGCGCGCGCTCGTGCTGCGCTGCTGGCGCGCGAGCGTGTCCAGCGGCGTCACGCGCGCGGGCGTGATCGCCGCGCCGCCGCACCCTGGCGATGACGCGACGCTGGCCATGGCGCGCGCGCGCGCTGTGGCCAGCGTCGCCACGCAGCAGACCGCGCTTAGCGCGACGCTGCTTGCGAGCGCGCGCTTGCGCGATCCTTCGCCCGCGCGCGCCGCGACGACGCCTACCTTGGAGCTGTGGTTGAGCGACGCCCCTGAACCTCAAGCGTCACCCTCGTGAGGCGCACCCGCGCCATCGCCCTCGCGCTCGCCATCATGACGATGAGCTGCGCCAACACCGCGCGCTCCACCTCGCCGCTGCCCGTTGAGGCGCAGCGGCTCCAGATCGAGGAGTGGGCGCGCCGCGTGCAGCTGCAGCGCGCCGTGCTGCGCGCGCATCTGGTCCGCAGCTGTGACATCGCGCGCGAGCTGTCACAGACGCCGCCCACGCGCTATGCGCCCCCTTTCCCGCTGGCCATGTTCAAGCACACGGCGATGGCGTGCCTCAACGCGCCGCCGGCGCGACGCGGCGCGGCGCCCGAGGCGCCGCTTGAGCCTGGCGCGCTGCGCTGCGCGCCTGAGACCTTGCCCGCGCTGCGCGCCGCGCTTGATCGCCTCGCCATTGATCCTGCGCCCGCGATGCATCAGCTCGCGCTGCTTGATGAGGCGCGCCACCAGCGCGAGCTGCTGCGCCTGCGCGCGCTGCGCGTGACCACCATCGAGACCTCCTCGCGCCAGCTCATCGCTCAGCAGCGCGCGCGCTTGCTCAAGCTCAACGTCACCCTCAAGCGCCAGCGAGGCGCTTATGACAGCGACGCTTGGGAGCAGAGCCAGGCCAGCCTCACCGCGCTCTTGAGCCGCTTGGATCAGATCGACCGCGAGCTTGACGCGCTGGTGCGTGAGGCGCCTGGCTGGCCCGAGCGCGAGCAGGACGTCTTCGCGCACCTCATCTTCCTGGTGGCGGGGCTATCCGGCGCAGGGCTGCCTGACGCGTCCACGCCGCCGTCATGTGATGCGCCACTTGCGCCTGCTCAGGCGCCACCTGATACAGCGCGCACACCTTAGCGTCGAGCGCGCGCGCGCGCGCGTCGAGCCCCTCAATCATCGCGCGCGCCTCCTCAACGCTTGGCCGGAAGGTGGGATCACACAGCGGGTCATCGGGGCTGAGCCGATGCAGCGCGCGCGTGTGCGCGACGAGCGCCAGCGCGTCTGCGGCGAGGAGGGCGCGGGTGGGGGCGTCCCAGGGGGGCAGCGGGAGGTGGCGCACGTCGCGCACTTGATAATGCAGCGACGGGTTGAGCGCGTTGAGCAGCTGTCGCGCGGCGGAGCTGTTGAGGACTGCCAGCAGCGCGCCAAGCCACACCTCGCGCGCGTGTGCGTCGTCATCGTCGACGAAGATCGCAGGCCCCGCCATGTCGAAGACGCACCCTGGCGGCATCCAGCGCGCGTTGAAGCGCTGGCCACCAAAATCAGTGTAGCACAGCCCCTCACGCGACCAGTCCGAGGGCGCCAGCAGGTTCGAGGTGCGCCCTGTCGCATAAGCGGCGCGCGCCTGCTCGGACCAGTCCACGACGTGCGTCCAGTTGCCCCACCACGGCGCGAAGCGCCCCCCCTTACTATAAAACACCCAGCGCGCCCGGCCCTGAGGCGCGCCCTCCCACAGCTCAGGCGCGTGCTGGATCGTGGCAGGCTCAACCTCATCCCAGCGTCGCACAAACCGCTTGTTATCGCCCGTCTTGTTCTGCGCCCCTGGCACGCGCGCGACCTCCCCGAGCGTGATCGCGCCGCGAAACGCGCGCGCAAGCGCTGAGGGCAGCCAGTACGCCAGCGGCGCGCCCGGCAGCTGCGCCAGCGCGTCGAGCGCGCAGCGCGTGACGGGCGCGTCAGCGCGCGTGAGCGCCACGCGCTTGTCAGCGGCCTTTCGCCACGGGCGCAGGTCCACACACAGCGCCTCGTCGCCGCGCGCGCCGACCTCATGCACCGTCGCCATCACCGTCGACTTCTCACCGTCCAGCGCGCCGAACGCGCCCGCGCCCACATGCAGCACCTGACGCAGCGCGCTGAGCGCGTGCAGCGCCTCGCGCGCGCGCGCGAACTTGCTCAAGAACCACACCGTCTGCGGGGTCAGCAGGCCGACCGCGCAGCGCGCCAGCGTGTGGCAGTGGCGCATGAACGCGACATAGAGGTCAGTGTGAAACGGCGCCCACGGCTGCAAGCGCGCGCGCAGCGCGCTGGGCATGGCGCGCGCGCTCATATAAGGCGGGTTACAGATCACAAGATCGCACACAGGCGCGTCATCGAGCCCGTCCGCCACGCGCACGCGCCGCTGCACGATCGCCCACACCGCCTCAACATCGACCTCGCGCAGCTCAGCGAGCCGCATCATCAGGGCGCGCTGCGCGATCCAGACCGCGCGAGGATCAAGATCCACGCCTGACAGCGCCTGCGCCAGCGCGCAGGCGCTGGCTTTTGGCCAGCGCGCGGCCAGCGCGTCGAGCGCGCTGAGCAGGAGCTGACCGCCGCCTGCGGCCGGGTCATGCACTGTGGGCAACACGTCAGCGCGCCACAGCGCCAAGCAGCCGGTCACGATCCAGTCCGCGATGAAGCGCGGCGTGTAGACGCGCGTGCCGATGAGCGATGAGGCGTGGTCTGCGTCATCGCTCGTGTGCGCGGCGAAGCTCTCTAAGTGTTCGCGCATCCCATAGGCCTGGTGCGCCCACCCCAGCGCGTGCGGCGCGCTCGTGAGCGCGTCTGGCAGCGCCGCGCCGAGCACGTCATCCTCAGCGCGAGCCTGGACGCGCTCAAGCCAAGGCTTGAGCGCGTCTAAGCCGCGCGCGGCGATGCCGCGCGTCAGCGCGGCGTCCATCAGCGCCTCCCACGGCTCTTCGCCAGGGCGCTCCTGCTCCATCCGAGCGCGCAGCGCGGGGATGGCGTCGAGCGCCGCGCGCTCGGCGCGCTCCTCACACAGCGCCAGCTCACCGAGGTCGCCATCAGTCATCCAGCGCGCTCGCCGACCAGGGGATGAGCGACTTCAGCTCGGCGGCGCGGCTGCGCGCCAGCGGCACGCCCAGATCCTGCTCGCGATCGCAGATCAGCCGGTACGTGCCCGCGCCCCAAGGCGCGATGGAGCAGATGGCGTCGAGCTGGACGATGGTGCTGCGATGCGAGCGAAAGAAGCGGTGCGGGTCGAGGTTCTGCTCCAAGAACTTGAGGCTAAAGTCGCTGATGTGACGGCCGCGCGCGGTCTGCACGACCACGATGCCATCCTCCGCTTCGAAGAACAGGATCTCCTCAATGGGGATGACGCGGTAGACGCCGCGCTCCTCGACCGAGATGCGCGACAGGAAGCGAGGCTGTGCGCTGGCGCTGGCCAGCGCCGGGTGCTGACGCTGGCGCGCGCGCGCCAGCGCGCGCTTGAGCCGCTCCAAGCGCACGGGCTTGAGCAGGTAGTCCACCGCGTCGACGGCGAAGGCGTCGACGGCGCGATCTTGGTAGGCGGTGACGAAGATCACCAGCGGGCGCTCCTCGCGCTCTTGCCACAGCTCGGCCAAGCGCACGCCATCAATGCCCGCCATGTTGATGTCGAGGATCGCCAGATCGATCGCCAGCGCCTCATCATCGAGCTTGCGCAGCGCGTCTTGGGCGCTGGCGGCGTGTGCGACGACCTGAAGATCGTCGCCGCATTGAGCGATCAGCCACGCCAGCTCTTCGCGGGCGGGGGCCTCATCATCGACCAGCAAGATGTTCATAACGCTTCAAACCTCTCAGGAGGCGCGGGAGGAGATGACCGCCTTGCGAAGCTGCTCGCGTGCGGCGTCGGCCAAGTGATGTCTGGGGCGCGGCGGCGTGATGAGGATCTGGGCGCAGGCGCCGGGCTCAGCGTCGGGGCGAGCGATGAGCGAGAGCGAGGCGCGCCCTTGATAGAAGCGATCCAAGCGCTCACGCACGTTCTGCAAGCCCACGCCGCCGCCGCCGCGCGTGCGCGCAGCAGGGGCAGGGGAGGGGGGACCTGGGCCATCATCGAGGACCTGCAAATAGAGCGTGTCATGATCATCGCGCCAAGCGCGCAGGGTGATGGTGAGCTTGCCGTCACGGGCGGCGTGCTGGATGGCGTTCTCCACGAGCGGCTGCAACAGCAGCGGCGGCACGTGGACCTCGCTCGCCAAGCGCGCGTCGATCTGGCGCACCACATGCAGCTCCTCACCAAAGCGCGCGCGCTCAAGCTCTAAGTAGCGCGTGATCTGCTCCAGCTCATCTTCTAGCGAGGTCTGCTCGTCGCCGCGCGACAGGGTGTAGCGCAGGAAGTCAGCGAGGTCGAGCGTGAGCGCGCGGGCGCGCGCGGGGTCGGTGCGGATGAGGTAGGCTAAGGTGTTGAGCAGGTTGAACAAGAAGTGCGGCCTGAGCTGGTACTGGAGCGTCTCCAGGCGCGCGTCGCGCACCTGGGTGCGCGAGATGCTCGCGTCAGTGCGCGCGCGCTCAAGCTCACGTGTGAGGTTGAGCAGCCCCATGAACAGCACGACCCCGATGGCGTTGGCGGTGATCTTGGCCGCGTGCAGCCCGATGTTGCTGGCCGTGGCCAGCGCCTGCTCGGGGCTCACCAGCAAGTACAGGCCCCCCAAGCTGATGTGATGACCCAGCTGCGCGACGATGGCCCCCACAGTGAGCGAGACGAGGCCCGTGCCGTAGCGGCGCACCCACAGCCCGGCGATCAGGCCGTTGATGACGCTCGCGCCGATGAGCAAGGGGGCGAGCTGCAGCGGCTCCATGGCGGCGTTGGCGAGGCCTGCGGCGAAGCCGACCAGCGCCCCGACGCGCGCGCCGCCCAAGTAGCCCGCCACGATGATGCCGATGGCGCGCGTGTTAAAGCGCGTGCCGCCCACCTCAAAGCCCAGCCACAGCCCCCAGATCGCCAGCGGCGTGAAGACCGTCACCAGCACGATCTTGCGCCGCAGGCTGACCGTGGCGCCGGCGTCCTCAAGCCACGACTGCGCGGGGCGAAGCAGCACCAGCACCAGCGCCACGGCGACCAGCACGGACACCTTCTCCATCATCGACACGATCAAAGCGAGCGCCGCTAGCATCGCGCCTCCTGGGGCGATATGGGCCTGGCGAGCGCCCCCCATGCGGCCCTGCGCGCTAACGCGTGTGCGCGCCGCTGCACAATCTGCGCGCGCTTGCGCGCGCTGCTTGACCTGAGCGTGGGAATGATTAACCTCCGTCGTGGCCTTTAACGGTCGTTAAGTAGGTCTGCCCGAGCCTACCGCGTTGAGCGAGCGCAGGAGCGTGATGAGCAGTGGATTTGACAGCGTGTTGAGCGAACACCTGCGGCAAGAAGAGACGCCGGAGCTTGCCTCTCGCATCTTGCAGGCGGCCATGGCGTTGTTCGCGCGCAAGGGCTACGCGGCCACCAGCGTGCGAGAGATCGTGCAGCAGGCCAACGTGACCAACCCGATGCTCTATTACTACTTTAGCAGCAAAGAGGGCGTGTTCACCAAGCTGATCGATCTGCTCTTCGCGGCGCGCATGGCAGAGCTAGAGCGGGTGCTGCTGGCCCACGAGCGCCTCTACGATCGGCTCGACGCGGTGATGAGCTTTCATCTGCGCGGCTGTCGCGAGGCCCCGCTGGCGCTGCGCTTTATGTACACCGCGATCTTTGGACCGCGCGAGGGGCGCCCTGACTTTGATCTGTTCGAGCGTCAGCGCGCGGGCCTTGAGTCGATGGAGCAGATCTTCGCGCAAGCTGTCGCGCGCGGCGAGCTGAGGTTGCGCGAGGGGATGACCCCCTCGTTTCTGGCGCAACAGTTCTTTGGGTATTTGAACAATCACCTGTTGGTGACGCTGACGATGTTAGAGCAAGCACCCGATGAGGAGACCCGTGACTGGCTGCGCGAGACGCTGCTAGGCGAGCACCCTAAGTCGATGATGCTGTCGCTCTTCTTTCGTGGTGCGGGGTTGTTGGAGGAGCAGCAAGGATGAGGCGAAGCATGGCGAATCAAGAGAAGATCGCGCTGGCGTTGGCCGCGCTGATGGCGCTGAGCGCGCTCGGCTGTAAGCCGTCAGGTTCAAGCGCGGCACCCGGCAAGCCCGCCGCTGCCCGCGTGGAGGTCGCGCCCGTGCCTGTCGAGACGGCGCTCGTGCGCGCCGATCGCTTCACGCAGACGCTCGAGTTTTTGGCGAGCGCCGAGCCCATTGAGCAGCGCCGCGTCGCCGCTGAGGCCTCGGGCAAGGTCCTGGCCGCGCCCTTTGACGAGGGGACGACCATCAAAAAGGGCGAGCTGATGTTGCGCGTCGACGCCAAGATGAACTCGGCGCAGATCAACGTGCTGCGCAGCCAAGAGTCCGCGAACGCCCGCGAGCTGTCGCGCATGGAGCAGCTCGCCAGCCAAGGCCTCGCCACCCCTCAGCAGGTCGATCAGGCCCGCGCGGGCCTTGATCAGCTGCGCGCCAGCATCAAGCAGTCGCAGGTGGGCGTCTCCATGGCCACTGTGCGCAGCCCCTTCACCGGCCACATCACCCGCAAGCTCGTCGAGCCTGGCGAGTTCATCGGCGCGGGCTCACCCATCGCTGAGCTGATCGATTACTCCACCCTCGTGCTGCGCGCCAAGGTGCCTGAGGCCACCATCATGCTCATCAAGCAGGGCCAAGAGGTCGACGTCCACTTTGAGGCCGCAGGTCATGAGGCCAAGGGCGTCGTCAAGCGCCGCAGCGTCACCGCGCTGCAGCCCTCACAGCTCTACGAGATCGAGATCCACGTCCCCAACGAGGCGCTGACCCTCTTGCCCGGCATGAGCGCGCGCATCCTGCTCGCCCGTGACGCCATCGAGGACGCCGTCATGGTCCCCCGTGATGCCATCCTTGAGGGCGTCACGCGCCGCGAGGCGATGGTCGTCACCGGACGCAAGGACGACGTCGGCAAGGCCGAGGTGCGCGTCGTCGAGCTTGGCACGGGCGCGGGCGCTCAGGTCGTGGTCAAGGATGGCCTCAAACCGGGCGATGAGCTGATCGTGCTCGGACATCGCGGCTTGGCTCACGGCGCCTCTGTGCGTGTCGTGCGCCAACACCAGGAGTGAGCAAGCGCCATGTCTATCACTAAGTTCTCCATCGAACACGCCACCGCCGTCTTCGTGCTGATGCTCTGCCTCTTCATCGGCGGCCTCATCAGCTATCAGGGCTTGCCGCGTGAGGCCTCCCCAGACATCGCCATCCCCATCGTCATCGTCAGCACACCTTACTTCGGCGTCTCCCCGTCCGACATTGAGGTGCTGATCACGCAGCCCATTGAGAAAGAGTTCAAGTCGCTTCGCAACGTCAAGCAGATGACCAGCACCTCGGCTGAGAGCGTCTCGCTGGTCACCGTCGAGTTCGAGACTGGCGTCAACATTGAGGACGCCCTCCAGAAGATCCGCGAGAAGCTCGACAAGGCCAAGCCTGATCTGCCCGTGGACGCTGAGGAGTCCGAGGTCATCGAGATCAACGCCAGCGACTGGCCCGTGCTCATCGCCAACGTCTCCGGTGATATGGACTTGGCGCGCCTCAAGGAGATCGGTGAGGAGCTGCAAGACGAGCTGGAGAAGATCACGGGCGTCTTGCGCGTCGATCTGTCAGGCGGCGTCGAGCGCGAGATCCAGATCGACATCGATCCTTATAAGATGCGCCACCACGGCATCACCGCCAATCAGGTCATCAGCGCGGTGCAGTCCGAGAACCTCAACTTGCCCGGCGGCAGCATCGCCGTGGGCTCCATGAAGTACCTCCTGCGCGTGCCTGGCGAGTTCCAGGACATGGAGACCATCCGCAACATCGTCGTCAAGATCCCCGAAGGCCAGCCTATCCTGCTTCGTGACATCGCCACGGTGCGCGACGGCTTCAAGGAGATCGAGACGTACAGCCGCCTCACCACCTTTGTCAAAGGCCCCAATAGCGAGCGCGTCGCCAAGACCATGCCCAACATCTCGCTCAGCGTCGTCAAGCGCGCGGGTGAGAACATCATCGACATCGCCACGCTGGCGCGTGGCGTGATCAGCCAGTACCAGGGCCGCATGGGCGATGGTGGCATCGAGGTCTCCATCCTCACCGACATGTCCACGAACATCCAGGCCAGCGTGCACGACCTCGAGAACAACATCATCTCCGGCATGCTGCTCGTGCTCGCCACCCTGTTCTTCTTCATGGGCGGCGCGCGCAACGCGCTCATGGTCGCCATCAGCATCCCGCTGTCGATGCTCGTCACCTTCATCGTCCTCGACGCGATGGGCATCACCCTCAACATGATCGTCCTCTTCAGCCTCATCCTCGCCCTCGGCATGCTCGTGGATAACGCCATCGTCATCGTCGAGAACGTCTATCGTCACGCCAGCGAAGGGAAATCCATCCCTCAAGCCGCGCTTGATGGGACCTCCGAGGTCGGCTGGGCCGTCATCTCGTCGACCGCCACCACCGTGGGCGCCTTCTTACCTATGGCCTTCTGGCCGGGCGTCATGGGCGAGTTCATGGGCTACCTGCCTAAGACCGTCATCGTGACGCTGCTCAGCAGCTTGTTTGTCGCGCTCGTCATCAACCCCACCGTCTGCGCCGTCTTCATGAAGGTGAAGCCCGGCGAGCCGGTTGATGAGATGGTCGTGCCTGATAATCGCGCTTATCGCGCTTATGCGAGCGTCCTGGAGTGGTCGCTCAATCACCGCGTCATCATCGTCATCTTGTCGGCCGCCACCCTCATCGGCTCCTTCGTCGCCTTTGGGATGTTTAACAAGGGCGTCGAGTTCTTCCCGGGTGGCACCCCCGAGACCTTCACCATCACCGTGCAGAGCGCCGACGGCACGCGCCTTGAGGCGACCGATGTGGTCGTCAAGCAGCTGGCCTCGGCGCTGCGTGGGGAGGCTGACCTGTCCTTCTTGCCTGAGGCCGAGCGTGAGCGCGTCCAGCGCGATCTCACTGAGGGGCTCAAGGACGTCGACGCTTGGATCGAGGATGTCGGCGTCGGCGGCGGCCAAGGCATGACCGCGGGCGGTCGCGCCCCGCACTTCGCCAAGATCACCGTCGACCTCAAGGCCGCTGAGGAGCAGACCGGCGATCCGGCCGCGCTGATGGCCGCGCTTCGCACCATCTATCAGCGCGTCCCTGGCGCCAACATCGTGCTGGAGAAGCCCGCCATGGGCCCCCCCTCCGGGAAGGCCGTCAATGTCGAGCTGGTCGGCAAGGACCTCGCCGTCATGAGCCAAGTCGCCGCTCAAGTGCGCGCTGAGCTGAGCACCATCCCTGGCGTCATCGACCTGTCCACCGACGCTGAGCTCAGCCGCCCTGAGCTGGTCGTGCGCGTCAACCGCGAGCGCGCCGCCATCGAGGGCTTGAGCACACAGGCCATCGCCTCCATGGTCCGCACCGCCTTCAACGGCACCAAGGCCAGCTCGTTTCGCGATGGCAAGGATGAGTATGACATCACCGTCCGCTTGCCCGAGGCGCAGCGCCAGCGCGTTGAGGAGCTTGAGATGCTCACCATCCCCAACAAGGATGGCGTCCACATCCCCCTGTCCACCGTCGCCTCCATCGACGTCCAGGGGGGCGCAGGCTCCATCCGTCACAAGGATCAGGAGCGCGTGGTCAGCATCTCCGGTAACGCCGCTGAGGGCTTCCTGCCTGCCGCGCTCATCCAGCAAGCTCAAGCCCAGCTCGCTGAGATCACCTTGCCCCCTGGCTACAGCATCCGCTTCACCGGTGAGACTGAGGATCAACAAGAGGCCGGTGCGTTCCTGGGCCGCGCGCTGCTCATCGCGCTGTTCCTCATCATGCTGATCCTCGTCACCCAGTTTAACTCCATCAGCCAGCCGCTCATCATCCTCTCCAGCGTCATCTTGAGCCTCATCGGCGTGCTGTGGGCCTTGATGCTCTATCAGATGCCCTTCGGCATCATCATGACCGGCATCGGCGTCATCAGCTTGGCGGGCGTGGTCGTCAACAACGCCATCGTGCTCATCGACTTCGCCAACCAGCTCCAGCGCCGTGGCATGACCCGGCGCGAGGCTGTGCGCACCGCAGGCATGGTCCGCCTGCGCCCCGTCTTGCTCACCGCCGTCACCACCGTGCTCGGCTTCTTCCCGCTCGTCATCGGCGTCAGCATCGACTTCGTGAACATGCAGGTCGTCGTCGGCGGTCGCTCCGTGGAGATGTGGGGGCCCATGGCCAAGGTCGTCAGCGGCGGCTTGATCGTGGCCACCATCCTCACCCTGCTCGTGGTGCCCGTGCTCTACTCGCTCATGGATGATGTCGCCAAGCTCTCCACGCGCTTGTTCGGCGGGCGGCGCGGCGCGGCCGCTGAGCCGCTCGCGCCCACCGACGAGGACGCTGCGCCGCGTGAGGACGCTGACCAGGACGCTGCGCCGCGTGAGGAGGAGAGCGAGGAGGACAACAAGGGCGTCGATGGCGGCCTCACCGCCCGCACCCTCGCCACAGGCGCCGCCATCTTGCTCGCCATCGGCACGAGCCTCGCGCTGCTGTTCGCCCCCGGCGTCGTCCAGGCGCAGCAGCCCCCCGCACAACCTCAAGTGACACAGCCCGCGCAGCAGCCTGCGCAGCCACCCTCACGACAGCCTGAGGCTCAGACGCAGCCCCCGTCCGCTGCCCAAGGCGCTTACAGCGTGCCTGGTGACCTGATCACCCAGCCGCTTGAGCGCGCGCCGCTCGACATGAAGGCCATGGAGATCCCCACCACGCGCACCCTCACGCTGGAGCAGGCGCGCGAGCTGGGCCGCAAGAACAGCCTCGATGTCCAGATCGCGATGACCAACATCCAGGTCGCGGACGCCACCATCAGCAAGGGCTACTCCGCCCTGCTGCCCACCCTGTCGGCGGCGTTCTCTACGACCATCTATGACAGCGAGATCTCGTTCGCAGCTGCGCCCGGCGCTCCTGAGGCGGTGGTGCGCCCGCGCATTGACTGGCGCGCGTCAGCCACCGCCGCCATGCGCCTCAACCCCCGCGCTTGGCCGCTGCTCCAGATCGCCTTCATGAACAAGGAGCTGAGCGAGCAGCAGATCGGCGTGGTCAAGGATGAGCTCGACTTCGCCGTCACGCAGTCCTTCTATAACCTGCTGCTGCTGCGCCAGGTCATGGAGCTCGTCGCGCAACGCCTCGTCACCGATCGCACCACCCTGATGGCCAACGAGCGCCAGCGCGAGGCTGGCGTCGTCAAGCCCTACGAGCTGACCCGCGCCCGCATCCGCGTCTCTCAGACGGAGAATGAGCTGGAGGCCGCGCGCCTCCAGTTCATCCAAGGCCGCCTCGCCCTGGCCCAGATCCTCCAGACCCCCGCAGACTTCGACGTCGCCCCCGCCCCCACGGTGGACACGCCCCAGTCTGTCGACGCCCTCAAGCAGCTCGCCAAGCAGCAGCGCCGCAGCCTGCTCGTGCAGCGCAAGGGCGCTGAGATCGCCGACAAGCAGCTGGAGGAGATCTACTGGCAGTACTTGCCCACCGTCGCCCTCGACTTCACCACCTTTCGCCCCCGCGCCACCGTCTTCTCTCCCGGCGAGTGGCAGTGGTCGCTCGGGATCACCGCCCAGTGGGTGATCTGGGATGGTGGCATGCGTGAGGCCGATCTTGACGAGCGCCGCGCTCAGCTGCTGGCCCAACAGCTCAAGCTCCGCCAAGCTGAGATGAACCTCGACGCGGAGCTTGAGCAGGCCTGGTCGGGCTATGAGTCCGCTCAGATCCAGCTCCAAGGCACCCAAGCGCAGGTCAAGCTCGCTGAAGAGGGCCTCGATGAGAGCCAGCGCGCCTTCGCCTTAGGGGCCGCCCTCCAGCTCGACGTCCTCTTCGCTGAAGATCAGCTGCGCGTCGCGCAGCTCGCCGCGCTCCAAGACGAGCTGCGCTTGCAGCTCGCCATCCGCAGGCTCTCTTATCTCAGCGGTCAGCCCTGAGCTCCCCTGCGCGCGCGCTCGCTTTGGCGTGTGCGCGCGTGACAATCTTTCGGGCGATGCGATCGCCGTTGACATCGGCGCACCTCGACCTACACTGTCCAGCGGCAACACCAAGGAGGCTGCTCACGAGCGCGGCGCTCGCGTCGCGTGTTAGAATCAGCGCTCTCTCATCAGCGTGTGAGGGGTTGAGAGTGCTGGGAGTTGAGGGAGGGATTTTTCGATCTCACCATAAACACTCCTCCTACACGGTGGTCCCCTGGCCACGTCGGAGGCTTGTCAAACCACCAAGACCTTCGGGTCTCCCGCCCTATATTGAATCCCGCTTTACGCCAGACTTTGTGCGATCTGGGGTCTCACCACCAACAGCCCCACCCTAAAAAATTCCTCTCCAACTCCCAGCTCTCCTGACCTGCCGTTGAACAGACGGCGCGCGCGTCGCCCCCCAGGCGGCGCGCGCCCTCACCGCGCTAGCTCTTGACGCGCTCCACATGCTACCATGTGGAGCGCGTCTCGCTTCTTGTCCTCGTCACGAGGAGCCCCCTCTATGTCTCTCGTTCGCCTCCTCCTCGCCAGCGCCCTGCTCGCCGCCTGCGGTGGCTGCTCCCTGCTCGTTGACTTTGAGCAGTGCCAACAAGCGCAAGACTGCCCCAGCGCGCTCGCCTGCGTTGACGGCCTGTGCGCCGCCCCCCCACCAAGCTCCTCCCTGGGAGGCCCTTGCCAAGACGCCCTCGGCCCCATCGACTCCCCCGATGCCATCCGCTTGGGCCTCATCGCCCCGCTCTCAGGCGATGAGCAGGCCGTCGGCCTCGCCGCCAGGCGCGCCGTCACCCTCGCGCAAGAAGAGTTCGCCGTCGCAGGCGGCGTGCGTGGACGCCCCGTCGCTGTCCTGCTTTGTGACTCCCAGTCCAACGATGAGGGCGCGCTCGCCGCCGCCAATCACCTGCTCCACGCCGCGCGCATCAACGCCATCATCGGCCCGGACACCTCCTCCCAAGCCCGCGCCGTCGCCGCCCTCACCATCCCCGCGCGCGCCCTGCTCATGTCCCCCTCGGCCACTGAGGCCTCGCTGGCTGCGCTTGAGGATGAGGATCTGTTCTGGCGCACCGCCCTGAGCGATCTCATCCAAGGCCAAGCCCTCGGTCAGCTCGCCGCCTCCTTCGCCCAGGACGCCGCCCAGGGGGTGACGCGCGTCGCCATCGTCCTGCCTCAACAAGACGCCTACAGCGACGGCCTGCTCGCCGCTATCATGCCGCGCCTCGACGCCGCCGCTGGCCTCACCCTCTCCCAGCATCGCTACAACCCCACGGATCGCGCTGAGGATAACCGCGTCGCTCAAGAAGTGCGCGACGCTCAAGCGCAGCTCGTCATCCTGCTCGGCTTCTCCGAGTCCTGGGACATCATCGCCCAGATCGACGCCGTGACCGATGATCCCTCGCTGCAGTTCCTCATGGCCGACGCGGCGCGCAGCGCCGCCGACGCCGCCCGCGCGCTTGGCGCGCGGGCGGCGTCCTTAAATGGGCGCGCCTTCGGCACCACGCCCCAGACGCGCCGCGATCAGTACCTGCCCTTCGTCGCCTTCAGCGCGCGCTATAATCAACGCTTTCAACAGAACGCGTCTGACGCCCCCTTCGTCGCGCAGGCCTACGACGCCCTCTACCTGCTCGCCATCGCCATCGCCGCTCAGAGCGACGCCTCGGGCCTCGACATCGCGCGCGGCTTGCGCCAGCTTAACGCCCCAGGCGGCGCGCGCTTTAGCCCCGGCGCGAGCGCCATCCCTGAGCTCATCGCCGCCCTCGACCGCGATGAGCCTGTCCGCTTTGGGGGCGTCTCCGGCGCGCTTAACTTCAATGACGCGGGCGAGCCCGCCTCAGGCGCCATCAGCCTGTGGTGCCTGCAGGGCAGCGCCTTGCCCGAGCGCGCCGCCCCCGTGCTCAGCGAGGAGGGCGTCTTCACCCCCCAACGTTGTGTGATGCCTGGAGGAGAATGAACACCACCGCGCCGCTCGTCATCGCGCCACGCGCACAGCCGCTCACCCTGCCCGAGGACGAGCGCCAGCGCGTCAACGCTGCCCTGCGCAGGCTCGATCGCATCGCCAAGCTCATGGACGATCAGTTTGAGCTGCCGCTTGTCAAGCGGCGCATCGGCCTTGACCCCATCATCGGCCTCATCCCGGGCGGCGGTGACTGGGCCGTCTGGTTTGTCAGCGTCTACATCTTCTGGGAGGCCCTGCGCCTTGGCGCCACCAAGCCCCTGCTCATCAAGATGGGCGTCAACATCGCCGTTGATCTGCTCGGCGGGTATGTCCCTGGCGTCGGGGATGTGTTTGACGCCATGTTCAAGGCCAACCTGCGCAACGTCGCCCTCATCCGCGCTCACTTTGGTGGCCCCACCCAGCCTGGCGCCCCGCTGCCCGCGGTCATCCCTCAAGCCGCCCTTGAGGCGCGTCGCGTTCGCCCCGTCACCCGCTACGCCCTGGCCGCCCTCATCATCAGCGCGCTGCTGGCCCTCGCCAGCGGCCCCTTCGTCTTGCTCTACTTGCTGCTTCGCAGCTTCGCTTGAAGCCGAGCGCTCTAGCGCCTCAGGAGAGGTCTTCATCATGGCTCAAGACTCCGGCGCCTTTCGCCGACAGCACGTCCGCGTGGTGGTCAACCGCGAGTTTGACTGCATCGAAGACTACATCGCGGAGTATGTCAGCGATGTCTCTCAAGGCGGCGTCTTCATCCGCTCGAAGAACCCCCTGCCGCTTGGCACCCGCGTGGAGCTTCGCTTCAGCGTCATCGTCGATGATATCGAGATCGTCGAGGGCGAGGGCGAGGTGGTGCGCGTGGAGACGGGCGCGGAGCGGGGCATGGGCGTCGCCTTCACGCGCTTGAGCGCTGAGAGCAAGGACCTGCTCGATCGCATCGTCGCGCGCCACGTACAAGCCGCTGAGACGCACCCTTGAGCGGCTCGGCTGTACATGAATTGGACATGAATTACACATGCTTGAATTACGCTTTGGTGGGCTGATCATGCGCGCTATGCATGACCTGGCGTCCGTCGCGCCCGTCCCGACCGTCGCGCCCGTCGCGCCCGTCGCGCCCGTCGCGCGCGTCGCGCGCGTGAGCCGCCCTGTGCTTCGCCACATCGTCGCTATCGCCGCCTGCTCAGCCGCCCTCGCCGCATCGCCCCTGTCGGCGCAGGCGCAGACGCGGCCTGCGCCCACGACCCCAGCGCCGGCGCAGACGCGGCCTGCGCCACTGGCGCAGGCCGCGCCCCTCACCCTGAGCGCCGCCCTCGCGCGTGACGCTGACGCTCACCCCGGCCTGCGCGCCGCCCTCGCGCGTGGCGCCTCGCTTGAGGCCCCTCATGTCATCAGCTTGCTCTCCCCCACGCGCGGTCAGCGCGCGCTGGTCGAGCTGCTGCTGCGCTATCGCGGCGCCTCGCTGCGCGCTCCCGTCGTCATGGCGCGCTCCCCCTCCGGCTGGTCGCTGCGTTGGGCGCCCACCCCCGAGTATTTCGAGGCCCTGCTCACCCTCACCGCCTCTGACGCCCTCGTCCAAGCCCCCGCGCCGCCTTGGATCGACAGCGCCCGCTTGCCCGCCCTGCCCATCCTGCTCACCCGACAGCGCGCGATCACCCCCTTTGGCGCCATCTCCTCGCCTCAGCCCCAGCCTGAGTCGCTCTCGCCATGGCCTGAGCTGAGCCACGCCATCGCCCGATGGCTCAAAGAGGTCGGCCACGATGACCCCTCGCTGGCCGCCATCGACCTCATCGCCTCACAAGACGTCAGCTGGCTCAGCGTGCAGCGCGTGGCGCTGAGCGCGGCGCGCGCTGGCATGTTCCGTATCACGCTGGTCACACGCGTGGGCACGGGCCAAGCGCTAGGCGGCCTCATCGTCAACGCGCCCGTCCTCGATCATAAGTCGCGTCACCCCAACCTCATCGTCGCCTACACCCCCAGCGAGGCGCCCGGCGCCTTTCGCCTGCGCTTGGGCGGCGACCCGCTTCGCGCCCAAGACGCCTGCACCCCCCAGGTCAGCCTCTGCGTCTCGCAGCCTGACGCCTTGCCCCAAGCCCTGCGCGAGCTCTTGCCCGCGCACCCCCACCACGCCCTGTTCGCCACCACAGGCGACATCACCCTGGGCGACGCGGCGCGCTGGCTGGCCTACATCAGCCAAGCCGCTGGGATCCCCCCCTCGCGCCTGTTCATCGGCCTGATCCAACGCTGAGCTCGACCCCCTGATGCGACACCTCCTCTTGCTCTTTGCGCTCGCCAGCTGCATGGCCTGCGCCTTAAGCCCGCCCGCTCCCTCCCCGAGCGACCCCATCGCCGCGCCCGCGCCCCAGCCCGATCCGCTCGCCAGCGCCGAGGCTTGGGCGCGCGACCTCGACGCCGCGCGTGACAGCGCCGATGAGGCCTCACGCGGCGTCATGGCCACCTGGACGAGCGCCCACGTCTTGCACCTCTGGACCGCGCAGGGCGCCTGGTTCGCCCTCGTCGCCTCGACGCCAGAGGCCACCTCAGGGCTTGGCGTGCGCCTCACCCTCGACCCCACGCCCCCTCACGCCGTCACCGCCACGCAGCTTGAGGACGTCACCGCCCTGTGGCCGCGCCTTGATTGACACGACCTCTCGCGCGGTGCGTCGCAGGCTTAGATTTTATGCGGGGATCGTCCAAGTAAGCTGGTTTGACGCAGCCCGCGCGCGCGCCTCACAGCCGCAGCCCCACCATCAGCCCGCCCGTGTGCAGCATGTCCTGCGATGAGGTCGCCACCGTGATCGGCGGGTTCGGATCCGGGTAGCTTGGTGTCAGGAACTGAAAGGTGTAGTGCGCCTGCAAGAACACGTCATCCAGCAGGTTAAAGCTCAGCTGCGCGCCCGCCTCATATCCTACGCTGAACGGGCTCTCGCCAAACAAGCCGCCCGAGTTGTTCGCGTCCAGCATTGGCAGCACGCCGCCGTGCAGTCGCAGCGCCGCATCTGCCCCTAAGCGCGCGGTCATCCCCACTCCCGCGCGCGCCGTGAGGTAGCGGTTGCCTGTATAATAGGCGTTGGGCGCGATCGTGACGCTCATCAGATCGATCCCGCCATACAGATCCAACATAAACCGCGCGCTCAGCTCACGCAGATACTGCGCCTCCGCGCCCATGCGCGTGTACGCGCTCGACAGCTCCAGCCGATCGCCTGTGTCCGCGTCAAAGAAGCTCGTCGAGAAGGGCGCATACGCCCCAAACACCGCAAGCCCTAGCGCGCTCGTGCCTGCCTCATTGAACACCCACGGCACGCCGCTCAAGCGCAAGCCCGCGCCCAAGAAGGGGCTGGCGTGGTTGAGCCGATAGTCTTCCGGCTGCTCCCCTTGCTTGATCTGAATGGAGCGTCGCCCCACCGCGAGCCCGATGCTGAGCTCTAACACGCGCGCGATCCCCTCGCCACTCGCCTCCTTGGGCTCAGGCTGCGGCTCCTGCACCTCAGCGCCGCTCGCCAGCTCGCTCGTCACGCCCGCGCTCTGCGCGTCTCGCACAGGCGCGGGCACCGCGCGCGCTCGGTGCGCGAGCACCGCTGGCCCTAACACCCCAAACGCGTCGCGTAACAGCTCCACGACCTGCTCATCGCTCATGCGATTGGCGCGCTTGAGCGACATCTCCGCGTTGGACAGCTCTCGCCCTGAGGGCCCGATCACCACGAGCTGCGCTTTCTTGCCGCGTCCATACACGTCCAGCAGCAGCATCCCCTCTAAATCCAGCCCCTGCATCAGCTCACCGATGCGCTCCTGGCTCTGCTTTCGCAGCGCCGACTTCGCGAGCGCTCGCCCGCTCAGCTCATAACGCTCCAGGCTCGCCGCCACGCTCGCCGCGTCCAACAACGCCAAGTTCTCATTGCTCACCAAGATACGACGCAGCTGCTCCTCAATGAGCCTGCCGTCGCCGCCCGCCACGTTGATCAGCGTCATGCGCAGCGGCCGCAGCGCTTGCGCTTGGGCGGGCGCGCTCCCCATGCACACGCTCAACACGCCCGCCATCAGCATCGCGCCCAGCAGGCGCCACTTCTGGAGCAAGTTCCTCACAGGCACTTCACCTCTTCTGGGGCGGCGACGCGACGCCACAAGGCGCGCTCGCGCCTCACCATGAGGCGCCGCTTTGCTGACGGGTCTGCCTCACAGCCGCAGCCCGATCACCAAGCCGCCCGTGTGAAACACATCCTGTGAGGTGGTCGCCGCCGTGATCGGTGGGTTCGGATCAGGATAAGCAGGGGTCAGCCGCTGCAGCTGATAATGCCCTTGGATGAACACATCGTCGAGCACATCAAAGCTCAAACGCGCCCCTGCCTCATAACCCAAGCTGCGCGGGCTCTCCCCGAACGCGCCCGCCGAGTTGTTCGCGTCCAAAAGCGGCAGCGCGCTGCCATGCACACGCAGCGCGAACGCATCGCTCAAGCGCCCCGTGACCCCCAACCCCCCACGCCCCATCACATACCGGTTGCCCGTGTAATAGTCGTTCGGCGCGATGTTGACGCTCATCAGCTCAAACCCGGCGAACAGGTCGATCAGCACGCGCGAGCCCAAGGCGCGCACATACATCGCCTCCATCCCAAAGCGCGCGAACGCGCTTGAGAGCGGCGCCTCCTCTCCCGTCACAGGATCGAGCGTCAGCGTCGAGAACGGCGCATACGCCCCAAACATCGACACCCCCAGCGCGTTGCTCTCGTCCTCACCAAACACCAGCGGCAACGCCTCGATCCGCGCCTCGCCGCCGATGAACGGGCTGCTGTGATCCAAGCTGTAATCATCCGGGCCGTCGCCCTGCTTGAGCGCCAGCGTCCGCTGCCCCATCGCCACACCTGCGCTCAACGCCATCCGATGCCGGATGTGCCCCGTGCTCGGGCGCTCGCCCGGCTCAAGCGTCTGCGTCACCTCACCTGCCTCGCCAGACGCCTCGTCGCTCGGCGCCTCCTCCAGGCGCGGCGTCTCAGCCTGCGCCTGGGCCAGCGCCGCCTGCGCGCGCGCCTGCTCCTCGCGATGCGCGTTCACCACAGGCACCAGCGGCCCAAAGCTCGCGCGCAGCATGTTCAACACCTGCGCGTCTGTCGCCTGCCTCGCACGCTTGAGCTTCGTCTCATCGTCCGCAAGCTCACGCCCCGAAGGCCCGATCATCACCACCTGCGCCTTCTTGCCGCGACCGTACACGTCCAGCAGCAGCAGCCCCTCCAGCCTCGACTCCTGCATCAGCTCCGCGAGCTTCGGCTGGTTCTTCTCACGCAAGCTCCCCTTGGCCAGCGTGCGCTGTGTCAGATCAAGCTCCTTCATACGCGCCCCCACCTTGGACGCGTCCACAAGCTCCACCTTCTCATTGGCCTCTAGCTGCTTCAGCAGCTTCGCCGCGATCTGCGCGCCGTCCTTGCCCGCCACGTTGATCAGCGCCACCCGCACAGGCTTGAAGTCCTGCGCCGACGCCTCCACCCCGAACATCCCCACCAGCCCGAGCGCTAGCAAGGCGCCCAACAATCGCAACTTCTCGATCAAGATCATCGCTGGCTCGTCACGTCAGAGGTTGGCCAAGCCGCGCCGTCATGCGCGTGTTTATGCCCCATGATTACCCCGAACGGATGCCACCCGTCTAGGCGCAACACCCCTTGAGGCGTCGACCTGTTGACACTTGGCGCGCCCGCTCACTCCAACACACCACCCGGTAAGATGTACCTGCCTAGCGACGCGGGCGCGCTCGGACGCGCCGGATCAAAGGGCTCCCCATCGCGCGGTAGCCAGATCATATAGAGCGGCCCCTTCAGCTGCGCTCCCGCCGCAGGCTGCCAGCGCACATGATGCTCTCCGCGCGTCAGCTTCATCACGGGCGCTGTCACTGGCACGCCGTCCACCGTCAGCGCGCCTCGCGTCAGCGCCTCAGGCGGATGCACGAAATACTCACCCGCCACGATCGCCTCAAACTTGTCCGCCCAAGGAGCGCGCGTCTGCGTCCAGCGCCGCCCCCACAGCGCCAGATCGTCGCTGTAGCGCTGGTAGTGCCTCGCGATAAACCTGCCCAGCGGCTGCTTGCGCCACGGGTTGAACCTCGCGTTGTTCACGAACAACACCGCCCCGCGCTCGCGCAAAAGCTCGGGCACCTTTTGGTTCAGCTCCTCGCGATACAGCTTCGCACGCAGCATGTCCACGAACGCGAACCGATGCGCGCGCGGCCTAAACACAAACGCCGCCGACAGATCATAGGCCACATCATCCGGCGCGGTCAGCCGATGGATGTCACGCTGCACCACGCGCTGCGCGTCATTGCGCGGCATCCGCTGCGCCTCCTCATTCCCCTTCCACGCCACCAGCCCTATGACGCACACACCGACCGCGAGCGCAGCGCACCTGACCGCGCGCCCGCTCGCCATGAGCGCCACATAACGATCGTGCACCGCCACCGCGCTCAGCACGCAAGACATCACCAAGGCCGGCAGCAAGCTGTAATCATACGCCCCGCGCTGCATCAAGAAGCTCGCCGCGGCCCCCACCCACACCAGCACCACCAATAACCCTAAGCTCCCCTCGCGCGCCCTCCACAGCCGCTGCCCCCACCTCATCAGCAAGCTCAGCGCTCCCAAGCCCGTGAGCACCACCAGCCACGGATAACGGCCCATCACGGGGATCGCTAATCGCCACGGATCAAGCTCTGGATAGTGCTCCTCGTGCAGCTTGATCATCCCGAAGATGCCGTCCCAATACGTCGCAAAATCACCGCGCCATAACACCAGCAGCCCCGTCACCGTAAGCCCCGCCCCGAAGCTCAACGAGAAGTGCCACGGCGCCTCAAAGTGCCCCCGATAACGCTTGGGCAACCCCAAGATCGCCGCGAGCAAGAACGGCCCCCCGTACACCAGCGCCTTCACGCTCGCGCAGCAGCCCAAGAACAGAAGCAAGCCCGCCGCTGCGCTCCAGCGCCGCTTCGCGTCGCGATGCGCCGCCTCGCTCAGACACACCAAGCTCCACACCACGCACACAAGCGCCACTGGATCGGGCCTCAGCTCCACCGCGTACCACATCAGCGGGCGCACCAGCGCGGCGGTCGCGATCGCGACAGCGGCCGCGCAGCGGCCGCCGCCCGTCAGCCGGTAGCTCAAGCGCCCCATCCCTAATAAGAGCAGCCCCCACAGCACGATCATCTCATAGCGCACCCAGATCAGGCGCGCGGGGTCATCCTCCGTGAGCGCGATGACGGGCGCGAACACATACAGCGGTAAAAACCTCTCCCCCGCCACCAGCGGCTTCAGCCACGACGCCCCTGGCCGCGTCAGCTCCCACGCCTCATGCGCATAATAAAACTCATCGATCGCATAAGCCTTGTGCGCGGCCCAATAACCACCCCACACCAAGGCGCAGGCGAAGACCACGCCTAACATCACGCGCACCGCGCGCTCCCGCCAGACAGTCATCAGCTCACTTCCCTTGCGCTGCGATCACGATCCCCGCGCACACGATCAGCACCCCCACCCAGCGCTGCATCGGCACATGCTCGCCAAAGCACAGCGGCGCCAACAGCAGCGTCAGCACGATCGACAGCCCCATGAACGGATAGGCGAAGCTGATGGCGCTTCGCGACATCGCGATCATCCACGCCGCCGCAGCCAGCCCCGCGCTCACAAAACCCAAGAACACCTGCCACTGGAACACCGCCTTGATCGCGAACAGCGGCAGCTTGCTCGTCTCACTCGGCGCCGCCCCCAGCTGCAACATCCCCTGCTTGATCAACAGCTGCCCCACCACCGTGAACAGCACCGTGGCGAAGATCGGCGCGAGCTTCATCATGTCGATAGACCCTTCAGCTTTGAAACAGCAGCGCGGCCTCAATGACGCGCGCGTGCTCCTCGTCGGACATCGTGTTAAACAGCGGTAATCGCACCAGCCGATCGCTCACATCCTCCGTCACCGGGCACTGGCCCTCGTGACCGCCGATCGTGCGCCCATAGCGCGAGGTGTGCAGCGCCAGATAGTGAAACACCGCCATGATCTCGCGCGCGCGCATGTGCGCGATGAACGCCTGGCGCGCCTCCAGTGACGGCAAGAGCAGATAATACAGGTGATACGCCTGATCACAGTGCGCAGGGATCACCGGCCTGCGCGCTCCCATCTTATCGGCCCACGGGGTGAGCGCCTCATCATAACCTCGCCACAGCTCGCCGCGCCGCGCCTGGATCTTGGCGTGCTCCTCCAGCTGCGCGCACAAGAAGGCCGCCAAAAGATCCGACGGCAAGAAGCTTGAGCCCAAATCCACCCAACCATACTTGTCCACTTGGCCCCGAAAGAACTTGCTGCGATCGGTCCCCTTCTCGCGGATGATCTCCGCGCGCTCCACCAGCGACGCGTCATTCAACAGCAGCGCGCCGCCCTCTCCACAAGAAAAGTTCTTCGTCTCATGGAAGCTCTGCGTCGCCATCACCCCGAGCGAGCCCAGCGGCGCGCCCTTATAACGCCCCATCAAGCCGTGCGCGTTGTCCTCGATCACCGCGATGTCATGCGCCCCAGCCGTCGCCAAGATCGCGTCCATCTCACAGCCCACCCCCGCATAGTGCACCGGCACGATCGCGCGCGTGCGCGCCGTGATCAGCCCCTCAAGCTGCGCCTCATCCAGGTTCAGCGTGTCGGGGCGCACGTCCGCGAACACGATCGTCGCCCCGCGCAGCGCAAACGCGTTGGCCGTCGACACGAACGTGAAGCTCGGCACGATCACCTCATCCCCCGGCCCCAAGTTCAACAGGATCGCCGCAAGCTCCAGCGCGTGCGTGCAGGAGGTCGTCAGCAGCGCGCGCGATGCACCCGTCAAACCCTCCAGCAGCCGATGACAGCGCTTGGTGAACTGCCCATCACCCGAGGTGTGGCTCGACGCTATCGCCTGCGCGATGTACGCCAGCTCTTGACCCACCGGCAGCCCTCGGTTGAACGGGATCGCGCTCATAGCCATAAGTGATACCAGCGCTGTGTCTGCGCGACGTGAAAGCCCGCGCGCTCATGCGTGCGGCGCGCCGCCTCATTGCGCCCCTGCGTGATCAGCGCGGCGTGCGTCATCCCATCCTCCACCGCGCCGCGCAGCGCGGCCTGCACCATCGCCCCCGCCAAGCGCTGCCCGCGCGCGGCCTCCGCAAGCGCCATCAGCCCCAGCCACGTGGTCTTCGTCGCCTCATCATAGCGGCTGGTCAGATAGCCCACCGCCTCGCCATTGAGCTCGCACACCCACACCGGCCCCTCCTCCATGCTGCGTCGCGTCCAGATCATGTAGAGCGCGTCACATCGATCCTGCGCGAAGCGCCCATCTTGATAGAAGCGCGTGACGCCGCGATAGCCCTCGCGCGTCATCTCCACCAGCACCTCGACATCCTCCGGACGCACCAGCCGGATGCGCGGATCGCGCGGCCTCGCCAGCTGCGCCTCGGTGTCGCTCAGGTCTTGCGCCATCGTGACGCGCTCATCCACATGATCCGCGCCTGCGCCCTCAAGCAGCGCGCGCGTGGTCGCGTCGTCATCGCTCAGAAAATACAGGCACGCCACGTCGCGCTCACGACACCACGCGAGCAGCGACTCCAGCTGCGATGCGTCGGCCAGTTGACTCACCTTCGCGCGCGCGATCGAGACGCCAAAGTGGGCGCTGTCCCAAGGCAGCTGCTGCGCTAGCTCGCTCATCGTGTCTCCTCTTGGGTCGCCTCGTGGCTGTCCGTGGACACCACATAAGAGGGCTTGTTCATGCTTCGAAAGTGAATGCGCGCCAGATACTCCCCGAACACCCCCAAGCACACGAGCTGCGCGCCGGAGAAGATCACCACCACCGACGCCAAGAACGGAAAGCCCGGCACGCTGCCGCCCTCAAGCATATAGCGCACGACCACGTACAAGAATAACAGCAGCCCGAGCGCCGCGCACGCAAACCCAAGCAGACTTGCCCATTTGAGCGGCACCACGCTGAACCCCGTCACCATATCCAGCGCATGCGCCACCAGCTTGCGAAACGTATAATTACTCTCGCCGTGGCGCCTCGGCTCATGCCGCACCTCGATCGCGTCAAACCGCGTCGTCGCCCACGTCAGCAGCACATCCACGCTCACGAACGGGCCGCGAAACTCCGCGAACGCCGCCCGCAGCGGCGTGCGAAACGCACGAAACGCGCTCACGCGCGTCGCATTGTGCGCCCCCATCGCCCCCTGCAACACCAGCTTCGTGGTCCAGGAGGCTAGGTTGCGCCACAGCTGGTGCTCGGCCTTCTGGGGGGTGCCGTAGACCACGTCGGCGCCCGCGTCGAGCCGCGCCAGCAGCTTCGGGATCTCCTCAGGAGGATGCTGCAGATCATCATCCAACGTCACGATCACGTCATGACGCGCCGCCCGGATGCCACACAGCAGCGCGTTGTGCTGCCCATAATTGCGCATCATGGTGATGCCGCGCAGCCAAGGGTGCGTCGCCGCGAGCCCCTCGATCACCTGCGCGCTGTCATCGGGGCTGCCATCATTGACAAGGATCACCTCAAACGGCGCCCCATAGGCGCTCAGCGACTCATCGAGCTTGGCGACGAGCGCGGGCAGCGTGACCGCGCTGCGGTAGACCGGGACCACGACGCTGATCGACCTCACCATCCTCTCCTGCACATCGCTCTCATCGATTAGGTACCCAGCGCGCAGCTCGCCCTGGCGGTGTATGCGCTCGCGCTGGCGTGAGACAGGGCGCGAAGGTGCCACAACCCCCACCATAAGACAAGATCACGCCCTCACGTCGCACACGCGGCGGCCTCGGCTGCGCTGCGCGATGCAGCGCGTCCGCTACGCCGCCCTCTCACACACGACCTCCCGCGTGGTGCGTCGCTGAGGCACATCCCATGCGGGGATCGTCCAAGTGAGCTTGTCGGCTGCACCCCTGGGGGGGCCTTCAACGCCCTCGGCTATCCGGCACATCTTTGAGCGATGCGGCGCGCTAGATAAGGAGCATCGCTCACACACGACCTCCCGCGCAGTGCGTCGGTGCGGCGCATCCCATGCGGGGATCGTCCAAATTAGCGGGTCACTTGCAACCATCGGGGGCGGTCTTTGCCTCAACGCGGGTGCGACGCATCGTGCCGAATCACAGCGCCAGGGCAAGCAAAGCTTGCCCTGGCCGCGTCGCTGGCGGGCGCGCCAAGCGCGCCCGCCATTCTTGACAAGCCGCGCTGTGCCCGGCCATATCATCAAGCCGCTCGTACATGGCGAGCCCTCAAGGAGCGTCGATGATTCACTCGCTCAAGACATCGGGGATCGGCCCTGTCGCGCAGATGCAGATTGATTTTGCCAGTCGATGGAATGTCTTCGTCGGTGATAATGGGCTCGGCAAGACATTTATCCTCGACCTCGCCTGGTACGCGTTGACCCGCACATGGGTGGCCCACGAGGCGCGCCCCACCCACAGCGAGGGGACGATCGCGGCGACGATACAAGGCAAGACTGGGCCTGTGGATTTCGCGACGAGCTATCACGCGCAGACGCTGAGCTGGCGTGCCAAAGGGGCGCGCCCAGGCGAACCTCCGGGGATCGTGCTGTATGCGCGCGCTGACGGCGCCTTCGCTGTTTGGGATGAGCGACGACACGTGCTGCGCAAGCGCGACGCGCAAGACATGCGCGCCGATGTCTTCAGCGCGCATGACCTCTGGTGGGGGCTAGACAGCGAGCCCACGCCCGCCAGCCCCACGCCTAAGCGCCTGTGCCGAGGGCTCATCGAGGACTGGATCTCCTGGCAAAACGCAGACAACGCGATGTGGCGCTCGCTGTGTGCGGTGTTGGCCACGCTGTCGCCCTCTGGACAAGAACCGCTTGAGCCTGCCTCGCCAGTGCGCGTGGATCCTGAGGATGTGCGTGATATCCCGACCCTCAAGACGCCTTATGGTGATGAGATCCCCATCCTGTTCGCCTCAACAGGCGTGCGCCGCATCCTCTCTTTGGGCTACCTCATGCTCTGGGCATGGCAAGAACACCTCAAGGCAGGGCAGGTTTATGGCGCGAAGCCCGAAGCGCCGACTCAACACATCGTCTTGCTCGTGGATGAGCTGGAGGCGCACCTCCACCCGAAGTGGCAGCGCACCATCGTCCACGCCCTGATGACCGCTGCGCAGCAGCTCATGGGCGCCCATGTCAAGGTCCAGCTCATCACCGCGACACACTCGCCGCTGGTGATGGCCTCGCTGGAGCCTCGCTTTGATGAGGCATGTGATAAGGTCTTCCACCTGGACCTCCATGATGGCGCTGTCTCATTAAACGAGTGGCCTTGGATCAAACAGGGCGACGTCTCCGACTGGCTCGTCTCCGACCTGTTCGAGCTACGCCAAGCGCGCTCGCTGGAGGCTGAGGAGGCCATCGCCGCCGCTGAGCGCTGCATGCTTGGACAATCAAGCCAGAACCCCTCACACCTCCAGACCCACGCTCAGATCACCGCGCGCTTGCGCGAGGTCCTCTCCAGCATGGACGACTTCTGGCCGAGGTGGCATGTCGCGAAGCATCATCCATGATCTACGTCACGCCCCCACCTGAGCCCCCCACCTTTGACGCAGCCTGTCGCCAAAAGGGCAACCACTGGCTCCATGGCATCCCTGAGGGCGAGGCTTCCTCCCGACTCGCGCTGCTCCAAAACCCTGAGGCTAAGCGGCGAGTGAAGAGGCCGCCCGCGCACTGGACAGGCTTCGAGCAGGAGCTCTATGACGCGTTCCATGGGCGCTGCGCCTACTCCTCCATGTATGAGGCTTATGGCGCGATCGATCACTTCATCCCGCAAGACACGGATCCGACGCTGATGTTCGAGTGGTCGAACTATCGCTACGCGAACGATTGGCTCAACAAGACCCGCAAGACGACCCCGTTCCCTGATCCCTTCATCATCCAAGACGTATGGTTTGAGCTTGGCTATCCGACCCTCATGCTCACCTTCACGAGCGCAGCGCCCAGCGAATATGCGACGCGTTATGCAGGTTTCTTGGAGCTTCTGAACCACCCCAAGGTGATCCGCACGCGAGAGACTTGGCGTGATCTCTACCTCCAAGGCAAGCTCTCGCGCGAAGGGCTCGACGCCTGTGCACCCTTGCTCGCGCGCGCCATACGCCGCTACGAAGCCGAACATCCACCCTCGCCGTAGCCCACGCCACACAAGGTGCGCGGTCACGCTGGCCCCAGTCAGGCACCCAAGCGGGGCTTGTGCCTCCCCCCACTTTTGAGCGATGCAACGCGCCTGATAAGAAACATCGCTCACACACGACCTCCCGCGCGGTGCGTCGATGCGGCCCATCCCATGCGGGGATCGTCCAAGTGAGCTTGTCGGATGCACCCCTGGGAGTGTTGGCGCGGGGGCGGGATGGTATGCCCGCTGGCGTGTCTCCGGCGTTGACGAGGTCGGGGCAGTTGTGGGATCTGGTCAGCGGCGCCTGACGCCGCTGACACTCCCAAGAACCGCGACGCGTGTCGCGTCTGGCCCCGAGCAGGATCATGTGGCAGCAAGGATCTGATCAGCCCCGCTATATCGTCGTGGAGGGGCCCATCGGGGTCGGCAAGACCACCCTCGTGCGTCGACTCGCCGAGCGCTTCAACGCCCACACCGTGCTGGAGATCTTCGAGGAGAACCCCTTCTTGGCCTCCTTCTACGAGGATCGCGATCGCTACGCGTTCCAGACCGAGATGTTCTTCTTGCTGAGCCGCTATCGCCAGCAAGAGGAGTTCTCGCAGACAGACCTGTTCTCACAGCTCAACGTGAGCGACTACCTGTTCGTCAAGTGCAGGCTGTTCGCGAGCCTCACGCTGTCGGACCACGAGCTGGCGCTGTATGACAGGATGTACAACATCCTCACCACGCAGACGCCCGTGCCAGACGTCGTGATCTCGCTGCACGCGCCGCTGGACACGCTGCTGTCGCGCATCGCAAGCCGAGGCCGCCCCTACGAGCAGAAGATGGACCCGGCCTATTTGGATCGGCTGCGCGGCCTCTATCACAACTTCTTCGCGCACTATGACGAGACGCCGCTACTGGAGGTGGACACGCGCGACGTGGACTTCACCGCAGATGATCAGGCGCTCACCTCGCTCATGGAGCAGATCCAAGCGGCGCATGTGCGCGCTACGCGCCCGCTGGTCGCTCGCGAGTTTTGACAGCGGCGCGCGACGCGCGCACAATGCGGGGAGCACAACCCCCTCGCGCCGATCGTCGTCGATCCGCACCTCCCCCAAGACGGGTGACCCCATGTCAAGCTCAAGACTTGAGGATCCCGACGCCCCGCAGCGCCGCCCAAGCGTCGGGCAAGTGCTGGAGCAGACGCGCGGCGCGCGCCTCCTCGATGTCCTGCGCGGCTGGCCCGAGGCGCACGACCCCGCGCTGACCTCAGAGCACCTGCTGCCCGCCTTATTAGAGCTTGTCCCGCTGCGCGGCGGCCCCACGCTGAGCATTCATGGACCGACCGCCTTGCTGGGGCGCTATCACCCCGGCCTCGGCCCGGTCGATCTGTGGCCGGCCCAATTACCCGATCACGAGCTCTACACCATCGGCTCGCCGCACGTCTTCTTCGCCCTGGAGCAAGGCCAGTGGCACATGACCTGCCTCACTGGCGAGCGCGTGACGTGCCTCAACCGCACCCCGCTGCTGCCCGATGAGCGGCGCCATCCGCTGGCAAGCGGCGATCTCGTGACGCTCGGGCGGCGCGACTGGCGCGTCGTGTGCGCCGAGGAGGGCGCGCTCGCCAGGTGGGGGCGTTTGCGCGATGATCTGCTGATGTTAGAGCGCGGCCCCGCGCTCTTGCTCAAGCGCGCGGGCGGTCTGTGTGGGCCGCGTCTGCGCTTAAACCCTCAAAAGCGCGCGCTCATCGGGCGCGCGGGCGCGCTCGATCCTGACCTCGCGCCGCCTGACTGGGACTTGGCCGGGTTGCCCGACCATGAGCGCCGCTTCGTCGCCTCTCGTCACGTCGCCATCGGCTGCGTCAATGAGCGCTGGGAGCTGACGCCGCTGGCGCGACGCCAGCGCGTCTACGTCAACCGCCAAGAAATCTTGCGCCCGGTGCTCCTGCGCGATGGCGATGAGATCGGCCTGGGCACGGTGCTGACCGTGTTCCACGACCCGCTCGCCATGCAGCCCGCCACGCAGCACACCGTCAAGCTGCGCCGCCCTGGTGAGGTGCAGGGTGGTTGAGCTGCGACCTGGCGTCTCGCTCTCTCTGGGGGGCATCCGCGCGACGCTCGGCGATCCCGTGGGGCCGATCAACGGCTCACGGTGCGTGTTTGAGGCGGGTGAGGATCAGTGGCTGTGGTCGGGGCCTGCGCTGCCGTGGGGCGAGCTGTGTGAGCGGGCGCTGGAGGCGTTATCAGCTCATGCGATCGCGCCGCAGGTCATCGCGCGCGCCGAGCACGCGCCGCTGCGCTTGATGCTCATGCGCGCTTCAGGCGCGCCGCTGACGCTCGCGCGCTGGTCAGCGGTGGGGCGCCTGACGGGGCTGCGCGCGCTTCGCGCGCTCGCCACGAGCATCGCGCTGTTGCACGAGCGCGGCGTCATCCTGAACCTCACCCGCGCGCACTTGGTCTGGGATGACACCTCGCACAGCCTGCGCTTGCGCGCCATGCCCAGCCTCATGCCGCTCGGGCGTCGCCACGCGGAGTCCATCTGGCCCGACCTGCGCATCTTCTGCGAGCTGCTCTATGAGCTGGTGTTGGGGCGCGCCTATCCGGGCGGTCACGCGGTCGCCTCAGGCCTGCAAGACCGCGCCGCGATGCGCGCGCGCGGCCTGCTGATCGCGGGCGTCAATCAGGTCATGGCCAGCTGCGTCACGCCGCACGGGGAGCTGGCCTATGAGCGCGCCGAGCAGCTCATCGCGGGCCTCGATCAAGCGATCTTGGAGCAAGACGCGGGCTGGGAGCTGCGCGTCGGCGCGCGAAGCTCGCTGGGCAACCACATCTTTCGACGCAACAACCAAGACGCGTGCGGCCACCTCATCACGCAGCTGGTGCGCGGCTCGCGGCCTCAGCAGGCGGGCTTCTTCTGTGTGGCGGATGGCATCGGCGGCTTGGCCGATGGCGAGCGCGCGAGCGCGCTGGCCGTGCAGTCCGCATGCGAGGCGTTCGCCCGCGCGTGGGTGCATGAGGGCGGCGCGCTGTTGCGCGATCATCCTGGCGAGGTCGCGCGCGGGGTGGTCAAGGTCGCCAGCCAGCAGCTCGCCCTACACGGCGAGCTGGCCAACCCTGAGCTGCGCGGCGGCACGACGTTCAGCGGGCTGGTGATCAGCCACGATCGCGGCGCCATCGGCCATGTGGGCGACTCGCGCATCGCGCTCGTGCGCGCCGGACGCGCGTGGTCGCTCACCCGCGAGCACACGCTGGCTCAGATCCTGATTGAGATAGGCGAGCTGACGCCACAGAAGCTGGACCCCAATCATGTGAGCGCGCGCACGCTGGCGAGGTTCTTGAGCGCCACCGGGGAGCTTGAGCTGCGGCGCGTGGACGGCATGGAGGGATGCCCCGACGCGCTGCCTCGCGATGAGCGCGGCCTGCTGCTTGAGCCAGGCGATCTGTTCGTCATCACCAGCGACGGCGTCCACAACGAGGTGAGCCTGGAGGAGCTGGCGAGCTTGGCCACCGAGCACGAGGGCGACCCACAAGCCCTGTGCGACGCCCTCATCGCCCTCGCGCTCGCCAGAGCCGGACGCGACAACGCCACAGCTTTAGCCGTCGCCCTGTGCGATCGCCTCATCTGAGCCAGCTGACCATTGTCATCGCGCGACGTGGCGCTGGGCGAGGCGTGAAGGGTTCCTTGCTGCGCGTTGAAGCGACCTGTAACATCAAGAAGTAAGATTGGCTGTGTTGGGGAGAGGCGCAGGCGTGCGTTGACCTCTTCAGGTCAGCACATCGCGTGGTCGTGTAGGTTATTTGTTTTATATGTCAACGGTTTGGGTGAGGAGGGCGCGATGCGATCGAGAGGGTTGGTGAGGATGGTTTTTGGGCTTGGGGCGCTCTGCGCTGTGGGTTGTGGTGGCCCGGACGTGGATTATCCTCCCCCGCCTATGCCCATGCAGGTCGAAGTGAGCGATATTGCAGGGACAGGTCATGGGACAGTCTCATTCTCATTCTTTGGCTTGATGCCGCAGCTCCCCCCGGATGAGCAGGGCAATACGCCAGCATGGACTGAGGATACGACGGAGGATGCGCCCATCTTGGTCAGCGCCAACCTCATGGCTCTGATAGGTGATCGCGGGGTCGGTAGCTCAGGCTTGCGGCTCACGAAGGATCATTTCTCAGCGCTCATGCAGGGAGAGAAGCTGCGCGCACTCGACCCAGAAGAGTCGCCCGATGAGCAGCTTCGCCCCCACGCCCCGCTCAACTATCGTGACAGTGACGACGCCGTCGTCTCGCGAACGATCACGGATGTGAAGCTGGTTAAGCTCAATGGGCGCGCGGTTCGGATAGAGCTTGGGCTAGATGGTGAAAATCATAGCACAAATCCATCCGACGCTTCGCCTTCACCTGGGGCGCTCCTGAGCTTTACGGGGCCCCTTGAGCTGCGGTGCAATATCAGGCGCGATCGCCAACCTGTTGAAGATATCAACTGGCAAACGCCGTTCTGCGCCCGCGTCAAGGCGGAGTTCGGGCTGGCGAGGTATGTGGATTGAGCGTGGATAAGTCACAGTCATCACCAAGTGATGTTTGAGCTGCTTGTTCTTAAAAAATCAAGGTGAGGTTGTGTGATGAGAGTAAACACGTTGTGGAGCATAGTCGCATTATTCGCTGTGGGCGCCAGCGTGGGGTGTGGTGCGGACGTGCAATATCCTCCCCCGCCTATGCCTATGCAGGCCGAAGTGAGCGATGCTGAGGTGTTGGGGCGAGGGCAAGTGCTGATTGAGGTCTTTGGCGTCATGCCTACGCTGCCACCAGACGAGAATGGCAACACGCCCGTGTGGACCGACGACACTTCGGCAGACGCGCCGATCGCCGCAAACATGCGCCTGTTTGTCAACTGGCCCGAGGCGCAGGCCTCCTCGAACCTGCTCATGGGCGGGTCGCACTTAGCGGCGCTGGTGCAGGGTGAGCAGCAGCTCATCACGTCCATGAGCACATCGACCATGCCCCCTGCGTATATCGGGCGCGCGAACCCCGTGACCTATCGCACCACCACGGACGCCCTCATCGCCCGCTCGCTCACCTCGATCGCGCTGGATGTGCAGCCCGACGCGACGGTGATCATGGCGCTTGGCCTTGGTGAAGCGTTGGATGCGCAGACCGAGCAGATCGCCCAAGAAGGCCACTCGCCCACATCGCTCATGCACCTCACAGGCCCGCTCTTACTCAGCTGCAGGGTTAGCCGCAACGGTCAGATTGTGGACGATGAGCGCTGGCAGACGCCGTTCTGCGCGCGCGTCAAAGCGGAGCTTGGCGGCGATCCTGCGCTGACGTCGCGCAGGTCGCTCTCCTCGACACGAAGGCGCGACCTGCGCGCGCAGCAAAGCCCCCTCATCGACAACCTCTCAGCTCGCGTATCGCTCAGGCGCACAAGAGGCGGCGATGAGCATGCTCATGTTGAGCAATGCACGCTCACGACGCGTCGATGCTGTCTCACTCCAGCGCGACTTCGCTCGCTACATCAATGCCTACAGCGTCCACCTGGGTGAACGCCCAGCGGTCTTGCCGCTTCTCCAAGATGCCGCTCACGCAGAGGAGGCTGCTGTTTGCGTGAGCGGTGGCGGCGAGGTTGTAGGACTCAGCATGAAGCTCAACCTCGACGAGCCTCATGGCGCCGTGGAGCAAGACGCTCATCTTGATCTTGCCCTGGCGCGGGGTGTCGCCAGGGCGCACCTCGCTGAGATGTTGCACAAACCCGCTCAGGCTCAGCTGTTGAGGGCCAGCGACGTGATGTCGCAACATGTCAGCGGCGCGACGCATGGCAGGCAGCCACCTCGTCTCAAAGGTGACGCGTCGTGGCAGCATGGGAGGGTTCAAGGCGCTCGCCCAATCAAGCTCAATCGCGAACCCCTCATCCACCGCGCTGACCTCGCCAAACGCGACGAGCGCGTCGAGCAAGTTAGCGCTCACCCCTTGGGCGACCGCCTCGCGAAGAGCCTCCTCATCGCGCGAGCGCGCCGCTTCTTGTGTGGCTTGAAGGTTGGCGATGAGCTGGCTCGTGACGCGCCTGCCAAACGGGAGCACCAAGGGGGCGATCCCTGGCAGCATAGGCGCCTCCTCATCCAGCTCGCCGAGCGGTGAGTAGACGCGCAGGATGTAGCTGCCCACCTCGGTTTGCGCGAGGCGCAGGCTGCTCATATAGGCCTCGATCTCTCGTGACAGGGAGCCTCGATAATGGGCGCGTTTGGTCTGCACCGCTTGCGCGCTCGCTTGGAGCAGCTTAGGCAGGCTGTTCAGCGCGGCCATGCTCGCTATCAGCGGCAGATCATTGGTGCCAGAGAGCTGGACCTTGACCAGATCCCATGTCGCATGACGTATCGACTCGATGAGGTGTGAAAGGTCACAGCCCTGTGCGGCGGCGACGCGCTCTAAGGCGCGCCCGATCAGCCATGAGAAGTCTGAGAGCGTCGGATCTTGTGGGACTTGGACGCTCACAGGCTTGTCGGCCCGCGAGACCCACTGGTGCAGCAGCTTGGATGCGATCGGCACATGCTGCCACCCCTGCGCGTGCAGATAGCGCTCAAGGTTGTCGCGATCCTCGACGGTGAAGTGTTCTAAAGGCTGCTCTACGGTGTGCGCGCTCATGGCAGACCTCCCTGGCGTACACGATCTAAGATAGCCACCAACGCCGCAGGGGTGAATGGTTGAGCGATCGGGATGCGCACGTTCTTCGTGGACAGATTGGCGCTGTCTGGCTCTCCCATGAGAGAATGCCAATAAAGACAGCCTCTTAACACCATCTCAGTGGCTGTTTGCTCCATCCACTCCGTCATCACGGCCTCAGAGAGGCCTGGTAGATAGGCCAAGATCAAGATCGCTGGCACGTTTGAGCGTATCCGCAGCTCATTATAATTCTTCATCTTGAGCGGAAAGGAGAACGCGCCGTTCAAGATAGGGAGGGTGTCTGTGGTGCTCTTGAGCTGTGCTGCGATCGTGGGAAATCCTTGGAGACCGCTGCTGTCCACATCTTCGAAGATGAAGTCGCGGCTGATCCTGTCTTTATCCGGCACGCTCGCGCCTACACCCGCGACAGCGGCTACCGCGCGAACCATCGCACCGCTCAGGTCTTCGCAGCGATCATTAAGCCCAAGCCCCATCACTCACCCACATCCCTCAGCGCATATCTCAAACCACTCCATCACCCTAGCTCGCCGCACCCCACGCGTCGAGCCTGTGCGTGCTGGCAGCCTTAGCAGCCGACGCCGTGCTCGGTGACGCCGCACTTGATGCCCTCGCGATGGCGCAGCTTGGAGGATAGGTCGCGCAGCGCCGTGCGTAGCCCCTCCTCTAACACCGGGTGGTAGAAGGGCAGCTCTAACACCTCGCTCACGGTGAGGCGGCGCTGGATGACCCAGGCCAGCAGGTGGGCGAGGTGCTCGGCTTGAGGTCCGCAGAGCTCGGCGCCGAGGAGCTGGCCGGTTTCTTGGGCGCCGTAGACGCGCAGGACGCCTCGGTTGACGCCCTCCACGCGGGCGCGGCCTTGGTCGGCGAAGCTCACCTGTCCCGCTGACGCCTCACAATCACTCAGGTCATCGTAGGACTTGCCCACCACGGCCAGCTGCGGGTCGCAGAAGGCGATGCCGAGCTTGGTGCGTCGCTGCGTGATGAGCGGCGCGTCGGGGTGGGTGGCGTTGTCGGCCACGCGGCGACCGTCGTCGCTGGCCTCGTGCAGCACCGGGTGCAGGCCGTTGGCGTCGCCCGCCACGAAGATTGGCTCGTCGCCGAGCTGCAACGTGCCAGGATCGATCGGGTAGCGGCCGCGCTCGTCAGGGGTGATGCCGAGGGTGTCGAGGCCCAGCGTGTCGAGGTTGGGGCGTCGGCCCGCCGCGATGAGCACGCGGTCTATGTGCCGCTCTTGGGCGTTGCCGCTGGCGTCAAGGAAGCGCACCAGCACACCATCGCCCTCGGCGCGCACTTCTTGCAGAGTGTGGTCGCTGTGCAGGTCAAGCTCGCTGGATAAGACCTCGCGCGCGACATCGCGCACGGTCGGATCCGTCAGGTTCGCGATGAGGTGAGCCATGCCCAACAGCGTGACCTTGACGCCGAGCCGATGCAGCGCTTGACCAAGCTCCAGGCCGATCACGCCAAGCCCCACGACCAGCACACGCGCGGGCAAGGTCTTCAGCTCGAAGACCGTGTCACTGGTCAGCAAAAGCTCGGGCGGCAGCGCTTGGTAAGGTTTGGGGATCGTGGGGCGGCTGCCCGTGGCGAGGACCAAGCGTTTGAAGCGCACCTCACCCTGGCCCTCGACCTGGAGGGTGCCGGGGCCGGTGATCGCAGCGCGCCCCTCCAGCAGCTCGCCCGCGTCGCGCGCCTCGTCGATGACCTGCATGACGAAGCCCACGAACCTGTCGCGCTCAGACTGCACGCGCGCCATGACCTCGGCGTCATCGACGCGCACCTCCCCGGTGTGGACGCCAAACTGGGCGGTGTGGCGGGCGTGGTGGGCGGCGTTGGCGGCGGCGATGAGCAGCTTGCTTGGCATGCAGCCCACGCGGGCGCAGGTGGTGCCGTGCGGGCCAGGATCGCACATCAGCGCGGTCAATCCCGCGCGCTTGGCCGTGCGCCACGCGCTCAAGCCCGCTGTCCCCGCCCCCAAGATCGCCACGTCAACCTCACGCGCTTCGCTGCTCATCGCACCTCCTCATCAGGTCTGTGATACGCGCGCTCGCATCGCGCGCGCTCCCAACGATAGAGGTCGCATGCGACGCTCGCAAGCGTCAGGGACAAGCGCCGCCTGAGCGCGTCCAAGTGGTGAACGCGGCCACAAACTCAGGGTGCGAAGACGGCGGCAAGGTGCGGCCGCCGCCAGGGCGCCACCCCCACAGCACGAGCGGGTCGTGGGTGACATGCTCCAGCAGCTCGTCCAAGCGCTTGTGGCCGTTATCGCGCGGTCGTTTGAGCTGCGCGCCGCTCAGCGGCATCGCTCGCTACGGACACAGCCTAGACCTCGCCTGCGGCGCCGCGCGTGTGCTGCGTCGTAGGTTCAATGAGCCTATAAACATCAAGGGGTTATGGGGCCGGCGTGCGCGCGATATCATAGGCCGATGGCGCTGGCTAGGCGCCCTGAGCGGAGCGAGGCGATCACGCGCTTGCGCAGGCTTCAGAGCTGCGTTGAGTGAGCGCGGGTTTGCCCATGAGTGAAACTCTGCTATGCCAGCAGTGTGAGCGCGCGTGCGCGCTGTGCGGGTGAGTTGTCTTTTAGCCTGGATGGAGAGCGCGGATGCGATGGACGGTTCAGACGCGGCGTAGCGCCGCAGCAGGGGCGCTGCTGGCGCTGAGCGCGACGCTTTGGGGCCAAGGCGCGATGGCGCAGCAGGCGACCTTCAACGCGCAGAGCTTCTCACCGGCGGTGGGGCCAAACGCGATCTTCAGCCTGGAGGGCGCCGACACCTTGGAGGCGCTGCGCCCCACGGGCGGGCTGATGCTCAACTACGGCAGCAACACGCTGGTGGCCCAGCAGGGCGCGCGCGAGCTGACGCTCATCGACCAGCAGCTGGCGCTAGAGGGGATGGTGGGCGTGGGCCTGCCGGGCGGCTTCCAGGTCGATCTGGTCCTGCCGGTCTATCTGGTCAATGAGGTGCTCATCGGCGGCGCGCCTGCGGCGGGCCTGCGTATGGGCGACCTGACCTTGCGCGGTAAGTATGGGCTCTTGTCGAGCCGCGAGCGTGCGGTGGGCTTGGCGCTGATGGTCGAGGGCCACGCGCCCACAGGCGATGAGACGCGCTATGTGAGCGATGGCCAAGTGGCGGGCGGCCCGCGCCTCATCGCGGACACCCGCTTTGGGCCGCTCTTGCTGGTCGCAAACGTCGGCGCGCGCTTTCGGCGCGGTGGCACCGTGGGCGACCTCACCGTGGGTCACGAGCTGACCTACGGCCTAGGCGCGGAGGTCGCGATCAAGGAGGGCTTGGTCGCGCTGTCTGGCGAGGTGTTTGGCAGATCACAGCTGCAAGACAACCGCCGCGCGACCAACCCTGTCGAAGGTTTATTAGGCGTCAAGCTGCACACCCCCTCGGGCATCAGCCTGCTGGGCGCCGCAGGTCGAGGTCTGGTGGGAGGTTATGGCGCGCCCGTGTTCCGCGCGCTGTTCGCGGTGAGCTATGTCTACACGGAGCTGACGCCGCCGCCGCCGCCCGACACGGACGGCGATGGCATCGTGGATGAGCGCGACGCGTGCCCGAGCGAGCCCGAAGACATGGACGGGTTTGAGGACGAGGATGGCTGCCCCGACCTCGACAATGATCAAGACGGCGTGCCCGACGCCGAAGACAAGTGCCCCGATGAGCCTGGGGTGGCTGAGTTTGACGGCTGCGCGCCGCCTGACGCTGACAGCGACGGCGTGCCCGACGCCGAAGACGCGTGCCCCGAGGAGGCAGGCCCCGCGGAGCTGGCGGGTTGTCCCGACGCAGACGGCGACGGTGTCGCAGATATCAATGACGCGTGCGCTGATGTCCCAGGGCTCGCTGAGCATGATGGCTGCCTTGACTCCGACGGCGATGGCCTCGCCGATCACATCGACCAGTGTCCTGATGAGGCGGAGACGTTCAACGGGGTGGATGATGAGGACGGCTGCCCTGATGGTGATGCGACCGTCCTCCTGACGCAGACGGAGGTCAAGATCACGCAGCAGGTGTTCTTTGACACGGGCGCGGCGAGCATCCAGGAGCGCAGCTTCTTGCTGCTGGATACGGTCGCCACGGTGTTGCAGAGGTACCCGCAGATCGAGGCCTTGCGTGTGGAGGGGCACACGGATGATGTGGGCGATGACGCGAAGAACTTGGCGCTGTCGCAGGCGCGCGCGCAGGCGGTGAAGGACTATCTGATCAGCAAGGGCGTCGCGTCCGAGCGCCTCACCAGCGAGGGCTATGGCGAGGCTCAGCCCGCGTGTGAGGGGATCCCTGAGCTGCTCAAGAACGCGCGCAAGAACAAGAAGGCGCTGGAGGCGTGCCGCGCGGACAACCGCCGGGTGGCCTTCAAGATCGTGGCGATGGCGGGCGCGGCTGCGGCCGAGGCGCCTGAGCCGAAGGCGCCTGAGCCGGAGGCGCCAGCGAGCGAGGAGGACGCGCCGAGCCCGGCGCCATGAGCGCGTGATGAGGGGCGAACCACACGCAAACGGTGAGCCTTCTTGACGTGGCGCGCGCGCCTCTGCTAGACGATACCCAAGGAAAGGTTGCCATCGGGCCGTGCGCTGCGCGACAGCGCCTCTCTCCCAGGCGCAAGATGACGCCTCAAGGCCGGGTACAATGGCGCGCGCGGTGTATAATCGCTGCGCGCGCGCGGGCTGGAGCTACACCTCAGATGAAGCGAACAAGCGCATCCTGGATGACGCTGGCGGCGTGTCTGGCGCTCGCCACGCCCGCGCTGGCAGGGGAGAACGATCTGGTGCTGTCGCGCCTGGCGAGCTTCGATCCCAATGAGTTTGGGACCGTCGAGATGCCATGCGCGCCCGCGTGTGGCGTGGTGCGCCCTGACGTGCAGGGCTTTCAGAGCCTGGTGACGGAGCTCGGCGAGGTGCTGGCGCCGAGGCTAGTGAACCCGGCGGAGACGCTGGGCCAGGCGGGCTACGCGGTGGCGTTCATCACGAGCTTCTCGTTCGCCCCCACGGAGCGCGAGCACTGGCAGCGCGCGATTGAGAGTGGGGCGCCGCCGTCGAGCTTCTTCACGGGGCATTTGCAGGTGCGCAAGGGGCTGCCGTTCTCGTTTGAGCTGGCGGGTAACCTGGGCTACCTGGCGGGCAGCGAGATGTTCACCATGGGCGCGGACTTGAAGTGGGCGCTCGTGGAGAGCGTGCACTACATGTTCCCTGACATCGCCGTGCGCGGCAGCGTCAACACGGTCATGGGCGCGCCCGAATTGAGCATGGTCAACGCGGGCTGGGATGTGTCGATGTCCAAGGCGATCGGCCTGGGCGGCGTCGTCTCACTGACGCCTTATGTGGGCTATCAGAACCTCTACATCATCGCGTCGAGCCGCCTGCTCAACGCCTACCCGCAAGATCCAAGGCCGCCGCAGTTCGACACCGCGAACCCGCGCCAGCAGTTCAGCCCTGAGTTTGTGTTTGAGCAGCACACGGCCAACGTGAACCGCTTCTTCGTGGGCGCCAGGCTCAACGTGTGGATCATGAGCTTCGCGCTAGAGGGCGTGCTGGGCCAGAACGTCAATCAGCTAAACATCTCCGGGGGCGTGGACTTCTAAGCGAGCCCGCCCGTCCATCGGCGCGCGCGTGGCGCGCGCGTCATCGTGACATGCACGCCTTGAGGCCGCCGCTTGGCGGCGCGCGTGGTGTGCGCCCTGTCAGCCCCGAGCGATCAGCCGTTATGACCAAGATCATCAAGCGTTATGCCAATCGTAAGCTCTATGACACCGAGCAGAGCACCTATGTGACGCTCGATGAGATCGAGCAGATGGTCAAGGATGGTGAGGAGCTGCGGATCATCGACAACGGCACCAAAGAAGACATCACGCACATCACGCTCGCGCACATCATCTTTGAGCAAGAAAAGTCCAGCAAGGGCAAGCTCCCTGTGCCCGCGCTGCGCGGCATCATCCAGTCGGGTGAGGAGTTCATCCAGCGCTTGCAGTCGCCGGTGAACCAGTTCCGCGATGAGTTTCGGCGCAAGGCCGAGGTGGTGGGTGAGAGCAGCAAGGCGCTGCGCGAGTTCGTGGACTCCACGCAGCGCTCGATCGATGAGATGCAGCGGCGCATGGACGATCGCCTGCGTGATGCCTTTGATCAGCTCACGCACATCCCCGAGCTGCGCCGTGACATGAGCGCGATGCAGGAGCGGGTGCAGGCGATGGAGGAGCTGGTGGTGCGCTTGGAGCGTCAGCTCCAAGACACGCAGCGCGCGCAGCGGGCGAGCTTGTCGGATCCTCACCGCGACATCCCCGACGTGCGCCGTCACACCCCCTAAGCGCGGCGAAGGTGCGTCAGGGTGCGCGTTGCGCGCTTGCTCCGAAGCGCGCGTCGGCGTAAAACTAGCGCATGGCGTCAGCCACACCTCCCCTGAACGCACCTGTCGTCGCCGCCTCGCGCGTGTGGCGATCCCTGGCTCCAACCCTGCCGCAGGAGACGCGCGCTCATGGAGATCTCGTGCCCGCAGTGCGACACCGGCTTTAACCTCCCCGACAAACACATCACCACCAAGGGCGCGAAGCTGCGCTGCTCTAAATGTGGTCATGTCTTTCGGGTGCGCCGCGTTGACGACAGCGACGAGCCTGAGATCTTCTACAAAGAGGAGGATCACCTCGCCAACGGGGTCTCAGCGCCAGCCGAGGCCGCGCCTGAGCCGGTGATGGCGCGCGCCGGTCACGCGACGCAGTTTGGCTTAGGCAACCTCGGGCAGCTGCTGCCTGAGGATGAAGATCCTGCCACGCTCGATCTGGACAACCTGCTGCGCGCCGATGAGGCCAGCAGCACCCAGCTGGGCAAGCCCGCAGGGTTGGGCGGCTTGAGCCTGTCCTCCTCGGCGATCGAGGCGCTGGCGCCCGCGCCCGATCCCTTCCCGATGGCCGGTCAAGGGCTCGGCATGCTCAAGAAGAAGCTGCGCGATCGCGTCGCCGCGCAGCAGGTTGAGGCGAGCTTTGAAGACCTGCCCGAGATCGACATCGCGTCGCCGCTGGTCGAGGGGCGCCCCGTGGCAGGCGAGTCCTTCTCGCCAGACACCAACATCATCCACCGCGATCAGCTCGCCAGGAAGATTGATCGCGCGATCGACACCAGCGGCCTCAATCTGTTCGACGATCCGCCTGAGGCGCCAGGCGATGATCTGTTCGGCGGCGCCTTTGACGCGCACGACGCGTCCGCTGAGGATGACGACTTCGGGCTCGCCCTCGACACACCCGCCAGAGAGCTCCCGATCCTCCAGCCGAGCGCGCCGCTGGAGCGACCCATGCAGCATCACACGCTGCTGGACTTCGGTGGCCAGCCTACTGAGCCCCTCCCGAGCCTCAACCGCACCTCCGAGCGAGCGTGGGGCCAGCAGCCCTCGCCCTATGGCGACGCGGATGATCTGGTGGATCCTTCCTTTGGGTCAGAGGGTGAGCAGTTCGACGCGCGCCAAGGCGCGATCGTCAACGCCGCCAGCGGCGCGGTGGCCTCCGTCCAGCCCGCCCCCCCCTCACCGCGCGCGGCAGCGCTGGCCGCAGCAGCAGCGCCTGTGGCGCAGGCTGCGACGCCCGCGCCCCCTGCGACGCCCGCTGCCGCGCAGTGGGATGAGCGCTTAGAGCCTCAGCTGGCGCCTCACCAGATCGGGGGCGCTGGCCTGCAGAAGCTCGCGAACCTCGTCTTGATCTTGTGCTTGGTGTGCATCGGCTTTGTGGGCCTGATCGCCACGCTGAGCGGCGGCGTGGTCGACTTCGCGCGCTTTGGGCACATGGTGGAGGTGGCCTTTGGCGATGAGCCCTTCGCGCCGCGCGAGGCGTGGCTGCCTGCGGTGGCGCCCGTGGCGGCGCTCGCCCCTGTGGTCGAGGAGCCGCTGCGCGTGGAGAGCGTCTCGGCGCAGGTGGTCAAGGTGGGCAAGCGCGCCAAGGCGCTGGTGCTGCGGGGTAAGGTCCGCAACACGAGCGATCGTGACTACCTTGAGGTGCGCTTGCGCGGCCTCATCGTCAATGACCTCGATCGCATCATCGGTGAGGGCGAGGCCGATCTCACGGATCAGCTGCTGACGGACAAGCAGCTCGGCGAGGCGAGCACGGTGGCTGATGCGCAGGCGCTGGTGGGGGCGGCGCCGGTGCGACTGAAGGCGAACACGACGGCGTCCTTCACGCTGATCTTTAAGGCGATCCCAGAGGCGGTGGAGCAGGGCGAGGCGGTGCTGTATCGCACGGAGTTCGTCAAGCAGGTGAGCGAGGCTGACCAAGCCGCGCCGTGAACCTCTGGGAGAGGGCGTCAGGATGGATCAAGACGTCATCGCAGATCCTCAACACGCGCGCTTAGCGCAGCTGCTGCGTCAGGTCGCGAGCTTGCCCGAGGTGGCGATGCGCCAAGCGCGCGTGGGCGAGGCGCTGGAGGCGATGCGCGCGTCGGAGGCGGTGTGGTCGATCGACCAGCTCATCCGCCACGCGCTGTGGGGGCAGCAGGTGGCGCTCGACGCGCTGCTGGCCGCCGCGTTGTGGCTTATTGAGGTGCAGCGGCGCGATGATTATGCGCTGATCCAGGCGCTGTTTCACGCCGCGCATGATGAGGGGCGCGAGGCGGTGCTCGCGATGCTGCGCGACGCGCCGCCTCATCGATCCTTGTCGGGCGGCGCGCGGCTGCCCGAGGCGCGCTTGCCGTTTGATCGGGATGTCTCGCTCGGGGAGCGGCGCGCGCTGGCGCTCAGCGCGACGAACCCGCGCCTGTTGGAGCGGCTGCTCTATGACACCAGCCCGCTGGTGATCGAGCGCTTGCTGCGTAACCCGCTGCTGCGCCTGCAAGATGTCGTCGTCATCGCGTCGCGCCGCCCCACGCTGCCTGCGCTGCTTGAGGAGGTGGCGCGGCATCGGGGCTGGATCGCGCGCGATGATGTGCGCGAGGCGCTGACGCGTAACCCGTACAGCTCGACGGGCGTCGCGCTCAAGCTGCTGGTGACGTTGCGCTTGCCCACGCTGCGTCAGCTGCGCGATGCGACGGATCTGCACCCAGCGCTGCGAGAGCTGGCGCGGCTGCTGGTGGTGCTGCGCGAGGAGCGCACGGCGCCGCTGCGCGTGTAGTGAGTCGCGCGCGAAGCGCGCAGGGCGCGCCGCAGGCGCGTCCCGACCGAGCCGAGGCCGCCGCGCTTCGCGCGGCGGCCTCGGCTCGCGTCGCTCAAGCGCGCTGGGCGGCGATGATAGCGGTCTCAAGCTTGGCGAGGTAGAGATCGCGCAGCTCAGCGGAGGCGGCCTCAACGCGCAGCACGAGCACGGGCTGGGTGTTGCTGGCGCGCACGAGGCCCCAGCCTTGCCCGAAGTTCACGCGCGCGCCGTCGATGGTCTCCACGGGCAGGCCCTGGGAGGCGAAGGCCTTGGCGACGAGGCCAGGGATGGCGAACTTGGCGATCTCATCGCACGCGACGCGCAGCTCGGGGGTGGCGAACGTCTCGGGGACATCGGCCATGAGGGCGCTGAGCGACTGGTCAGTAGCGCTCACGATCTCAAGCAAGCGGCAGGTGGCGTAGGTGGCGTCATCGAAGCCAAAGAAGCGATCATTGAAGAAGATGTGACCGCTCATCTCCCCGGCGAGCAGGGCGCCGGTCTCCTTGATCTTGGCCTTGATGAGGCTGTGGCCGACGGCGGACATGATGGGGACGCCACCATGAGCGATGATGTCATCGAACAGCGTCTGCGAGCACTTGACCTCACCGATGACGGTGGCGCCTGGGTGCTCGGCCAGCAGGGCGCGGCTGAGCACGATCAGCAGGCGATCACCCCAGATGATCTGCCCCAGCTCATCGACCACGCCGATGCGATCGCCGTCGCCATCGTAGGCGACGCCCAGATCGGCGCCATGCGCGCGCACGGCGTCGATGAGGTGGACGAGGTTCTCGGCGACGGTGGGATCAGGGTGGTGATTGGGGAAGTCGGCGTCTGGCTCGCTGAACAGCTCGATGACCTCAGCGCCGAACACCTCACGCACGAGCTTGGGCGCGACGAGGTTGGCGACGCCGTTGCCCGCGTCGAGCACGACCTTGAGCTTGCGCGCGGTGGGGCGCGCCTGATCAGCGATCCAGCGCTGATACTGAGCGATGAGGTCAGGGCGCGCCTCACGGGGCGCGGCGCTGAGCCCATCATCAAGGTTGCCATCAAGGATGAGCTGACGCAGCGCGGTGATGCCCTGGCTGTGGAGGGTGCTGCGCCCGAGCATCATCTTGAAGCCATTATAATCCGAGGGGTTGTGGCTGCCCGTGATCTGAATGGCGCCCCCCAAGGGGGCGCCCTCGGGCTCAAAGATGGCGAAATAGGCCAGCGGGGTGGGGATGAGGCCGAGGTCCACGACCTGGACGCCGGCAGCCTCTAAGCCGCGCGCCAGGGCCTCAAACAGGCGTGGGCTGGAGGCGCGCGCGTCGCGGCCGACGCCGACGCGGTGAGGCAGCTCAGCTTGGCGCTTGAGGGTGGTGGCATAAGCTTGGCCGATGTGAGTCACGACCTCATCGCTGAGGTCACGCGCGGCGATGCCGCGAATGTCATACATGCGAAAGATATCAGGGTTCATGGAGAGCCTCGGCATGAGTCAACGCGCAGCGCGCGTAGGGCGTGGCGCTGGTTGTAATCGCCCCGGCGTGTGAAGTAAAGGGGGGCCTCAGGGGGAGAGCCCCTCGACCTCTTGAAGATCGGCCGTGAGCCAAGCGGCGCGCCAAGCGGCGGGCAGGCAGAACAGGCTGCGATCAAACAGGGCCTTGATCCAGATGCGCCCGTCGAGCTGTTTAAACTCGCGATAGATGGCGGGCTCCACGATGAAGCTGAGCTCCGCGCGATCGGCGCGCACGCGCGTCAGGGCGCTCAGGGGCTCGGGGTCGGTCAGCTCCAAGGCGCGCAGCTGACCTTGGCGCGTGATGAGGGCGTGGAGCGAGACCTGCTCGATATGATCGAGCAGGGTGAGGGGCAGGCCGCGCGCGTCGCGCTGGGGCTCACCGCGCTCCTCAAAGGCGACATGGATCACCATGCGACGCTGGCGCCAGAAGACGCCCGCGCCCGCGACGAGGCGCGCACGGGGCAGGTCGCTGGCGCGCGCGGGCAGCGTGGGCTTATCCCAGCGCACCTGACCGCGCGCGGCGTCGGGGAACGCGAGCCAGCCAGGCGCTTGGCCTTGCCCTGTGTGCAAGATCGCCAGCGCGTCGTGGTCCTTGAACATGGAGTAGCCCGCCAAGGCGACCCCGGGGGAGACGCTGCCCTCAACGCGCTCCATGAGCGAGGCGGCGGCGCCTTGATCCTCGAACTGTTGGAACACGAGCTGACGTTCTTGAGACAGCAGGCGACGCAACGCGCGCCCGTCGGTGGCGAGGATCTCAGGCAGGTGGCCGTCGAGCGCCTGCGATGCGAGGTGTTTGCGCCATAACATATGGCGCAGCGCATCATGCTGGACGTCACGCACCTTCATGACTGGCTCGGTCGCGCTGGTCAAGTGGGGCTCCCGTGTCGTGGCCCTCGCGCCACATGTGATCAACAGTGAGCAGTCTACCATAAGCGTCTGCGCCTTGACACCACCAGACGCGCGCCAGGCGTCTCAATCTGGAGTCCACGCGCCGAAGGGGCGCCCCCAGTTGGAGGAGTGACGGCGCGTGTGCAGGGGTGAGCCGGGGGGCGGCGTATAGGGCAGGCCCCAGCGCGCGCCTGGCGCGAGCAGCTTGCCGTCAGGGGTGCGCAGCTTCACCTCCTCGCCGTATTTGTAAGGCTCGCGCATGTTTTGGATTTGAATGGGCACCTTGTCATCGGGCAGATCTTTGTAGCCCTCCTCAGGGCGGATCAGGTGATAGATCATCATGATGTTGGTGCGATTGCCGCGAATATAAGCGGCCTCAAGGGAGGGCATCCCTGAGCGCAGGCCGACCACGCGCAGCGTGTCTTGGACGCGCAACACCTCAAACTCGCTGCCTCGCAGGGCGCGGGTGAGGTGCTCCTCCAAGGCGTTGATGCGCATGTCCGTCTCGACCAAGGTGGTGAGCTCTCGGCGCTTGATGCTGCGCACGCGAGGCGGCAGGGGCAGGCCATAGACCTCGCGCAGGGCCTGGGCCTGCTCGGCAGAGGGGGTCACGGGCGTGGTCGCTGGGGCTGGGGCAGGTGCGGGGGGCTGAGGCTGATCGCAGCGTGTGCTGGTGAGCGCGGTCATCAGCATCGCGCAGGTGATGGCGTGCGTGCGTGATCTCAAGAGGTCGCTCCTAGGCGCGTCAACGCGCGCTGTCGCTAGGGCGCTAAGGCCCCGAGCGCGCTTAAGCGCGCTCGGGGCCTTGAGCGGCGGCTTCACTCACAAGCCTCAGCTCACTGAGCCACCGAGGCCCAGCTCAGCGACAGCGTCTGTGAGCGCGGGCGCGTCAGCTGGATCTTGAAGCGCGTCAGGGTGCCTTGACCCGTGGTCGAGTCGGCGCTGCCCTCGCCGAAGTTGCTGTTGGTGGGCGGCGCCGCGCCGCTGGTGATCGTGATCAGCTCGGGGCGCGGCTCCACGCGCTCGGTGAACTGGCGGGTGGTGGCGTCGTCGGTGGTGTCGGTGCAGGACGCTCCCAGCGTGATCGCCAAGCCTCGGATGAGCGTAGGCTCAGTGGGGCCCACCCAGATCGCCTTCTTGGGCGCGACGAGGTCGGGCTCATAGGCGACGCCATCCACGCTGCCATTATCAAGCCCCAGCTCCACGAGGTCATATACACCCCGGATGGCGCCATCCACCCCCTCAAAGTCGAGGCCATAGATGAGCGAGGTGCCGGGCTCGCACACATCGGTCGGGTCTTGACGATAGACCGTGTAATAGACGCCGAAGTTGAAGATGCTGGGCTCAGAGGTGAGCTTGTCGGTGCTGAGCAAGAGGTGACGCCACAGCACGATGCTGTCGTCGCCGCTTGTGGCCCGCTGGAGCTCAAACTGCGCCAGCTGATCAGCGGTGGCGCCGTTGGTGTTGACCTGCTCCACGCTCTCCTTGAGCGCGATGACCGCCTCGACGCGGTTGCTCTTGACGAGGTCATGGCGATCACCGAGCCCGTACACCACGACCACGCTGCGATCGCGCCCCGCGCTGGTCGCGGGCTTGAACGAGGAGGTGCCCATCAGGCGGAAGGGGCGCTGCTGGGTCACATCACAAGCGTCGGTGGGGCCGTTCTCCGGCTTGATCGAGAAGCCCTCATCAACGCAAGGATCATACATCAGATCGACGGCCCAGTCCTGGATGTTGGCTGAGGCGAGGTTGATGCGGAACAAGCGGCCGCCGCCGTCGCCGAGGAAGGCGCGGCTGGCGACGGTGCCGACCGCTGAAGGATAAGCGGCGGGCGCGCCCGCGACCTCATAGTCGAAGCGCTGCTCATCGCCTTGGGCGTTCGTGAAGCTCACGAAGCGACGCAAGAGGGAGCCTGTCTGAAGATCCACGATGTAGATGGCGCGCCCCTGACGAAGCTCCTTGAGGCAGTCTGAGGGCGACGCCACGGAGATGCCTGACTGGCCCGCTGAGAAGATGGCCACGGCGCGCTGGACGGGGGGCTCATTCTCTTTCACTTGCAGGATCACGGTCGCGATCTCCGCCTCGGAGACGCTCGCGCCCATGTAAGACAGCTTGTCCAGCTCCTCCAGAGAGGGGCGCGTGTTGTTGGGGCAGCCCGACAGGGTGAGGCCGCTCTCGTCCCAGCCGTTGGGCTTGAGGTTGTTGGAGGTCGTCGTGTAGCGGAACTGCTGGTTGGCGCCGTTGGTGAGCTTGAGGATCTGGGCCTGCTCCCAGCTGGGATCAAACTCCCACAGCGCGATGGGATCGGGCGGCGTCATCTGCTCCTTGTGCCAGCCGCCCGTGCGGGTCACGTCCAGCGCGAAGTAGCCAGCGTCAAAGCGTCCCATGGGCTGCACCAGCACGGTGCGCCACTGCTCGACTTCGGGGATGGTGGTCCCATCGGTCGCGCTCAAGCAAGCCTGACGGTTCTGGTTCAGCTCGGGCTGGCTGTGACACAGCCGCACATCCTTGACCGCGGGGCTGGCGTCCATGAGCTGGCCTTGACGGGTGGTGAACGCTTGGTAGCGGCGGCGCAACATCTGGGGCACGTAAGCCCACGCCTCACGCTGAGAGCCATCCGCCGCGACCACAGGGCTGGCATTGTCCGTGTCAGCCATGATGTTCTCTGCCCCATCCGTGAAGGGGTCCGTGCTGCTGCCACCCATGGCGCGGCGCACGATGCCAAGGCCAGAGGCCGCATCCGTCGCGCCGGTGTGATCGCCCGTGTAGATCGCGTGCAGCATGCCGTTGAGGGTGGGCACATAGAGCATCGTCGGGCGCTTGCTAAAGCGCTCACGATACGCGCGATAGCTCTCAATGGCGACGTCTGCCGCAGGCGGCCCGACCGTCACGGGGTTACCGGTCATGATCGGCCCCAGCACCCGATCCATGCGCTCACGCTGACGCCCACGCAGGGCGTTGACGACGCGCTGCGTCTCACCGATCGAGCGCACGCCGAGCACATCGGTCAGATCCTCAAGCGAGGGGTCAAGGTCTTGATTGAGCACGGCGCGCGTGAGCTGGCGCAGGCGCAAGGGGATGCGTGTCCCCAACAGATCGGCGTCGCTGTTGTTCAGCGGGCTCGTGCGGAACTCATCCTGCGCCGGTGAGGGCAGCTTCACCAGATCGTAGCCCGAGAAGATCACCGGCGTCTCATGGGTCGCTGAGGGGATGCCGCCATTGGTGGGGTCAGAGGGGTTCTCACGGCGCAGCGAGGTGAAGATGCGGCGGTTGTCTTGGATGACGGTGCCCACGAGCCGGACCTGCTCCTTGATGTCATCATGGAGCGGGCGCACCGTCGCGGTGGAGGGATCCACCGAGGGCACCCCGTTGCTGACCTCGCAGAACAGGTCCTGACGATTGAGCAGCCCCTTCCAGTAGCTGCTGCCGCCAGTGATCTGGAGGCCCGAGTAGAGCCGATGCTGACCCTGCACGTTCGCCGTGTCCAGATAAGTGCTCAGCGAGGGGCGCGTGCGCGAGGAGACGCCGCCGTTGGCGATGAGCACTTGGTTGAAGATCACCGTCAGCGCGTACGACAGATCATCGCGCGCTTGGCGGTCTTCATAGCGGGGGTCATTCTTATCTAAGAAGCGATCGTTCTGCGCCAAGATGAGCGCGGGCGAGACGCACTTGTCGAGCACCGGCGTCTCTGGGCTATCGATGAGGTTTGTGGGGGGGAACTGCTCGGCCTCCGTGGTGAGCTGCTCCATCAGGCAGTTGTCGACCGCAGGATCGCAGGTGCCGGGCACGGTGATGTTGTTGATCAGCATTGAGCGCGTGTAGGGGATATAGGCGCGCCCCTCTTCGGACTGGAACAGCCAATACTCGGCGCAGGTGTTGCCCAAGCGCGCCATGTTGCCGAGCTTGCGCCGGATGTGACCGGCCTCAGGCGCGTCAGGATCGACCTGCTGGGACAAGCCCACCACGTGAACGTGTGGGTCAAACTGCGGCTTATCTTGGACGGTGAGCGTGGGGTCCGTCACGAACCTTCGGATCTGATGCTCCGTGGAGCCGTAAGGATAGCGCGCCTCAAAGTCAGGCATGTCATAGAGCGCGCCGATGGCCTCGGTGCCGAGCGGGTTAGGCTCGCTCAGCTGGGCGTCGATGTTGGGATCAATCTCGGGCGCGGGCTCACCATCCGTCAGCACCACCACGTGCTTGGGGCGACACGCTTTATAGCGATCGTCTTGCACGGGGTTGTGGTGTCGGGTCGGATCGGAGACGGGCGTGCCATCGGCGTTGAACTCCGCCTGACCGTTCACGAAGAAGTTATGAATGTCATAGATCGCCGCCGCCAGCGGCGTCGACGCGGAGATAGGCTGCTGGCCTGCTTGATAGGGCGAGACATACTCGCTCAAGCTGCCCTCAAAGCTGAACGTGCCGTACTGGCGCTGATTGTTGCGCGAGGGGTCGACCGTCCAACGATCGCCATGGCCGTGATGCAGGTAGCCCGCGTCCACCAGCGCCAGCTGCGAATACGCCGCGACGGCGGGCAGATCTGCCTCATTGATGGCGAAGGTCTTGGGCGCGATCACCTTGTACACGCCGAGGTTGTACATGGTGGCGCTCTCACCGCCATACTTCTGACCCGCGATGTTGCCCTGCGTGCTGTCGTTCAGCATGGTGGTGACCTGCGCGTCGGAGGGCATGGTCCCGTCAGGGTTAGGCGTCGCGGCGGGGTTGATCTGGCCAGGGTAGCTGTCAAGCATGGCCACGCCCACGATCGCCAAGCTGGACAGCGTGTCCAAGATGCCCGTGGGGTGCTGGTAGTCAAAGACCTCTTGGAAGTGGGGGCGAGGATCTTTGTAGTCGACGTGTTTTTGGAAGGCGTCTGAGTGGTTAGACTGCCAGTACGTGCCAGTGGCTAAGCCCTCCGCGCAGGTGCGCTTGAGCTGGAGGCAGTCTGGGTCGGTGGCGGGCTTGCTGCGACAGCCGAGCATGTCAAAGGGCCGCTCGCACTGGGTCTCATAGAGGCTCGGCTCAAAGCACAGGCGACCCGCATCGGAGTCGCGCGGCCCTGGCGCGGAGGTGTTGTGCATGCGCGGCACAAACCAGCAGCCAGGCCCATATTCATCAGGCGTAAACCTGAGCGGATCCAGCGAGTTGGCGATGTTCGCGAGCACCCCGTTGATGCGCGGGCGCAGGACCATATCACCCGTGAGGATCTCCTTGAGCTGCACATGGCGCGGCTGATTATCGTCAGTCAAGCGGTGCGTGAGGTTGCCTGTCTTGGTGATGCTCCCGTCGAACAGATTGTAGCTCACCTCACCGCGCATATCCTCGTAGCGATTGCGCATCAGCTGGTTGCCGCTGGTGAGCTTGTTCGCCCCAAAGTGGAGATAGTCATCGCTGGGATACCACGGCGGCCGCTCATACTGATTACATCGCGGCTCCCAGACGTAGCAGGAGCCGACCATCTTGGGACCAGCGGAGGCGCCATAAGCGCCGCCGCCTAAGATGCGACATTTGGGCGACCACATCTTGACGTCGCCATCGGCGTCGAGGGGAGCGCAGTCAAGCGGCCAGTTCTCAAGCTCATCAGGATCGGTGTACGTCTCAAAGTGCTTGATCGGGTGGTAGCCATCCCCGAGCGAGGTGTATTCGACGCTCGCGGAGGTGTCGAGCAGCACCAGCACGAAGGGGGTGCGCCCCGCGCTCGCCAGCGGGTCGCTCTGCGCGCCCGCTGGTGCGGCGCTGACCAGCGCCAGCAGCGCCGCGGTGAGCGCGGCTGCGCTGAGCGTGCGCCGCGTTGTGGCGTGTCGACCACGCTTGTTGAGCTCTCTGGACATCGGATCACCTCTCATCTGTGGCAGGGGCTGTAGGCGCCCCGAACATGTCTCGTTCAGAGCGTGCCGCTGCACTCGATCGGTCCAATCAGCGCCTCAACGCTGTTGCTGCCTCGGCTCGCTTGAGAGGGCTTGATCCACTCAGAGCTTGGCTGGCCATAGACGATCTCGGAGACGAACATCACCTTCTTATAACAGAACTTACCGTCGCTGCCTGCCATCGGCGGGCCCTCGATCGGATCGCGCAAGATCACGCGGTAGGAGGCCCCATCAAACTGCTCCTCGTGCGAGCTCATCGCTTGATCGCTATACAAGCGCGTGCCCTCGCCATCGAGCGTGTCCGCGTAGGTGTCCACTTGGTTGTTCTGCGCATCCATAAAGCGACCTACGGTCACGTAGCCGTCGATCTCGGTGTTGAGGGCGACGTTAGGGCTCGTGCGCCGCAAGATGTCGCGGTTGCGCTGGATCTCGCTCCAGTAGCTCGTCGCGCGATCACCCACGCGCCCGCTCACATAGAGGACGGCGCCCTCGCTGGCCAGCTGCGCCTGCTTGCGCATGCGATAGTTGCCCGCTTGGTTCATGCCTCGCACGCCGGTCTGGATCGCCACGATGCCTAGCGCCGCCAGCACGAGCGTCAGCAGCAGCGAGATCAGCAGCGCTGCGCCTCGCTCGCTGTCGCGTCGAGGGGGCTTGATGCGGGGTTGGGGTTGTGCGCTCATGCTCGGGGCCTCGCCAGGGGGTCAGTCAGGGTGGCTTTAGTTTCGCAGCGCGAAGTTGGGCAGCTCGAGATCGATCTGGAACGTCTTGACGCGTGACGCCGTGTTGGCGTTGCCATCGGTGTCAAACGTCTGCAAGCCACCGCTGGCGTTAGCAGGATCGCTGGTGGTGCCATCCATGGTGGCGTTTAAGAAGCCATAGTTGGTGACATCACGGCGCTCCGTCTTGGTGTGAACTGACAAGCGCACATGCGCCACGCGGGCGAGCATGGGCACCTCTCGCCCGTTGGTCAGCACGCAGTCGTTGCCTTGGTCGACCTGATTCTCATCAGGCGGCGTCCAGCCGCGCGCCCAGGGCTGGTTGACGAGCGGCTCTAGGGGGGCGGGCTGGCAGTCAAACCACACCTGGAAGTCAGCCACATGATCGGCCAGCACCACCTGATCTTGGCCCGTTGACTCGTCGGCGTTGCCAGGCTGTCCGCAGGTCCGCTCAGCTGTGCCCATGCTCGACTTGCTCAACTCAGCGATCCCCGTCGTGGAGATCACCATGGCCGCGTTGATCGGCTCGCGGATCAGCTTCAGGTTGCGACCATCGCGCGGATCAATGCACACCCGATAGCGGTAGGCGTCGATCAGCGCGGCCTCATAGCCGATGTCATCCTCGGAGGAGGGCTCTAGCCCATCACGCATCGCGCCTTGACGGTACATCGGCTTGATCGCGCCGAAGGTGAAGCGCAGGCCTTCGGGCTCATTATTCGCGTCAGCGATTGTGGCGAACTGGAGGTAGCCGTTGCGATCCATGATGCGCAACAAGCGTCGCGTGATGGCGCTCTTGCCAGGTCCTAGCAGCCCATCGGCCACGTGCTCAGGGAGCGCGACGCCTGGGCGCAGCTCAACCTCGAAGGCGTCGCGGCGCATCAGGCGCATCGTGCCTCGGCTCGTCGGCCTCACGAGCGCTCCTTGCACGGGGGTGGGGAACGCCGGGGTGAGATCGCGCACCTCAAAGTTGACCGGGTAGTCGTAGGCGCCCATCACGATGATCTCATCGGATGAGACCGCCTCAGCGCCCAGCGCCGCAAACGAGCCGTCTCGCTGCTCTTCTTGGGTGCCATATTGTTGGTTCTGACGTTCAGGCAGCTGGAGGATGCCTCGCACGCGATACTGTTGGTTGGTGCGGTGATTCTCGGCGGTCCAGATGTCAAAGACGGGGGTGGTCCCATCTAAGGCGCCTGTGTCTGGCGAGCCGAAGGCGGCGGCTGACTGAATGTCGCGACCGATGAGCTCGACGGCAAACCGGGCGCGCTCATTGACCTCCGACAGGTTCTCCACCTCCAGCATCGTCTCCGAGGTGGTGGCGAAGATCTGATAAGCGGCGCCGATCACCACGCCGGAGACCACCATCGTGATCATCAGCTCAACCAGCGTGAAGCCGCGCAGGGCTTGGCGTGTAGCGCGCATGGGGGGGGCGTCTCTCATGGCAGCTTCACCATCGTGCTGGAGTAGGTGGCGCGCAGCCCGCAGTCCTCGACCGTCGCGTCGACGCCGACGCGAAGCGCGGGGTTGAGCATCGTGGTCCCTGTACAACCTTGGCGCGACAGCACGGCGGTGCAGTCGGCGGTGGGCGCGTAGGTCACGTTGGGCGCGGGATAGATCACGGCGACTTGCACGCGCGCGATCGCGGACTGCACGTTGCCGGCGACGATCGTCTCAACGCTGGTCATGTTCGCGCCGCGCGCGAAGGCGCAGTAGCGCGCTTGGCGCCCCACGTTGAAGCGCTCATCCACGGGCTCAGGCGTGACAGGCACCCACTCAGGCGTCTGCGCGATGAGCTCGGTGAGCACGGGGGTGGCGCCAAAGGGCGAGTCTTGGGCGTAGATGGGCTGCGTGACGGTGGTGGCGCGCAAGGCCTCGACGCGCACCAGCGTGACGACGCGTTGGGCCATGTCAGCCGCCACGCTCTGATCGCGCGCTGAGCTGTACGCGTTGATCGCGCTCAGCTGCATCACCAGCACCGCCATCATCCCCACCGAGAAGACGACCACCGCGATCATCACCTCGATCAGCGTGAAGCCGCGGGCGCTGCGCTTGGTTGGGCTCATCATCACGCTCACTGTGTCAGGGTCACGGCGCCGTTGAACGACGCCTCGACCACAAAGAAGTCAATGTAATCGCGCCCCACGCGCACGGGCTGTTGCGCGTCGCGCAGCGCCTCGGCGGTGTCCGTCGTGTTCGCGCCCGCGCAGTAGAGGTCGGCCTCACTGATGCCCAGATCTTGCGCGCGCGCCAGCGGCAGGCGGCTCATCGCGATCGCCACGTCGAAGCTGCACCCGCCCGCTGGCGCGCTGGCGCGCACGGGCAGCCCGTTGACCCCTAACACGCGCCCATCTGGCGAGAAGCACAGCTGCACCGCGGTCGTCGCGAATCCACCCCCGGGCTGGCTCATCCCATGGAAGCGCACGTCTGGGTGCACCTCTCCGCGGCGCACGTTGACCACGGGCTCCGTGCTCCCAAAGCTCGTCGCGTCGATCTGGGTGCAGGTGCGCACGGGCTGCGTGCCTGCGACTGATAAGCCTTCGGTCGTGCAGGTGGACGCCCCTGTGTTCCGATCCGGCGCGCAGGCGACCTGAACGATCGGCGCGTCGCCGACGGCCTCCAGGTTGATCGTCACCAAGACGACCTCGCCGCGGCTCATCGCCTGCATGCGCGCCACGCGCAAGGCGTTGGCCATCACGCTCGCGCTGTCGCGCACGCGCGAGCGCTCAAAGGAGCGCTTGAGCGCGGGCGCGGCGGTCGCCGCCATGATGCCGATGATCGCGATCACGATCATCAGCTCGACCAGCGTGAAACCCCGCGAGGTGGGTGGCTTGTGGCTCATAAGTTCACCAGGTGGCGCGGCCTCGCATGACGCTTAATCGCGTCACGCGTCTGCGCGATGAGGGGGTGGCGAGGAGGTCTACCGCGCATGACTGTACCTCATAGAGCAAGTTTTGTTCCAGCCTCATACAGCTGCCCGCGCCGCGCGGAGCTGCGCCAGCGGCCTCATCGCTGCGGTTTAACGCGCGCGGCGCAGGTGTGCAAATTTTGCGAGGCGCTAGCAGTCGTTGCATAGCGGCCGCGCGACGCGCAGCCTTTGCCTCACGCGCCGCGATGTGCGACAACGTGCCTCGTCAACGCGTCGCGCTCGGAGGGCTGCCTGCTTGGCCACCTGTCGTCACCCTGATAACCCCTGTCGTGCGCCGCGCGCGTCAGCGCTGTGGGTGGCGCTCACGCTCGTGAGCGTCGCCCACAGCGCTGACGCGCGCGGCGTCCAGCTCGAGACGGTGACCACCGCGCAGGCCACGCACTGGGCGCGCTCCGATGGCGGCGTGGCCTCTTGGCGCTTGTTTCGCCAGGGCCTCACCTTGCGCGCGATGGACCTGCTCGATGATGGCCGAGGCAGCCTCAACGCCACGCTCACGCTGCGCTATGAGGCGGACCTTGGCATCCCCGACGCGCTGCGTGAGCGTGCGCCGTTTACGGCCCAGTTCAACGCCTTGATGATCGAGCAGGCTTGGGTGGACTGGCGCCCGCACCGCGCCGCGCGCCTTCGCTTAGGGCGTCAGTGGGCGTGGGGGCCGCTGGGCGCGCGCGATCTGGACGGCGCCGTGCTCAGCTGGTCGCCCCAGCTCGCCGACGGCCTGCGCGCCCACGTCGAGCTTCATTTGGGCCGCGACGTGCAGGCGCTTGATGATCTGCTGGGCAGCGATGACCTAGATGTGCAGGGCTTGCCGCTGCGCGATGAGGGCTACGGGCGCGCGCTGGATGGCCTGCTCGGCGCGCGCGCCGGGCTGCGCTGGGGCCATCACCTGAGCTTCGATGTGCAGGCGCAGCGGCGCTGGAGCTTTGACGCCGCGCTCACACCGGGCGACGCGACGCGCCAGACGCTGGTTGGCGAGTCGCGCGTCGGCGCGGCGCTGAGCGCGAGCGTCTCGCGCGCGGTGAATGTGACGGGGGCGGCCATCTTTGACATGCTCCAGCAGCGCCTCACGCTGGGGCAGGCGCGCCTGGCGGCGCGCCTGCCCTGGGAGGAGCACGCGGTGAGCGTCGGCGTGGAGCGGCGCAGGCCCTGGTTTGACGCCTCCAGCATCTTCAACATCTTTGATCCTGCCCCCCAAGACAGCTTCTCGCTGGCCTATCAGCTGCCGATCGCGCCTTGGCGCACGCACCTTGAGGCGCGCGTCTGGTATCGCGTCTATCACGGCGATCTTGAGACGCAGGAGCAGCTCGGGCAGGCGCACCCCGATGACGCGACCGCGCTGGGGGCGGCGCTGATGCATCACACGCGCTTGTGGGGCGCGGCGCATTGGTCCTCGACCTTGAGCGCGCTGCAAGCGCCCAGTGATTATGGCGGGCAGCAGTGGCTCTTGGACACGCGCGTGCGCGTGCCCGCGCTCACCAGCGGCCTGTTCATCAACGCGCGCGCCGTCGGCGCGCACCTGCGCAGCGCCTCGCCGCGCGGCGGCGAGGCGCGCGTGGCCAGCGGCTTGCTGGGGGTGGACTATCCGGTGCTGCGTGTGGGGCGTATCAGCGTCAGCGTGGAGCAGCGCGTAGGCGATCGCGCGCCGCGCGCGACGAACCTGTACGCGAGCTTGAGCTTGGAGGCGTGGCCATGAGCGCGCGCATCTTCGCGAAGGCGCACCAGCGTCGCGCGCTGGGCGCGCTCCTCGGCGCGGCGCTCGCGCTGGCTTGCGCGCTGTCGCTCGTGGCGCCCGCCACGCGGGCGTCCTCACCGGCGCTTGAGGCGGCGGTGATCTACCCGCGCGTGACGCCCACGATCACGATGTCCCACGCGACGCACCAGCAGGTGGACTGCGGGGTGTGTCATGTGAACGCGTCGGGCAGCAAGCGCGCGAGCGAGGCGCTGACGCCGCCGATGTCGGCGTGCGCCTCGTGTCATGGCGCCAAGGCGTCACCGCCGTTGAGCGCGTGCGCCACATGCCATGTGGGCTACGCGGGGCAGGCTGCGCCGGGGGCCGTGATCACGGCCCCCGCGCAGTGGCGCGCGGTGTCACCCGCGCCGATGCGCGCGCCCAAGCCGCAGGCGCGCCTGAAGTTCTCACACGCGGCGCACCCGCAGCCGTGCGCCTCGTGTCACGCGCCTGACAAGGCAGGCGCGCCGACGCTGCCCACGATGGCGCAGTGCTTGAGCTGTCACGATGGCGAGCGCGCGGACGCGCGCTGTGAGACGTGCCATCTGGACGTGTCAGCGCAGCCCGGGCCTGTGGCGCGCGCGGGGCTCGCCCCCGCGCGCGCGCGCCTGCTGCCCGAAGATCACACCGTGGACTGGATGGCGCGCCACGGGGCGGTGTCGCGGGCGCAGAGCGATCAGTGCGCGAGCTGTCACACGGAGGCCTCCTGCGCCAGCTGCCACCATGAGCGCGCCGCGCGCCCCTTTCAGGTGCACCCGCCGAGCTTCGTGATCGTGCACGCGATCGCCGCGCGCGGCGCGCAGCCTAACTGCGCGGACTGTCACAACCAGCAGACCTTCTGCGCCTCGTGCCACGCGCGCACGGGGCATGTGTCGGCGGACGACCCGCTGACGGCACCGCCGCCGCGCGTGGGCTTTCACCCGCCGGGCTGGCTCGATCGTAGCGCCGTGGGTAACCACGGGGTGATGGCGCGTCGTGACATCAACGACTGCGCCAGCTGCCACCAAGAGCGCGACTGTCTGCAGTGCCACCAGGGGATCTCACCGCATGAGCCGGGCTACACGGCGCGCTGTGCGGCCAGCCTGCGTCACAACCCGCGCCCCTGCTTGAAGTGTCATGAGGACGTGAGCGCCCTCCAGATGTGGTGTGGGGGCGGTTGAGCCGCTGGACAAGCTGACGGGGTGAGATGGCCACACATGCGCCCGCAAGTGTGACAGCTTGTCTCGGCGCGCGCAAGGCAGGCGCGGGCAGGCCGCCTCCTTGGGGTGCTCTGGAACGCTTTTTGCCTTTACAGAGGCTGGATAAACCAGTGAGCATGTTGCTATCTCTCAGCCCCGCGTGGCTGGCTCAAGCCCCATCCCCGCACCTCCACGACAGGCGACGTGATGCGTAAGCTCAGCCAACAACTTCATGCTTTACACCAGGATGAAGCTGCTGCGACGATGACCGAGTACATCATCCTGCTCATCCTCCTCGCCTGTGCGCTCATCGCGATCGTCAAGATCTTCGGCACGACGATCTATCGCAAGTTCCAGGCCGCTGAGGAGGTAGTCCAAAAAGACGTTGATATTAATGCGCATAGCTACAACTGAGCGCTGCGCCTAAGCCCCTGACAGGAGAGCTGCTATGTGGATGAGGAGTGAGTCGTTGAGCGTGTGGGCGGGGACCTCGCGTCAGCTGCTAGGGTTGATGATGGTGATCGGCCTGAGCGTGGGCGCCTGTGGTGAGGAGGCGAACGCGCCGCGCGCGCCGCGTCAGAGCCCTGATGGCGTGACCAACGCGCGGGCGACCCGCTACGAGCGGCTTCAGCCGCTCAACCTCCAGCCGGGTGAGGCGCTGCCAGGCATCCACCTGCGCCCCGGGATCGAGGTCATCCAGTTCGACGCGCAGGCCTCGCGCGATGTCGTGGTGAGCGCTGATGGCAGCGAGCTGAGCTTCTTTGGCGCAGCGCGCGCCCACCTCGACACCCATGACGAGATCTGGTCGGGCGACGTGTTCATGGGCGATGGGTTCATCGGCACCTTGGTCAGCATGCGCATCGGGCCAAGCGGCGAGCCGATCGCGACGCTGCGCGAGTTCCAGCTGCTGGAGGTCTTGCATGGTGAGTGGGACCTGACCTTCGACGAGATGGTCGATCAAGGCATCCTCACCCCCCATGACGACATGCGCACCCAGCGCCGAGGGCTCGGGGCGGATTGCACCTCGAACACGGACTGTAAGGTCGACTTTGGCAACCTCATCGGCGCTGAGTTCTCGGCGAACCTCACCGTGACGGGCGGGATCACCTTCCCCATCGGCAGCTGGAGCCAGAGCAAGTTCGAGGGCAAGATCTCCTTGGCCGGCACGGGCGTGAACACCAACTACGCCTGTCAGACCTACACCGAGACCTACACCCACAACCCCTGGTACAGCCCCGGCGGCATCTTCGGCGGCAGCGAGCAGCGCGAGCGTGAGGTCACCCCCGAGCGCTTCTGCATCGATCACATCCTCGTCAAGACCAGCGTCGGCGTGCGCGCTGACGCCAGCGTCAAGCTTGAGGCTGAGGCCGCCCTGACCTATGGCCCCTCTGAGAAGAAGGAGTTCCCCCCCCTGCCCGTGCAGCTTGGGACCACCCCCTTCCGCCTGGAGTTCGCCCCTTACGTTGAGGCGGGCCTCCAGATCAGCGCCCAGGGCAAGGTCTCCACGGAGCTGACCGCCAACACCAGCATCGAGGTCCCCTTGGGCTTCGAGTACAACCCTCACGATGGCACCGGCTTCACGCTGCTCCCCAACGCTCGTCACCCCGTGATGCGCAACGGTGAGGCCAGCATCACCGCCACCGAGGAGTACGCGGCCGCCATCCGCGCTCACGGTGAGATGGGCATCACCATGGCCCTGAGCAGCCCGCTGGCCCCCCAGCTCAAGCTCACCGGCCCCAAGGCTGGCGTGCGCCTCGTCGCGCAGGGCACATACACCCCCGTGCGTAACTCCAACAATGGCAACACGGAGACCTACTGCTTAGCGGCCGACTATTACTATGCCGCCTTCGGTGAGGCCAAGCTCACGGGCCAGATCAAGGTCTCCAGCTTGTGGACCTGGGAGGCCGATCTCACAGGCACCATCGGTGGTGAGTTCGGGCGCGTGGATCTGCTCAACCCCCCCTTCCGCTCCAATGAGGGCCCCTTCTGCCAAGCGCAGACCCCGGAGACCTTAGAGGTCACCATGTCTTGGACCGCTGAGACTGACCTCGACATGGCGCTGCGCACCCCCGCTGGGGTCACCCTCGACCGCATCAACCGCAATGACAACACGGGCGGTGTCTTCCTCAGCGACGCTTGCATCCGCAGCAACTGTCGTGGCCAAGAGAAGCGCGAGCAGATCATCTGGGAGCAGCGCAGCCCCCCCTCGGGTCAGTACAGCGTGTCGGTCCTCAATCACAATGGCGCAGCCGTCGGTGACTATCGTATTGAGGTGAAGACCAACAGCGGCGTCATTCACACCTTCAATGGCACCTTGCCCGCGACCCGTGGCGCCCGCAGCAACGGGCACACCTTCTCCATCGGCACCCAGCGCTGAGCGGCGCAGCCGACGCTCAAGCGCCACAGCGCTTGAGCGTCCTCACCCGCACAAGCGAAGCACAAGCGAGGCCCAGGGCAGCACGCCCTGGGCCTCGCTTGTGCTTCGCGCCTCAAAGCACGCGCTGGGGAGCGGCCTCATCCAAGCCAAGCGCGCTGTGGCGCGAAGCGCGCCGCGGCGCACTGGCGACCGCGCGAAGCGCGCCGCTGCAAGCGCCCCGCATGCTTGGCTGATCCCCGCATAAAATCTAAGCCAGCGACGCCTCGCGCGCGAGGTTGTGCGCCGCGGCGCGCCACAGGGGCGTGTCATGCGCGCGAGGCGTCGCTTGAGCGAGGTGAGGCGCAGGTGCGCCTCAGTCGAGCATCAGGCGGCTGGCCTTCTTCCACGAGGGGCTGGAGGAGGGGACCATGAGCATGATCTGCTTGCACAGCTCTTGAGCGGCGCCGGGGTCTGACTTTTTGCGATCGACGGCCTGCACATAGAGCGTGGTGGCCTCGCGCTCCAGGGCCTGAGACAGGGTGGTGACGGCGGGGCTGGAGGCTTGATGTTTGAGGCCGCTGGTGAGCGCCTTCTTGGCCTGAGGGTACTGGCGCTTCTTGAGGTAGAGCATGCCCTGCTCGCCATGCGCGGTGGCGAGGCCCTCGTCGAGCGACTTCTTGAAGGCGTTGCCCAGGCGGGCGTCAGCCTCGCGCGCGCGCGTGAGCTGCTCCACGGCGCGCGCCCAGCTCTTCTGCGCGAGGGCGTCGTTACCCGCGCTGTAGCTGGTGCGGAAGTTCTTGACGTCGCGCGCCAGCGCGCGCGCCTTGTTGGCCTCACCACCGCCGCCGCTGGCGATGCTCTCAAGGGCGGTGATGGCTTGGGCGAAGCGCTCGCGCTTGTAGAGGTCGAGGGCCTGCTTGACGGAGGCGGAGGCGGAGGAGGTGACGCGAGGCGCGGGCGGGTCTTTGCTGGCGAAGGGGTCCACGGCGGCAGTCGCGGCGTCTTGACGCAGCTTGTCTTGTTCTTGCTTGGCCAGCTCCTCGCGCCGCGCGCGCAGGGTGGCTTGCAGGGCGAGGGCGCCCGCGTGCTCGGGGACGATGGCGAGGGCGGCGTTGAGCTGGCGCTCGCTCAGCTCAAGCTCATCGGCGCTGAAGTGTGCTTGGGCGCGTTGATAGAGGGTGGCGACATCATCCGTGCGTTGGCGCCGGTTGAGCTTCTGCGCCTCGTCAAAGTAGACGCTCTCGCGCGGGATCTTGGCGATGAGGGCGTTGAGCTCATCGGCGGCGTCGGGGGCGTTGACCAAGGCGCGCGCTTGGCGCAGCCGCTCCATGGCGGCTTGCTCTTCGGTGATGCGCGCGATCTGACGGTTGGCCTGGGCGGCGAGCTCGGGCTTGGTCGCGGCGCGCTGGAAGTGGCCTTGCGCCTCCTCCCAGTCTTGATCTTTGAGCGCTTGGACGCCTTGCAGGTAGGCGTTGGCGGCGAGCTGCTGCTCGGGCGCGATGGCGACGGCTTGGGGGGAGGCTGGCTCGGCGGGCTTGTCGCGCAAGGTGGCGTAGAGCAGCAGGCCGATGAGCGGGATGCAGAGCGCGGCCGCGACCACAGAGATGCGGGTGAACAGCCGCGTGCTCTGATCGAGCTGGAGCGCGGCCATGCTGGTCTTCTGATCGATGGGCTCCGCGCCGTGCATCGTCGCCTGCGCGACGGGGATCATGTGGCGATGCGGGCGCGGCTTGGCGGGCGGGTAGATGAACTGAATGGAGGTCTTGCCGGCCTCGATCCTGTCGCCCTCGAACACGGCCGCCTCTTTGATCTGGGTGCCGTTGAGGAAGGTGCCGTTGTTGGAGCCTAAGTCGCGCAATAAGAAGGTGTCATCGGGGTTCTTGATCAGCTCCATGTGATGGCGGCTGATCGAGAGGTCCGCGATCATGATGGTGTTATTCTCAGCGCGCCCGAGCGTAGAGCGCAGGGCCGTGACGAAGAACTCTCGCCCGGCCATGGGGCCGCCTTGGACGAGCAGTCGCGGTGAGATCTGCTCCTTCTCAAAGGGGCTCTGGATCAGCTCCGTGGCTTGGGCGTTGAAGTCGTCATTGAGGTCATCAGGCGCGGGCGTCTCAGCGGGCAGCGGGGCGCTTGAGCGCGGCGGCGGCGCGCGCCAGTCAAGCGCGGGCGCAGCGGCCACGGGCGCCGCCACGGGCTGATCCTGGGCCACGGGCGCCTCAGCCTCCAGCTCAGCGAGGCTGAACACGGTGGTGGCGCCACCCTCGTCAAGCGCGTCGTCTCGCTCATCCTGCGCCTCCACGCTGAGCTCGGCCGGGGGGGACATGCCGACAGACTGATACAACCCGGAGCTGACGACCGCCGTGGCGTCGCTCAGGTCATCCTCGTCATCCTCGGGCGTGGCGTCAGCGGGCAGCGGGCTAGGCGCGAACGGCTGTGAGGGCGAGGGCAGCGCGCCCATGCCAAATAAGGTCTTGTGCGCGCGCGGCGCGCTCAGCTCGGGCGCGGGGCTCAGCAGGTGCGCCACCTCAGCGGCGGCGAGGTTGGCCGTGTCGAGGATGAAGTCAGCGTCGTCGTCGTCTTCGTCTTCCTCTGGTGGCGAGGCGGCCTCGCGTGACACGTCGAAGGTGTCGAGGTCGTGCGCGAGGTTGAGGTCGTCAGGGTTCAAGACGGTGGTGTGATCAGCGCTGAAGTCATCGTCATCGCCCTCGTCAACGGCCTCGCCAGCCACCTCGACCGTGATGGGCTGCGCCGGGGTGGGCTGCGCCGAGGTGGCGAGCGCAGGCGCGGGGGTGGCTTGGGGTGGGCGCAGCGCGGGCATCGCGCCCGAGAGGCGCTTGGCGCCGAGCTGGCTTGGATCGAAGGGGGAGGGTTGAGTCTGCTGTGAGAGGCGAGGGATAGACGCGAGGGAGCGCGGCGCGACCGTGGGGTTGGGCTCGGTCGGCATGATGGGGCGCTTGGCGCCGAAGCTGAGCTTCGGGATGGGCTTGGCCGCATCACTGGCGTCCTCCTGCGCGGGCTTGTCGGGCTGGTCGTCTCTCACGGTTGCTCTGCCTGGGCAGCGGCGTCAGGCGCCATCGGCGCGCGCGCGCGTGGTCTTGCGCTAAGAGCGTACTTGCGCGCGAGCAGAGCGTCAACCACGCGCATCGGCGCGGCGCGTTGGACTTTGGCGCCAAGGGCGCTCTATGATGGGCGGCTTAGGGTGTGACTTGAAGTACAGGGCGCAGGCTCGTCAACGTATGAAGTGGCTGGAACAATCACTGCTTAATCGGCTCTTGGCGGCCTTCGTGGCGCCGACGCTGGTGCTGGTTGCGCTCTATGGCGTGCTGGCTTACCGGGTCGCGCGCGCGGGGTTAGAGGATGAGCTGAGCGCGCGCGTGCTGGCGGTGGGGCAGGTCATCGCCTCGCAGCTGGTGGGGGTGCAGGCCGATCAGATCGCGCGGCTGGACCCGTCGATGAGCCGCGTGCAGGAGCGGCTGCGCGATCGCTTGGAGAGCGCTCGCCAGGCCAGCGGCGTGCGGCGCGTGTTCATCTTCAACGCTGAGCGTCAAGCGCTCGTGGACACCGCCCCAAAGACCACCTTTCATCAGCGCCTCTACAGCCTCGACGCCGATCGGCTGGAGGTTGAGCGCGCGTTTGAGCGTGGCGAGGGCACCAGCAGCGTGCTGTTTCGCGGTCAGGATGGGCAGATGGTCAAGACGGCGTATGCGCCCCTCTTCTTGGATGAGACGGGCGCTGAGGTCGTGGCCGTGATCGGCGTCGAGGCCAGCGCCTCGTACTTCGCGCTGCTGACGCAGTTCGCCAGCGCGTTGAGCATGTTGGGTTTGATCGGATTAGCGGCGGCCGCTTGTGTGGGGGTGCTGGTGGCGCGGCGCATCACGCGCCCGGTCAACGCCTTGGTCGAGGCCGCGCGCAGGCTCGGGCGCGGGGAGCTTGAGCAGCCCGTGGTGGTGAGCGCGATCGCCCCGGAGCAGCGAGACGAGCTGGCGTTTTTGGCGAGCACGTTTGAGGAGATGCGCTTAAACCTCTTGGGCCGCGATCGTCAGATGCAGCTCATGCTCTCGGGTATCGCCCACGAGGTGCGCAACCCCTTGGGCGGCATGGAGCTGTTCTGCGGCTTGCTGCATGAGGACCTCCAGGGGGAGGCCGACACCGAGGTGGGGCGCGCGCGCCTTGATCGCGTGGGGCGCATTCAGCGCGAGCTGAGCTACCTCAACAGCGTGGTCAATGACTTCTTAGACTTCGCGCGCCATCAGCCGCTCAATCGCCAGCGCGTCAGCGCCCAGGCGCTGCTGTGTGAGGTGCAGAGCCTGCTGTGCGCCGAGGTTGAGGGCGCGGGCTGTCAGCTCACGATCGAGGTCGAGCCGCCTGAGCTTGAGCTGACGCTCGATCCGGACAGGCTGCGGCGCGCGCTGCTCAACGCCGTGCGCAACGCGCACCAAGCCAGCTCAAGCGGCGGTCAGATCACGCTGCGCGCGCGCGCCCGTGGAGAGGATGTGCGCGAGCTGGAGGTGTGCGATGAGGGCGTCGGCATGACGCCCGAGCAGCTTGAGGAGGTGCTCACCCCGTTCTTCACGACCAAAGAGAAGGGCACAGGCTTGGGGCTGACGCTCACGCAGAAGGTCGTGGCGCAGCACGGCGGCGCGCTCAGCATCGACAGCGCGCCAGGGCGCGGCACCACGGTGCGCTTCGTGCTGCCGTTTCATGAGGACATCACAGCGACACAAGAAGATAGCGCGCAGATCATCCCCCAGGGGTGGCTGGGCTAAACGTCAGCGGAGCGGATGAGCTATGGCCAAGATCCTCGTCATTGAAGATAACGCGACGCTGCGTGAGGGCGTCGTCCAGGTGTTGCAGCGCATGGGCCATGAGGCGCTGAGCGCGTCGAGCGGTCAGCTGGGCGTGGCGATGTTCAAGAAGGAGCGCCCCGCGCTGGTGATCAGCGACCTCAAGATGGACGGCATGGACGGCATGGACGTGCTGCGCGCGGTGCATCAGCACGAGGCTGGCGCCATGGTCATGATCATCACCGCCTTTGGCAGCATTGAGCGCGCGGTTGAGGCGATGCAAGCGGGCGCGTTCGACTTCATCCCTAAGCCGTTCCCGCCCGATCTGTTGCGCGCCAAGGTCGAGCGCGCATTGCGGGTCAGCGAGGAGCGCCGCGCGGCCGAGCGGCTGGCGGGGGAGAACGCCATGCTGCGCGCTGACGCCGACGCCGAGCGGCCGCAGCAGATCATCGGTGAGGCGGAGCCGATGCGCCGCATCTTCGCCATGATCGGCAAGATCGCGCGCACCGAGAGCACGGTCTATGTCTTTGGCGAGTCGGGCACGGGCAAGGAGCTGGTGGCGCGCGCGATCCACGACCAGTCCGCGCGCGCGCAGGGGCCGTTCATCAAGGTCAACTGCGGGGCGCTGGCTGAGAGCCTGCTGGAGAGTGAGCTGTTCGGTCACGAGAAGGGCGCGTTCACTGGCGCGCATCGGCGCAAGCTCGGGCGCTTTGAGCTGGCCCATCAGGGCACTTTGTTCCTTGATGAGATCGGCGACATCAGCCCGGCGATCCAGCTCAAGCTGTTGCGCGTCATTCAGGAGCGCCAGATCGAGCGCGTCGGCGGCGAGGAGACGCTGCATGTGGACGTGCGCATCGTGACGGCGACGAACAAGGATCTGCAAGCGGAGGTCGCCGCCGGGCGCTTTCGCGAGGATCTGTTCTACCGCTTGCACATCATCCCGCTGAGCTTGCCGCCCTTGCGCGATCGCCGCGAGGACATCCCGCTGTTGGTGGATCACTTCGTCGCGAAGCTCGCTGATCGCACGCGCAGCCAAGTGCGCGGCGTCTCCTCGGAGGCGATGCAGGCGCTGCTGTGTTATCGCTGGCCAGGCAACGTGCGCGAGCTGGAGAACGTGCTGGAGCACGCGATGGTGTTCGCTGAGGGCGATCAGATCGCCGCCACGGACCTGCCCCCGTCGGTGACGGGGGTGTCGCGCGTGGACGCGCTGCCGCAGCTTGACGGCGCGCGCGCGCTGCCTGATATCCTCGATGAGCTGGAGCATCAGCTGATCTTGCGCGCTTATCGCAAGGCGCAGGGCGTCAAGACGGAGACGGCGCGCCTGCTCGGGATCAAGCCCAGCGCGCTGTACTACAAGCTGGAGAAGTACAGCATCGACGAGGGCGCGCTCGCCTGAGCCCACCCCTGCGTGACGAGTCGCCTGTGGGGGGAAATGGGCCTTGACCCGCTGACGCGCGCGCGTCTAGTTTGGCGCGCATCACGAAGAACGCGCCGCGCGCGCATGTGTCGTTTGACCTGCATTGAGCGCTTCAAGGAGCTTGGGCCATGAGCATCTTCAAGGACGACATCTTGGCTGGCAAGGTCGCGCTGATCACCGGCGGTGGCAGCGGCATCAACCTCGGCATCGCGCGCCAGCTCGTGGCCCACGGCGCGAGCGTCGCGCTGGTGAGCCGCACCCAGCAGAAGCTCGATGACGCCGCCGCCCAGCTCAGCCCCGATGGCTCCCGCGCGCGCGGCTTCGCCGCCGATGTGCGCGAGGTCGATCAGCTCCAGTCAGCCATCGATCAGACCATCGCCGCGTTTGGTCACATCGACATCTTGGTCAATGGTGCCGCAGGCAACTTCCTCACGCCCGCCGCCCAGCTCAGCCCCAACGGCTTTCGCAGCGTGCTCGACATCGACACGCGCGGCACCTTTAACGCGTGCCGGCTGTGCGCTGAGCACCTGTTCGCGCGTCGCGGCGTGGTGCTGAACATCTCCGCGCCGCAGGCGTTCATGCCCACCCCCTTGCAGGTGCATGTGGGCGCGGCCAAGGCCGCCATCGACAAGATGACGCAGGACCTAGCGCTGGAGTGGGGGCCCTTGGGGGTGCGCGTCGTGGGCTTGACGCCTGGCGGCGTCGAGGAGACCGAGGGCATGAAGCGCCTGATGCCCGAGGGCGCCCGCGACAAGATGCTCGCCATGCTGCCGCTGCGCCGCTTCTCCAGCGCCGATGAGATGGGCATGGTCGCCGTGTTCCTCGTCTCCGACGCTGCGGCTTACATCACCGGCACCACGGTGGCGGTCGATGGCGCCTCAGCCATGCCGATGAGCGCCGTGTTCTGGGCCATGATGTGCGGGGTGGGCTGAGGCGGTTGGGGCTAGCCGCGCCGCCAAAGGTGTCGAGCTTTTGATCTCCCCCTTGTAGCTGTGCTGTGTGAGCGCATGAGGTGTGGGGGGGACAGAATGAGCGTTCATTCATCTCTATAGCGATCGACGCGCTCGCGCGCCGATCTCCTCGCCACCGACAGGGGTCACGCTTGGGACCTGAGGTGGTCAACCGAACGGATCAGGGTGCTTTCTGATGAGCAGCGAACAACTGAACCTTCGTGACGCCTATGGACTTCAAGCCACCACGGTGTTGCGCAACCCCTCGGTCGCGCGACTCTACGAGGACGCGCTGTTGCGCGATGGCGCGGCCATCACCTCCACCGGCGCGCTGGTCTCGCTGTCTGGCGAGAAGACGGGCCGCAGCCCCCAAGACAAGCGCGTGGTCGATGAGCCATCCAGCAGCGATCACGTCTGGTGGGGCAAGGTTAACATCAAGCTCTCCCCTGAGTCGTTCAAGGCGGTGCGTCAGCGCGCCGTGGACTTCTTGGGCCAGCGCGAGCGCTTGTATGTGATCGACGGCTTCGCGGGCTGGGATCCTGCCCACCAGCTCAAGATCCGCGTCATCTGCGCGCGCCCTTATCATGCGCTGTTCATGCACAACATGCTGATCCGCCCCACGCCCGAGCAGCTCGCGAGCTTCGGCGAGCCGGATCATGTGATCTATAACGCGGGTGAGCAGAGCGCTGATGCGAGCGTGGAGGGCGTCACCGGCCCCACCTGCGTGGCGCTCAACTTCGCCTCCCATGAGCTGGTCATCTTGGGCACGCAGTACGCTGGCGAGATGAAGAAGGGCGTCTTCACGCTCATGCACTACCTCATGCCGCGCGATGGCGTCTTGTCGATGCACTGCTCTTGTAATGTGGGCGACAGCGACGACGCCGCGCTGTTCTTCGGCTTGTCTGGCACCGGCAAGACCACGCTCAGCGCCGACGCCGATCGCAAGCTCATCGGCGATGACGAGCACTGCTGGACCGACACTGGCGTGTTCAACATCGAGGGCGGCTGCTACGCCAAGACCATCAACCTCTCGGCCGAGAACGAGCCGGAGATCTTCCAGGCCATCCGCTACGGCGCGGTGCTGGAGAACGTGGTCTACGACGAGGAGACGCGCGAGGTCGACTGGACCAGCAAGGCGCTCACCGAGAACACCCGCACCTCTTATCCGATCGAGTTCATCCCCAACGCGCAGATCCCCTGCGTGACGGTGCACCCCAAGAACATCATCTTCCTGACCTGTGACGCGTTCGGCGTGCTGCCGCCTGTGAGCAAGCTCACCCCCGAGCAGGCGATGTACCACTTCATCAGCGGCTATACCGCCAAGGTCGCGGGCACGGAGGTCGGCGTCACCGAGCCCGAGGCGACCTTCTCGGCCTGCTTTGGCGCGGCATTCCTCGTCTGGCACCCCACCCGCTATGCGCAGATGTTGGCCCAGAAGCTGCGCGAGCACGGCTCCCAAGCTTGGCTCGTCAACACGGGCTGGATCGGCGGCGCCTATGGCAGCGGCAAGCGCATCAGCCTCAAGCACACGCGCGCCATCATCGACGCCATCCACAGCGGCGCGCTGCTCGACGTCCCCACCACCCATGACGACTACTTCAACCTCAACGTCCCCACCACATGCCCCGGCGTCCCCGAAGACGTCCTCTCGCCACAGGCCACCTGGTCCGACGCCGCCGCTTATGATGCGACCGCCAAGAAGCTCGTCGGCCTGTTCCGCAAGAACTTTGCCAAGTACGAGGACAACGCTAGCGCCGAGCTCGTGAGCTCCGGCCCGGTCGACCTCGGCTGACCCTCATGCAAAGCGCGCGCGCGCTA